>JAFMRC010000124.1 GCA_017354375.1 Nocardiopsaceae bacterium | reverse complement strand
CCCCGGATTACATCCGGGGTCGCGACCCGCAGTGCTTCCCGGGGGACACCCCCGGACCCCCGGAACCCCCCGGGGCGGCGCCGCCTCACCCTTCCAGCTCGGCCGGGGCGACGGCGGCGCCCGCCGCCCGCGCGCCCGCGTGCAGGCGGCGATCCCACACAGCCATGACCAGATCAGCCTCGTTGACGGCCAGGGCACTGGCGAGGTGAACCGCGTCGGCGCCTTTGAGAGCGTGCAAGCGAGTCAGTGTTCCCGCGTGACGGCCAATCGCCTCGGTGAGTTCAACGGGGCGAATCGACGCCCAGTACTCGTCCCAGGCCTTCTCCGCCTCGTCGAGATAATCCTCATCGATCTCATGGTTGCGCGCCGCGGCGGAGAGGGCCGCACGTACCTCTGGGTATGCGAGACGACTTGCCAGCAGGACATCGCTTCTGTCCCACAATTCCGCTACTAGCGGAGTACCTGGCTCATTGAGCAGGAGCTTCACGAGGGCGCTCGTGTCGAAGTAAACAAGTGCCATCAGTACGGCCGCTCTTCACGCTGTTCGCTGACGATATCGGAGAGCGGGCGCCGTGCGCGCGGCAGGTTCCGGCCTGAGGCGACGGGGCGCTTGGCGGAGGCGGGCCGTCCGATCACCCCTTCGGCCGTCAGGCGCTGGATGGTGGCGGTGGCCGACACGCCGAGAATCCGGACAACCGGAACTCCGCGGTCGGTGACGATGAGTTCCTCGCCGCGTTGCGCACGCTCCAGCCAGTCGCTGAGGTGCGCGCGCAGTTCGGTCACGGGCACGTCCATACCGTGAGTGTACATTTAAGTATTCCCCCATCTGTACGCTGGCCTCTGGAGCCTTCCGGACGGTGAGTCGGCGTGAATGTCCCGGGACGGGCTACTTGCCGAGGCGGGTCCAGGGGCTGGGCGGGTTGTCGTCCTTGGGGAGCCACAGGAACGGCTGGGCGTCGGCGTGGGCGGGGTGGAACCCCGGCTGCCACGGGAACCGGCCATCGGCGTCGGCCCACACCACCTGCAGGTACGGCGGGCGGACGAACCCGTAGAACTCGTCGGAGATCTCGAACAGGCCGGTCGTCCGCCAGCTCAGGTCCACCGGCCGCAGCGCCAGCCGCGCCGGGCAGATGCCCGTCAGCACGTCGCGAGGGCCGAACTCCTCACCGTCGGCGACCCGGGCGCCGATCGCGTCGATGATCGCGGTCATGTTCTGGACCGGGGCTCCGCACACGATCAGCTCGGCGAACTGGCAGGTCAGCCAGACGCCCACGCTGTAGGCCCACGGTGGCAGGCCATCACCGCCGGACGTGCCGGGCACGGCCCAGCCGTGCTCGCCGACCTGGCCGGCGACCCAGTTCATGTAGGCCAGGCGATCCGCGTCTCGCCCGGCACCTGGTCCGTGGCCTGGGCACTCGGAGCACTCGGCGTGCCCCGGGCGCCTTCTGCCTGGATGACGCTTGGGAAGGTTCATGGCCGACACGTTACGCCGGGGGTACGACATTCCAGCCGCCTAACGGGCCGTCGCCGAAAATGATCACGAAGATCTTTCCGCTCCGGCGGTGATCACCGTTACGGCTGGCGGCGCCAGGTCCGCGGCGCGGGTCGCCCGGATGTCCCGGGGGACCAGGCACAGTAGCGAGACGGCCGCGATCAGCGCCGCCGCCGCGAACTGGGTCTCGGGGATGCCGACCGCCGCGGCGACCGGGCCGGCCACCAGGGCGCCGAGCGGCGTCGCCATCAGCGAGCCCAGCGCGTCGTAGGACGCCACCCGGGCCAGCTTGCCCGGCGGGATAGCGCGGGCCATGGCCACCATCCACTGCACCATCATCATCTCGATCGCCATGCCCTGGCCGAACGTCACTGCGCACACCGCCGCCGGCGGCAGCACCAGCGCCAGGGACAGCGGCGAAGCCGTCATGCCGCCACCGGCCAGCACGCAGAAGAGCATCGGGCGCC
This sequence comes from Nocardiopsaceae bacterium, assembly GCA_017354375.1. Classification (GTDB taxonomy): domain Bacteria; phylum Actinomycetota; class Actinomycetes; order Streptosporangiales; family Streptosporangiaceae; genus Trebonia. Next base: position 11,498 of record JAFMRC010000124.1, on the reverse strand, counting down.
GCGGCTTGAACCGCAGCGACGCCAGGCCGCCACCGATGAACCCGAGGGACTCCGACGCGGTGATCGCGCCCCAGGCCGCCGCGCCGCCGAAATGCTGGCGTGCCACCACCGGGCCGAGCACCTGGAACCCCGCGTACCAGGCCGCCATCACCACGCAGAACTGGGCCACGATGACCCACAGCCAGGTGCGCGAGCGGAACTCGGCCCAGCCGTCGCGCAGCTCGCGGATCATCCCCTGGGGCTTCGCGGGAGGAGCGGCGCGAGCGGCCCTGATCGCCAGCATCAGCGGCACCGTCCCGGTCATGGCGGCGCCGCACACGGTCAGCGCCCAGCCGGGACCGGCCGCAGCGACCAGTAGCCCGCCGGCCGCCGCCCCGGCCACCTGGCCGCCGTTCATCGCCATCCGGCTGATCGAGTTGCCCTCCTGCAGGAGCCCGTCGGGTACCAGCTGCGGGAGCAGGGCCGTCGCGGCGGGATACCACATCGCCATCCCGGTTCCCGTCAGTACCTCCAGGCAGGTCATTGACCACAGCGGCGGCCGGGTGGTGAGCATCAGCAGGCCGAACGTCCCGTCGCCCGCCACGATCGCCAGGTTCGCGGCGATGATCACCCGCTGTGGCCGGAACCGGTCCGCGGCAACGCCGCCGACCAGGGAGAACACGAGCATCGGAGCGATCTTCGCGGCGAGCACGTAGGACAGGTCGGCGGGGGAGCCGGTGACCTTCAGTACCGCGAACGAGACGCCCACCACGGAGAAACCCAGCGATGCCGGGGCCAGCAGCCGGTCGGCGAGCAGCAACTGGAAGTCCCGGATGCCGAGCACGGGATACCGGCGGGAAATCGCGTGCCAGGGCATGACCGGTCCTTTTTAAGCCGAAGAAAACGGTTCACCCTAGACATGCCCCCCGATACCGGTCAATTTGTTTTCGGGGCGGCCCTATCAGGCGCGGCGCTCGCGGAAGGAGGCGGCCTTGACCCTGTTCTGGCACGCGGTCGAGCAGAACCTCCTGCTGCCGTTCCGGGACGTGTCCACGTATACCCGGTCGCAGCGCGGCGCCGTGCATACGCCCAGCCGGTCGAAGTACTCGCCGCCCAGCACGATGGCCAGGCCGGTCGCGCAGCCGGCCGCCCAGCTCCTGGCCGCCGACGCCGGGCCATAGGCGTGAAAGTGGATGTGCCAGGGCTCGCCGTCGTGGCGCGCCAGCTCCGGGTGCGCGCCGGTGGCGGCGAGCATGTCGTTGACCCGGCTCGCCGCGTCGTCGATGGCCCCGGCCGCGACGGCCTCGAAAACGGGCCGCAGTTCGGCGGCGACGGAGGTGAACTCGCGGGCTTCGGCCGCCGTCACCTCGCTCCGGCTGCCCGCCGACCTGAAGATCGCGTTGAGCTTTTCCGCGCGCTCCGCGTCCTCGGGCGGCAGGTACGTCCTGCCGCGCTCCTCGCCGTCCGTCAGCAGGTTCACGAGCGTGACCGCCACCCGGACGACCGTATCTGTGTGACTGTTGAAATCCACTTGACCAGTTACCTTGACTACCGTATCGTCGTGACCGACAAACATAGGATAGCCAGTTACATGGAGGCTCGCATGCCGGAGCTGACAGACTCCCCGGAACTCGACGCGGCCGTCGCTCGCGAATGGATCGAGCGCTGGGACCGCCAGCAAGAGGTCCACCTCGCCGACCGGGAGGACCGGTTCACCGCGCTGATCGACGCCGTCGAGGCGGGCGCCGGGCGGCCGGATCCGCTCGTTCTCGACCTCGGCTGCGGTCCCGGATCACTGTCCGTGCGCCTGCTGCGCCGGCTCCCCGAGGCGACGGTCGTCGCCGTCGACGCCGACCCGGTCACCCTCGGCCTCGGCCGCGCCGCTTACCCAGACGTGCCCGGCCTGCGGTTCACCGACGCCGACCTGCGAACCCCGGGATGGGCGGATCAGATCGGACTCCCGCCCGGCCGGAAGATCGACGCGGCCGTGTCCACCACCGCGCTGCACTGGCTGACCCCGGCGGAGCTCACCGGCCTGTACGCCACCCTGGCCGGGCTGCTGAGGCCGGGCGGGCTGTTCCTGGACGGCGACCACTTCCGGCTCGACGAGGTCGCCAGCCCCGTGCTCGCGCGGCTCGACCGGATCCTGGAGGAGAAGGAGCTCCGGCGGCGCTTCCCGGAGGGGGACGCCGACCGCCCGGAGAACTGGGGACAGTGGTGGGACGCGGCCGAAGCGGACCCCGCGCTGGCTGGCCCGGCGCGCGAGCGCGAGCGCCGGGGCGTCGGCCACCACGGCCCGGAGGGCGGACGCCTTGCCGTGCACACTGCGGCGCTGCGCGCCGCCGGGTTCGCCGAGGTCGGCACGCTGTGGCAGCGCGGCTCAAACCGCCTGCTGTGCGCCGTCCGCTGACGCCGGAACGGAGCTCACTGGCGCCGGGAGTGCGCGACGTTGACGACGGCGATGGCCGCCCAGATCAGCAGGATCAGCAGGACCTGGGCGACGGAAGCCGGATCGTGGATCACGACCACCGCCGTGGCGCCGATGCCGATCCCCATCGACCCCAGGCCGAGGATCATCCCGGTCACCCCGCCGTTCCGCCTGATCGTCGTGGGCTGCGGCGGGGTGAGCGGCGGGGTGAGCTGCCCCGGAGCGGGCCTGGCCGAAGAGGGCTGTCCCGGGGTCGGCTGCCTTCGCAGCCGTTCCTCCACCCGCTTGTCGATCTCCTCGCCGATGCGCTCGATCAGGCCCTCGGCGATCGCGGAGTCATAACGTGCGCCAAGCTCGCCGTGGGCGGCCACCGCTGCGGCGATCTCGTCACGTTCATCGGCATTCACGGCATTACGTTATGGTGCGGCCCCTGGTAAGGCAAGCGCCGGTGCCCGCAGTCGCCCGAAGCTGGCAAACTGGTGTGATGACAGTCTCCGACCCCGTCACGGCCGCCGAGTCGGCCCAGCAGGCCGCCGCGGAGCCGTGCGTGTTGCTCAAACTCGGCGAAATCGTACTTAAGGGCCGGAATCGCCACCAATTCCAGCGAATGCTGGAGCAGAATATCCGCGCGGCGGTCAAGGACACCGGCATCCGCGCGGACCTCACGCGGCGCGAGGGCGTCGTCATCCTGCGCGTCCCGCTCCAGCCCGGTGCAGGCCAGCCCGGTGCCAGCCAGTACGGTGCCGAGCACGCCGCGGCCGTGGAACAGGTGCTCCAGCGGGTCGCCGACGTGCCGGGCATCGTCCGGGTCTGCCGCGCGTGGCGGGTCGCCAAGACCCCGGAGGCCACGGTCGAGGCCGCAATCGACCTGACGAGGGGAATAACCGGCCCGTTCGCCGTGCGGCCACGCCGCCGCGACAAGCGGTTCCCGCTGACCTCCTCCGAGATCGCCGTCCTCGTCGGCCGCGAGATCCAGAAGGCGCACGGCCTCCGGGTCGATCTCGGCCGCCCGGAGACCGAGGTGTTCATCGAGGTCGATGCCCGCGAGGTGTTCGTCTTCACCAGCGGCCTGCCCGGACAGGGCGGGCTACCGGTCGGGATGAGCGGCAGGGCGGTCGCGCTGATGTCCGGTGGCATCGATTCGCCGGTCGCGGCCTACCGGATGATGCGCCGCGGCCTGCGCTGCACATTTATCCATTTTTCCGGAATGCCGCTGACCGGCCCCGAGTCGGTTTACAAGGCATATGCCCTCACGCGGGGCCTGGACCGGTTCCAGGGCGGATCGCGGCTTTTCGTGGTGCCGTTCGGCAAGACGCAGCAGGCGCTGGCCAGCTCCGGCGCGGACCGGCTGCAGGTCGTCGCCCAGCGGCGGCTCATGCTCAAGACCGCCGAGGCCCTGGCCCGGCGGATGCGGGCCTCCGCGCTGATCACAGGCGACTCGCTCGGCCAGGTCTCCAGCCAGACCCTGCAGAACATCACGGCCCTCGACGACGCGGTCGGACTGCCGATCATGCGGCCGCTGATCGGCTGGGACAAGACGGAGATCATGGCCGAGGCGCGGCGGATCCGTACCCTGTCCATCTCCGAGCTGCCCGACCAGGACTGCTGCACGCTGCTGACCCCGAAGCGGGTGGAGACCCGGGCGCGGATCGACGACCTGCGGAAGATCGAGACGCGGCTGGATGCCGACGAGATCGCCGACCAGCTCGCCGCCTCCGCCCAGGAGTACCGCCCCGAGTGAGCACATCCCACCCCCCGATCGGGTCGCACGCGACGGTGACGGGCGGTCTCGCGACCGGCGGGCTGGCTTACGCGGAGGCGGTTGGGGCCGAGGTCATTCAGGTGTTCGTCTCCAACCCGCGCGGCTGGGCGGCGAGCGCCGGAGACCCAGAGCAGGACGCGCGGCTCCGCGAGTCACCGATTCCCGTCTTCGTCCACGCCCCGTACCTGATCAACCTCGGCGCCGCAGACGAGGCCACGTCGGCCAGATCCGCGCGAGCCGTCGCGCACGCGCTGCGCCGCGGTCGCGAGATCGGCGCGATCGGAGTGGTGGTGCACGCCGGTTCCGCGACCGGGTGGCCGGCGCGGCCACCCGGAAGTGATAACAGCAACAAAGGTGATAACAGCAACAACAGTCATAACGGCGCCGCAGGCGTTACTGTTGATAACAGCAACAGCGGTCATAACGGCGACACAGGCGTTACAGCTGATAACAGCAACATCGGGATCCGCGAGCGCGCCCTGCGCCGGGTCGCGGAACTCCTGCTCCCCGTGCTCGGCACGCTCACCGAAGACGATCCGGACTTGCTCATCGAGCCTATGGCCGGGCAGGGCCAGGTGTTGTGCGCCAGGGCCGCCGAGCTCGGGCCGTACCTCGACGCGCTCCATGGGCACCCCAAGGCAGGCGTCTGCCTGGACACCTGCCACCTCTTCGCGGCCGGCCACGACCTGACCAAACCCGGCGGCGTCGCGGAAACGCTGGAAGCGGTCGAGCGGGCCGCAGGTCCTGGCCGGGTCAGGCTGGTGCACGCCAACGACTCGCGACTCGGCCTGGGATCCAGCCGGGACAGGCACGAGGCGATCGGCAAGGGCGAGATCGGCGCCGGGCCGTTCCGCGAGCTGGTCAGCCACCCGGCCCTCAAGGACGTCCCGTTCGTCGCGGAGACCCCGGGCGGCAAGACCGGGCACGCCCGTGACATCGCGCTGCTGAAGGAATTCCGCGATACCTAGAACGCGACGGCCTAGTAGTAGTACACGGTGATCGTGCTGCCCTTCGGGGCCTGGCCGCTCGGGCTGGTCGCGATGACCCGGGTACCGCCGGGACCGCCGAAGCCGCCCCCGCCGGGGCCACCGCCCCCGCCGGGACCGCCGCCAGGGCCGCCGAATCCGAACCCGACCCGCTTGCCGTTCACCGTGAACCCCGCCCGCTGCAGCTCCTGCTTCACCTGCCCGAACGGCTGGCCGATCACGTTCGGGATCGAGACCTCGGGCGGCCCGGTGGACACCGTCACGGTCACCGTCTCGCCCGGCGCCACCGGCTTGCCCGCCGGCACCGACTGGGCGATGACCGTGCCCGAGGCGGCGCTGTTGGCCGTCTGCTGGATGTTCAGCTGGACGTTGTTCTGCCCGGCCCAGCTTTGCACGTCGCCGATGTTCTGCCCCTTCAGCGGCGGCATCGGGATCCCGGCCGAGACCTCCACCCGCACCGGCTTGGTGACGGGCCACGATACGCCCGCCTTCGGGGTCGTCCCCGCGACGTCCCCGGCCTGCACGCTGGAGGAGGCGACCTTCTTCGGCGTGGGCGCGACCCGCAGCCCCGCCTTCCGCAAGGCCGCCTTCGCCTGGGGAAGGGACTGGCCGGCCACCGACGGCACCGTGACCATCCGCGGCCCCGCGGAGATCGTCAGCGTGACGGTCGAGCCCTTGACCGCCCGGCCGGACGGCGACACGGAGATCACGTTCCCCTTGGGCACGCGGTTGTCGATCACCGGCCGTCCCGCCTGCGCCGTTCGGAACCCGTCGGTGTGCAGGATCTTCACCGCCCGCGCCCTGGACATCCCGGTCACGTGCGGAAGCGGCACGTACCGGCCGATCGCGAACCACCAGCCGCCGAACCCGGCGGCCAGCACCACGAGCACTACGCCGGCCACCACCCCCAGCCGCTTGCTGAACAGCCACCGGTGCAGGAACGGCTCCTCGGGCACCCCGTCGTACGCCCCGGCGGCCGGCCCGTACGCCTCGTACCCGCCGAAGTTCGCGGAATCGACCACCATCGTGTGCGAAGGGCCAGAGGAAGCGGGGGGCGGGGCAGTCAGCGAAGACCCGTTCGGAAAATCGGGGGAGGTCGCCCAGGTGGCCGGCACCGGGCCGGGAGGCTGGCCGGGATCGGGGCTCGGGTTGGGGTTGGGGGTGGCCGTCGGGGGAAGCGCCGCCGGCACCGCGGAGGCCTCCCCCCGGAGGGCGCGCAGGAACTCCTCCGCGGATCCCGGCCGCAGCCGCGGATCCCGGCTGGTCGCCGCGCGCACCAGGTGGTCGATGCCCGGCGGCAGCCCGCCGACGAACGCGGACGGCGGCGGCACGTCGGTGTTCACGTGGGCGTAGGCGATGGCGAGCGGCGATTCACCGGTGTGCGGCTGCCGCCCGGTGAGCAGCTCGAACAGCATCACCCCGGCGGCGTACACGTCGGTGCGGTAGTCGGTCGTGCCGCCCGCCACCTGCTCCGGGGCGATGTAGGCGACGGTGCCGATGACCTGGCCCGTCCGCGTGTGCCGGGTGCCCGCCTGCGCCCGGGCCAGGCCGAAGTCCGCGACCTTCACCCGTCCGTCCGACGCGAGCAGCACGTTCTCCGGCTTGACGTCGCGGTGCATGATCCCGGCGCGGTGGGCGGCGGCCAGCCCGCCGAGGACCGGGTCCATGATCCGCAGCGCCTCGGGGCAGGGAACACGGCCGCGCTCCTCGAGCAGGCCGCGCAGCGTTCGCCCGGGCACGTACTCCATCGCCAGGTACAGGTGCTCCCCGTCCGAGCCCTGGTCGAACACGGACACGACGTTGGGGTGGGACAGCCGCGCGACGGCCTTCGCCTCGCCGATGAACCTGTTCACGAAGCCGGTGTCCCGGGCCAGCTCCGCGTGCATCACCTTCAGCGCCACCTCGCGGTCCAGCCGCGTGTCGATGGCGAGGTACACGGTGGCCATGCCGCCGTGGGCGATGCGGGAGCGGACCAGGTACCGCTGACCCAGGGTCTTCCCGATCAGCGCGTCCGCGACAGCAGATTCCATCGTGCCCGATTCTACGGTCCGGCTTGCCCCGGGTTGGCGCCGTTCATCATTTTCCCCTGGCCAGGGGGTGGCTGCCCGGGCGGGGACGCCGGCCTGGGATGCGGGCCGGGCTTGCCGGGGAGCGCGGCCGGGTGCCCCGTAGGCTAGACCATTGTGGATCATCCCGAACGGATCGTGGTGACTGGGGCGGGTCTCGCCGGATTGCGCACGGTCATGTCGTTGCGTGAGCGAGGGTACGCCGGCCGGATCACGCTGCTCGGCGCGGAGGGACGGGCGCCGTACGACCGTCCGCCGCTGTCGAAGAAGGTGCTCACCGAGGGGATCGTCCCGGCGCTGAAGGCGGACTTCGGCGCGCTGGACGTGGAGTTCCGCCCGGAGACGGAGGCGGTGTCGCTCGACGTGTCCAGCCGCGTGGTCATGACGGTCAATGGGACGAAGACAAATCACGAAAAATACCCTTTTGATGGCTTGGTGATCGCGACCGGGGCGACGCCGGTCGCCTTGCCGGGACCGGGGCGGCAGCGGTTCCTGCGGACCTACGACGACGCCCTGGCGCTGCGTGGGCTGCTCCGGCCGGGGCTACGGCTGGCGGTGGCCGGCGCCGGGTGGATCGGCGCGGAACTGGCGACCGCCGCGGCGGCCGCGGGCGCCGAGGTGACGGTGGTGGAGGCGGGTCCGACGCCGCTGGCCGCGGTGTTCGGCAACCAGATCGGATCGCTGTTCGCCCCCTGGTACGCCGAAGCCGGGGTCTCGCTGCGCACGGACGTCCGGGTAGCGTCCGTCGAGGCAGGCGGCCTCGCCCTCGTGGGCGGGGGCTGGCTGCCCGCCGACGAGGTGGTCACCGCGGTCGGCGTCCGGCCCGCAGTGGGCTGGCTGGCGGGATCCGGCCTGCTGCTGGACAACGGGGTGGCGGTGGACGAGGGGCTGCGCGCGTCGCTGCCCGGCGTGGCAGAGCCTCCTGGGATATTCGCGGTGGGCGACTGCGCCAGCTTCCCGTCCGGGCTGTTCGGCACCCGGATGAGGGTGGAGCACTGGGACACGGCGGTGCACGCGCCCGGGGTGGTGGCGGCGAACATCCTCGGCGGCTCCGAGGTATACGACCCGGTGCCGTACTTCTGGTCCGAGCAGTTCGGCCGGATGGTGCAGTACGTCGGCCGCCACGGGCCGGATGACCGGCTCCTCTGGCGCGGCGACCCCGCGGAGCCCCGGTGGACCGCCTGCTGGCTCGCTGACGGCGGCCGGCTGACGGCGTTGCTGACCGTGGGCCGGCCCCGCGACATGGCGCAGGCCAGGAAGCTGATCGCCGCCCGCGCGGCGCCGGACCCGGCCCGCCTGGCCGACCCCGGGATCCCGGTCAAGAACGCCCTGGCCTGACCCTTCCGTTCCTCATGGGCGTGGATATTGCGTGTTTGGAACCCGCCGGGGTGTGGCACATTGGGTGCGTGGCACAAATAGATGTCGCGACCGACGCGCTTGTCGGCGAATGGCTGTCGCTTCCCGAGGTGGCCGAACGGCTGGGGATCTCCGCCAGCAGGGTGAAGCAGCTGATTCGCGACCACAAACTCCTCGCCGTAACCCGCCCGGACGGGGAGCGCGGCGTCCCCGCGACGTTCCTCAACGGCGCCCAGGTGGTCAAGGGGCTCTGCGGGACGCTGACGGTCCTTTATGACTGCGGCTTCGATGACGGGGAGGCGCTTCGCTGGCTGTTCACGGCCGACGAGACGCTCCCGGGAACGCCGATCGAGGCGCTCTGCGCTCATCGTGGCACCGAGGTGAACCGGCGCGCCCAGGCGCTGGCCTTCTAACCGCTCCCGGGAGCCTCCCGGGAGCGGGGCGGGGCACGCGGGCCGGGCACCGGCCCGAAACGATGCGAGACTGTTACCTTGTGGCGTGATCACAGAAAACGGGTTTGCGTATTAGTGTGGGCCACATGCCGCCACGACCACGCCGTCCGGGGGACGTCACCAGCCAACCCGCGGCGGGCGTGTCGCGCGCGCCGCTGATCTCCGAGTTCCTCAAGTCTGGCCGCAGGTCGTTCTCGTTCGAATTCATGCCACCGAAGACCGAGGTCGCGGAGCAGCAGCTCTGGCGGGCCATCCGGCAGCTGGAGCCGCTCAAGCCCACCTTCGTCTCGGTGACGTACGGGGCCGGCGGCTCGACCAGGGACCGCACGGTCCGCGTGACCGGCCGGATCGCCGAGCAGACGTCGCTGACCCCGGTCGGCCACCTCACGGCCGTCGGCCATTCGCTCGCCGAACTGCGGAACGTGATCGGCAGCTATGTCGATGTCGGCGTGCGCAACGTCCTCGCGCTACGGGGCGACCCGCCCGGTGACCCGAACGCCGACTGGATTCCGCACCCCGAGGGCGTCTCCCACGCGGATGAGCTCGTCCGGCTGGTGAAGGCGACCGGCGACGTCTGCGTAGGCGTCGCGGCGTTCCCTGAACTGCACCCCCGCTCCGCGGATGAGGAGGCCGACACCAGGCACTTCGTGGCCAAGTGCCGGGCCGGGGCCGACTTCGCGATCACCCAGATGTTCTTCTACCTGGAGGACTACATGCGGCTGCGTGACCGGGTGCGAGCCCGGGGCTGCGACGTGCCGATCATCCCCGGGATCATGCCGGTCACCAGCCTGCGCGTGGTAGAGCGGGCCATGGAGCTGGGGGGCTGCAAGGTGCCGCCGGGCCTGCTGGAGAAGCTTCGCGCGGCCGACGCGAAGGGTGACAAGGCCGGGCTGCGGGAGATCGGCGTCACCTACGCGGCGGAGCTCAGCGACCGGCTGCTCGCCGAGGAAGCTCCTGGGCTGCATTTCTACACGCTCAACTGGTCGCGCGCGACCAGGGAGATCTATCAGATGCTCGGTCTCGGGGAACTCGGGGGGCTCGGGGGCGGCGACGAGGCGGCCGTGTCCGGGCGCTGATCTGATGGGCGCTGATCCTCCGGGTGCAGGGGGAGCGTCGCGCCCATCACCGCGTAGGGCGGTTCCCCGCCGGAGAACCGGAATCCGGTGAGCAGGTCAGTGAACCCGACGCCCCGGTACAGCCGCCGCGCCTTCGACTCGGCGTCCCGGGTGGAGAGCAGCGCGGTACGCTCCGGGCGGCCGGACAGCAGTCGCAGCAGCAGCGAGCGCCCGATGCCCGCGCCCTGATAGGCGGGTAGCACGTGCAACTCGGCGACCTCGAAGGAGTCGTCGAGCCAGTCGGTCGCGACCATCGCCCCGCGAGAGGCGGGGATGGCCGCGAGCGCGCCGGCCACCATGTCGTGCCACCACTGCCCGTACGCCCCGTGGAACCCGTACGTGAACCCGGCGATCTCCGCGGTGGACCCGTCCTTCCCGTCCCCGGGCGCTACCGCGGCCAGGGCGCGGAAGCCCGGATGGGCGGCGTGACGCTCCAGGATTGACCCGCGGCCGGCGAGCATCCGCTCTGGCGGGTTCGTCGCCGCGGCGTACACGGCGACGAACTGACCGATCGCCGGCCGGAAGTCGGCGGGTCCGAGTTCGGTCAGCGTCACGCTCTGGCTCATCACGATCAGCTTACGGGACGCCAGGGAGGCGTCAGCCGACGCCGCCCTGGGTCTGCGTCAGCCGGCGGGCGTGTGGCAACGGCCCGCGTCCCTGTTGACCTGGCGTCAACGGCGCGTTGCTACGGCACTTCCACCCGGCCGGCGCCATCCCCTCATCCCCTCGTGGGGCGGCTGGAATGTCAGACCCCCGGAGTAGCTTCGAATACGGCTCCAAAAGATTCGAACAGGAGTCGAAAAATGCTGGACAATGCCGCGAACCTGTGTTCGAATATGGGTGTGGCGAACTCCGGCCGCCGCTGACCCCCGGCGACCGGAGTCTGGCCGGGCGTGGAGTGGGGAAGCTTCCCGCCCGGCCAGGTTCCCGCACCCTGAGCGGGGACGGCGACGTGAAGCTGAAAGGGAGCGCAGATCATGACCAGCACACTGACAGCGGTTGGCACGCAGTTGCCGCCGCATGCGGGCGCCGGATCTGACGCCGGACCGGGCACCGAGATCGCAAGGCCGCGGCCCCGCGCGTCCGCCACGGTGGCCAACCTGCTTCAGGCGGCGCGGCGCGGACTAGCCGAGGCGGATGCCGAGACGGACCCGGGCACCCGCTACATTTGCGCGCATCTCGCCGGGCTGCGCGCGGCAGCCGCGATCGTGGCCGCCCGCGGAGAGCCGGGGACCGGCAGCCGACGGCGTCGGCCGCGCAGCGTGTGGGAACTGCTCCCGCAGGTCGAGCCGACGCTGGGGGAGTGGGCCGCGTTCTTCGCGGCGAGCGCGTCCAAGCGGGCGGCGGCCGAGGC
>JAFMRC010000123.1 GCA_017354375.1 Nocardiopsaceae bacterium | reverse complement strand
GCGATTGCTCCGCCACGACACCAGTCTCCGTCACGACCAGCGATCATGCACCGAACCACGCGCGGCAGCAGCCCGAACACCGAAACCAGGGTCAACCCATCAACAAGCTAAACGGCATTGGTCGATGCCCGGTGGGCAGCGAGGCAATCTGGCTACGACATCAACCATTCGCTTACGGGGGCTCTCGCCGAAGCGAGAGAAGGCCTGCGGCGGCAAGAAGCGGGCGCCGCCGATGCCGTCGAGCACGCCTCGCGACTATTCGCGGAGATCCAGGCCGCCATCATCGACACGCAACGACCGCCAACAGCGAACGGATGATAATCATGGGTTCAGCCGAGGTAGATGTCCATACTGGCACGCTGCTGTTTCAGGAGAAAATATGGGCTGATCAGGCAAAGAGAATGGGGAACGTCGTAGCTCAAATCAGAAATAGTCAATGTGAACTATATGCGGGCGTCTTTGCCGATGCTGTTAATTCCTACAATATGACATGCGAGATGATGGCCGGTTTGTGCGGGGGCGGCGAATTTGAAATGGATCGCATCGCCAAGGCGCTTATAGATTCACATCGAACTTATAGTGAAGCTGAAGAGAGAATACTCGCCCAAATCAAGTATGTCATCGGTTAGGGGACGGGAGGAGCGATGAGCGATTTCTCCGTAGCGCAATATGAGGAACTTATCGCCAAGATTCATCATACGATAGAAGAGGTTACCCGCGATTTCAATAATGGAATGCGGCGGGCCGAGAATGATTCCAGCTCGATTCCTCTTGTAGGTAATTATATAAGGGATCTGATAAAAAAGGCGCAAAACCTATTCGATGAGGCGATGGCTGAACTCAATAAGTTCCTTGAGGTGTCCGATGTTCCACCTCAGCTATGGAAATTCGGGAATTCCTGGAATTCGATCGCAACGGAGGTTTCGGACTGTGCGATCCAGCTGCATCGCGTTCAGCAATATTCCGGCGGGTGGAAGGGGATTGCCGGAGGAAAATATAAGAATGCTGTTTCGGGTCAAGAGCCCGCGGCGGATGTTATCAAGACAAGGGCGGATTCCATATCCAACGCTTGTGACAGTATGGCGAATAATGGTTTTAACGCCTATATGGCCATGGGCGTCGCGCTGGTCGGCTTGGTCGGTGCATTTATTAGCACGGGAACCGGGCCAGGGGCTATTGTAGGGTATGCTGTAGGTCTTACGGCTTTTCTTGCCGCGCTGGCATACGCCACTCATACGCTCACGATAGGATTGGGAACCAATATTCGGAGTCTTGAGCAGGTAAATCAACCATCCGATGTCTTTACTGGTGAGTCGTGGCCGCAGTCGTGGCCAAGCGCCACGAGTTAGCCTGATTACGACGTTCTTCGGCTTCCTGGTAATCACCAACCCCGGCCGGTGCCGGGGGCTTCGGATGGTTCGCCGGGGACGCCGGGGTAGCGGTCAATGCCGTTTAGCTTGTTGACGGGTTGGCTCGGGTTTCACTGTTCAGGCCGACGGACACCCTGTTCACATCTGCATCAGGAAATGCCGAAAACCTCTGTATTCACGGGTGCCTCATCACCTATCTGTACGTCCTTTATGTGGAATTGATTCTGGATCTGCCATAAGGTTGGAGCATGCCGTATATACGGGCAGATCTGGGGGCGCTGGCAGATTCGGTCGATCAGTTCGCCGAGACCAAGAATGCTTTTGACGCTGCTATTTCGGACCTTGAAGCCCAGCTAGCTGCCTCGCTTTCATTGTGGACCGGCGCGGCCAGGGAGGCTTACGACACCGCGCATCAGGCCTGGCTTCAGGCCAGCAGCGACATGTTCGCCGAACTCGACTGGCTGCACCAGGTTCTGCAGACCGCGCAGGGCAACTTCGGCAATGCCCTCACTACCACCACCGCCATGTGGCAGGCCGACTAATGGCCGACACCGTTGCCGGGAGCGATCCCGGATCGGGTCCCACTCCCCAGCCCGCCCAAACACCCGCCCAGCCGGCCCCCACGTCTGGCCCGTCGTCCCCGTCACCCGCGCCGCAGCCGCCCGTCACCACCCCGCCATCGCAGCCGCCCGCCACGCCGCGCGCTCCGCAGCCCCCCGCTACCCCAGCTCCGACTCCGGGGCGTCCGCCTGCGGTCCCCTCACACCCGTCCCCGCCCGCCAGGAGGACCGGCCCGCGAGCCCCGATTCCCCGTCCGGAGATGAAGGGTCCGAACGCCATCGGCCAGCCGGGCACGGGCGTGCTCGACGTCAATACCGACGACGTGTGGGACGCCGCTCGCGCGGTCGCGAAATGCGCGAACGCCTTTGGTGAGGACGCCGAGAGCGTGATGGGCACCCTGGCCGGCACGGGCAACATGGCCGGCACGGACCTCGTAGCGACGTTCTTCGGCGGCTGCTACGATCCGCTGGCTGAGCAGGTGTCCATGGCGGCATCCGATCTGGTAGAGGCACTGTCCGGCGTCGCGCTTGGCCTGAACACCTCAGCGAACAATTTCTCCGCGGCCGATCACCATTCCAGCGTAGGCCACAGCGGGTCACCACCGGCCCAGTCGCGGCCCGTCGTCACCGGGATACCGCATCGGCGGCCGGCCCCGGCGTCGGGCAGCGCCTACCTCGACCTCACTGGTGATCCGGAGGGGCTCATCGTGCACGCGCTGGCGCGCGCGGAGCTTCAGTCGGTGGTGGCGCTCTTCCCGACCGGGCACCAGGACCGGCTGCTGGCGGCGGCGTCCGCATGGCGGCAGTTCGCGCAGGATGCCCAGCAGCTTGACTCCCGGCTCGATTCGGCCCTCGACACGATCACGATCGCCGGCAACGCCCAGCCGGCGCTGGCCGACCGCGGCGTGCCTGACCCCGGTGACACGATCAGGTCCTGGCAGGATCAGATGCAAGCCTTTGTCAGCCGGATCTGGGGTTCCAGGCCATGGCTGCCCCAATCGGGGAGCAATAGCGCACCGCTGGACATCATGGGTGACTGCGCGGCGAGCCTCGGCAATGCCTGCATTGACCTGGCCAGCGCCATTGACATCACCCGCAGTAATCTTGAGCACCGCATGGGTGGCCTGGCCTGGGGCGTGCTGCTCGAGATCATTTTTTCGGAAACCGGGCCTCTTGATGCCATCATCGGCGGGATCTTCGACGGGGCGATGATCGGCGACTGCCTCAAGATCCTGTACTCGGACTACTGGCAGCCGGTCAAGCGGCTCCAGGGCTTCCTGGATGCGAACAGCCAGCGCACCCGGCTGGAGGCCGCGGTCAGGACGATGCCCAGCCTGCAGGCGATGGACGCGCAGGCCGACTCCGTCGCCGACCGCGCCCTGCACGACTTCCAGTACCCTGGGCTGCTGGCCTCGAGCACCGCCACCAAGGCCAACAAGGGCATATCCGTGCCGCCGGGCACCACGCTCCCGGTCGACCTGAGCACTCTGGAAGGGGTCGATGGCGCCCACACCATCTCCAGGCATGTCGGCCTGACCGAAGCCCAGATGCGGCAGCGGCTCGATGACCAGCACGTTCCAGCCGCGTCGACCTTCACCAGCGAGGGGGCCGCGCAGGCCCTCGTGCAGGACGGCATCAACCATGACCAGCAGGGCATCGATAACTGGCTCAATACCCAGTCGACTGGGAGCAAGACATTGACCTACACCCCCGGCGGCAATATGACCACCGGCCTGACCATGCGCAGTGGTTCCTCGACTGAGCAACCCGCTTACAGCATGCGGATCATCCTTAAACGCATGCCCACCCTCAAGCCGCCGTTTATCGTCCTGACCGCATATCCCGATTAGGAGGGCAGGCGCCTGATGATGCCCGCCGACGAGTTCCTGGATGATCTGCCGCGCCTCCATGCCATGATCACCCTGACCCTGGAGCGTCCGCCCGGGTTTCAGGAACCGCGGCCCGGGACCCGGTACCGGATAGAGACGTTCCCCGCGCGGTATGCCCGGGTGATGCGCCAGCCGCACAGACGGCTGTATGACCTGGAGTCAGTCGAGGTCGCCAGGGTGTACCGGCTGCTGTACTGGGGGGTGGAGCACTGGGGCGTGGACCTGGATGACCTCGTCGAGATCTCCTGGGAGCGCGAGGAGGAGTGGTATCGTGACCTCGACCTGGACCTGCGGGCGCACGCCGGGAAGACCCTGGCGGAGGCGGCGCGCGAGCTGCTCCCGCTGCTGGGCCAGCTGGGCGATGTCCAGCCGCCGTCCGCGAGCGAGCTGCCCTACCACGCGGACTTCGGCTGGGTTTTCGTCCACCTGGCAACGATCGCCGATCACTTCATTAACCAGCGCACGCTGCACCGCCTCCCGGAAGCGGACGCGACCGCGTGGGTCATCGAGAGGATTGCCGCCAGAGAGCCGTGGGATCCGCTCAGATTCATTGCCGCTCCCGACGGAATCGGGAAACTGCGGATGCTGCTGGCGACCACCCGCGAGCAGGACGGCAGCGAGCTGGGGCTGGCTCATCCGGCCGGCCCGGCTGACGGGTGGCTGCCCTGGTACCGGCGCGTCCTGGACCGGGTCCAGGACGTGGTCCGGGAGGAGAACGCCTCCCTCGACCCGGCCGCCGCGATGGTCACCGCGCCGGGTGCCGCCGTGCCGGAGCCTCCCGGCCTGGCCGACCCGCGTTACCGCTACGCGGCCAGGTTCGCGGCCGCCTACGAGGGCGGGCCGGTCACCGACACCAACGCGGCCCCTTCCGCGCACTCCCGTCGTTTCCATCGGGCGCACCAGGCGGCCCGGCTGCTGTTTACCGATGCCTACGGGCTGCTGTGCGATCAGGCCGCCCGGCTTATCGCCGATGCCGGGCGCAGTCCCGGCCTGCTCGAGCGCGTCCTCGGGCCGCCGCCGGCCGGCCAGGAAGGCGACCTGGCCGAGGCGCTCGGCACCGCGCTCGGCTGGTACGCGTCCGACCGCATGCTCAATCAGCCCAGCCCGACGCTGCAGGAAGTGCCGATGAACCGGTGGGAGGTGCGGTTCCGGTATCCCGAGCTGCTGGACCTGTGCACGCGGCTGCCCTCCGGCGGCGGCCCGCCGGGCCTGGGCGCGGCCGTGGCGTCGTTCACCGCCGCGAGGGAGCCGTGCCGGGTCTGGCTGCCGCCGGTCGTCGGCGAGCTGCACGAGATCGTGAACCTGCTGCCGTTCGACCGTGACCTCGGCTACGCGATGACCCACCTCGGCGCGGGTGACGGCGGTGGCGACGCCTGGCGCGGCGCGCTGCTGCGGGCAGCGGACGACATTACCGCGCACATCTGGCACCACGAGGATCACCCTGGCCAGCCGCCCGGCTGTCAGCCGGAAGCACCAGGCGGGGCTCCGGGCTGAGCAGGCGGGGCGGCGATGCGGGCGGCCACATGGCCGAGCCAGTCGGCGGGATGGAGCGGGAGATCGACTTCCAGGCCGAGCTCGGCCAGGCCGCCGTCCAGTTCGGCGTCGTCGAGGCCGAGCGCGAGCAGCTCCCGGATCTGGCCGGTCACGCGAGCCCGGGCCTGACCGCCGGCGCTAGCGGACCAGGCGTCGATGGCCTCGTCGTGGCCGGCGAACTCGTCGGGGAAGTCCTGGCTGAAGTAGCAGCCGATGAGCTGCCCGAGATCGGGGAAGCGCCGGTTCCACTCCCAGTGGGTGACCGGGTCGGCGGCCGGGGGGAAGCCCGCCTGAACCGCGTTTTCGCACAGATCCGCCACCGTCAGCAGCCAGCTCGTCTGGGAACTGGGCAGCCATGACGCCAGTTTCCCCGCCGACTGCGCGCCCCGGGAGGCCAGTTCCCGCAGTTCGGCCGCCGTGGCAGCGGCGGCAGGGGGGTCGGACCAGCGCAGGTAGGCCGTCAGCGCGGCACTGGGCTTGCCGGGCTCGTCGTCCGCGGCCTGCCCGGCGTAGGCCTGGGCCAGGGCGAGAAGGTGGCTAGTGCCTGGGTCTGGGTCTGGGTTCGGGCCGGACTGGAACTCGTTCACGCCTTGCTCCGTCATGGCAGTACCGGGAACGCCGACAGGACGATGAAGCCGCTCGGGTGCTCGTCGCTGCGGCGGAGGATAACGCGGACGCCCGACACGTCGATGGCGTCACGCCCGGCGTAGACCATCGCGCGCAGCAGCAGCCTGCCGGTGACCTCGGCCGGCCAGTAGCCCTCGAGCTTCAGCCGGTCGCTGGTGTCGCGGGCCAGCCAGTCACGAACCGTCAACGCGTGCAGGTCGATGACTGCCTGCACGAACCGCTGCGCAGCGTCGGTGTCGCCGAACGACGATGTACGGGTGACGGCCATCAGAGGGCACCGTTCATGACGCGAGTTTACTCTCTTGGGTTCAGCCGCCGGAGCCGTAGTTGTAGGGGACGTGGGTGGTTGGCTGGGGCTTGTAGGGGGCCAGGTTGTTGAACACGGCCCGGACCGGGGCCGGCTCGGTGGCGTTGCTGTCGTGGACGAGGACGAGCACGGCGCCGGTGCCGAGGAGCACGCCGATCACGACGGCGGCGAGGAAGCGCATGGGGACGATCCTTTCTGTCGTAAATCCGCGGCTGGCTTAACCCGCGCCTGGACCAGGAGGATGCTGGCCAGGGACGGCCAGTGGCACAGCGCGCGGTCCAGCGGGCGCAGCGGCCGCGGTACGTCATGGTAGGGGGCGCCGGCGATCCGCTCGCAGGTGAAGCCGCGGGCGGCGAGGAACTCGACCAGGGCACGCCGGGTGAACAGGCGCAGGTGGCCTGCGACCTGCGAGCCGGGCCGGCCGTAGACGCCGCGCAGGCTCACCTCGGAGAAGGCCGGCTGCAGGCCCAGGCAGATCAGGCCCCGGTTGAACCAGGCGGCGAGGTTCGGGGTGGACAGTAGCAGGATGCCGTCTGGCCGCAGCACGCGGCGGGCCTCGTCGGCCGCGGCGTCGGTATCTACGAGGTGCTCGATCAGCTCGCTCATGATGATCACGTCCGCGCAGGAATCCGCCAGCGGCAGCCCGGCACCGTCGGTGCCGCCCTGGACGACCGCCAGGCCACGGGCCCGGGCCCGGGCCAGCGCGGTCGCGGACCAGTCTACGCCGATCACGGTGTTGCGCGGATCGAGCAGCCTGACCTGGTGGGTGGCGGCGCCGTCGCCGCAGCCCACGTCCACGACCACCTGCGGCCCGGGGCGCGCGGCCAGCGCCGCGGCGAGCATCCGGACCTGCCGTCGCGCCCGTTCCTCGCCGGAGCTGAACACCGTGCCGGGGTCGGCGTAGAACGCGTGCAGGCGCTGCGTGCCGTGGGCCGTCTCGGGTACCAGGCCGGCCGGGCCGGTTACGAGCCTGACGGGGTCGGCCGGGCCGGTTGCGGAAGCGGGGGGCGCGGTCACCGGGCGGCTCCGGTGCCGATGGCCTCGTCGAGTACGGCGGAGAAGTGCCGCACCGCCACCGGCCAGCTCAGCCGGGAGGCGCGCTTCCGCGCGGCCTCGCCCAGGGCGGCGCGGCGCGCGGGACTGAGCGCCAGCGTGGCCCAGGCCGAGGCGAACTCGGACTCGGACCGGGCCAGCAGCCCGGTCCGCCCGTGCTCGACGGAGTCACGCAGTCCCGGGACGTCGAAGCCGATGGCCGGGGTGCCGCGCAGGGCCGCCTCGGAGACCACGAGCCCCCAGCCCTCGATCAGCGCGGGGTGCAGCAGCAGCCACGCCGCGGACATCAGCCGGTGCTTGCGCTCGTCGCTGATCCGGCCGGCGAACAGGACGCCGTCCCCGGCGAGCGGCTCCAGGCGCGGGCGCTCGGGGCCGTCCCCGGCGATGACCAGCCGGCCACCGGTCACCGGCCGCACCCGTTCCCACAGTCGCAGCAGCAGGTCGATGCGCTTGTACTCGGTGAGGCGGCCGAGCGCGAGGAACAGCGGCTCGGCGGACCGCGGGGCGGGCGGGCCGGCGGGCGCGACGCCGTTGGTGAGCATCCGGATCCGGTCCCGCGGCACCCCGAGCGACTCCAGGCCCCGCGCGGTCGATTCCGACACCGTGAGCATGAGGTTGCCGCGGTGCGCCCACGGCATGACCCGCCGTTCGAGGAACCGGCCGACGGTGGATACCGGCGGCGGGAAGCGCAGCGGCCACAGGTCGGCGTGCACGTGGTTGACCATGCAGATCGTCGGCTTGCGGCTCCACAGCGGCGTCAGGAATGGCATGCCGTTGCATACCTCCACGATCACGTCGCAGTCCCGCAGCCGCCGCGCGTAGGCGACCGGCGCGCCGAGGAACTGGGTGTACGGCCCGCCGCCGCGGACCACCCGGTACGGGTGCGGGGCGGACGGCCCGCCGCACAGCAGGCTCACCCGGTCGCCCATCTCGGTCAGGCCGACGGCGAGCTGGTCGACCATCAGCTCCGAGCCGCCAGCCCGCGGGCTGGCGATGTCCCGCCAGGCGACGATCGCCACATGCCGGCCGGCCCTGCCGACGGCGCGCTGCCCGGCCGGGGAGAAGAGCATGCGCCCGGTTGTCACGCTGGTCTCCTCCCGGATGCCCGCGATAGTTTTGCCCTGGTAGACGTTACTTCTATCGAATGAATAGATTATCGTCAATAAATACTGTCACTGTGTCACAATTCAGTCATAGGTATATATTGGCGCCAATCCAAACGATATCCTACGGTCCAGTAAACAATCACTGCTACGGTCCTGCAATAAATGCTCAGATTCCATGACGCACGCCCAGTGGCACCGCCACCCCCGGCACCGCCTTCCAGGGCACCGGCTTCCGTGGGGGCGTTCCGCCTGTTCCTGGCGTTCCTGCGGGAGCAGTCGGATCCGGACCGCTTCTACGGCCTGCTCGCCCGCGACTCGGTCGCCCTGGTGGAACGGCACCACCCGCTGGACGGCGCCCGGGTCGTGGACGTCGGCGGCGGCGCCGGCTATTTCGCCGACGCGTTCCGGGCACGGGGGGCCAGCTGCCTGCTGGTCGAGCCGGACGCCGCCGAGCTGGCCAGCCGGGGCACGCCCGGTCCCGCGAGCGTGATCGGGGATGGCTACTGGCTGCCGCTCGCCGACGGCAGCGTCGATGTTTGCTTCAGTTGCAACGTGCTGGAGCATGTGCGGGATCCGGCCGGGCTCATCGACGAGATGATCCGGGTCACCAGGCCCGGCGGAATCGTTTACGTGACCTACACCGTGTGGCTGTCCCCGTGGGGCGGTCACGAGACCGCACCCTTCCACTACCTGGGAGGAAATTTCGCGATGCGCCACTACACCCGGCGGCATGGCAGGAAGCCCAAGAACGTCTACGGGCAGAGCATGTTCGGCCTCGGCGTCGGGCCGATGCTGTCCCTGGCGCGGGGCCGGACGGACGTGGCCTGCGTCGAGGCGCGGCCCCGCTACTATCCGCGCTGGTGCCGGTTCCTGGTCAGCCTGCCGGGCCTGCGAGAGCTGCTGACCTGGAACCTCCTGCTGATCCTGCGGCGGCAGCCGTGACCACGCTGCGGATGCCGCGGGTCGGCAGGGACTCAGGCGAGGCCGGCGACCGCCGGGAGGCGGGCGGCGGGGGGAGCCGTCCGCCGTGGCGACAGCTCCGCGGCTGGGGGGATTCCGCCGAGCGCGCCGGGCTGCGCTGGGTCGCGCTGGCGTGGATCGTCGTGCTGGTCCTGCTGCTCGTCCAGGACCCCGGGCGGATGACGTTCGACACCAAGCTCGGCGTGGACATCGACCCGCTCGGCTTCTACGAGCGGCTGTGGCACCTGTGGAACCCGCTGGAGAACCTCGGCAGCATCGCCGACCAGTACATCGGCTACGCGTTCCCGATGGGCGCCTTCTACCTCCTCGCCCACGGGGCGCTGCACATCCCGGTCTGGGTGACCGAGCGGCTGTGGATGTCGCTGCTGGCCGCGGCCGGCTTCTGGGGGATCGTGCGGCTGGCCGAGGCGGTCGGCATCGGCTCCCGGTCATCCCGGCTGCTGGCCGGGGCCGCGTTCGCGCTGTGGCCGACGTTCACCATCCTCCTGGGATCGACCTCCGGCGCGGTGCTGCCCGGCGTGCTGGCGCCCTGGGCGGTGCTGCCGCTGGTCCGCGCCCGGGGGAACTGGCAGGCGGCGGCGCGCTCCGCCGTCGTCGTGGCCTGCATGGGCGGCATCAACGCGACCTCCACCCTGGCCGCCCTCGCGCTGCCGTTCGTGTACATCGTGACCAGGCCGGGGCGGCGTCGCTGGGCGCTGCTCGGCTGGTGGGTTCCCGCGGTGGTCGCGGCGACCGCCTGGTGGGTCGGGCCGCTGCTGTACCAGGGCGTCTACGGGTTCAACTTCCTCCCCTACATCGAGCAGGCCACCACCACCACGCGGACCATGTCCGCCGCCGCCGCGCTGCGCGGCACCGGCAACTGGGTCGCCTACCTCAACTTCGGCGAGCCCTGGCTCACCGCCGGGTCCGTGATGACCGGCGCGGGGTGGGCCGCCGCCGCCTCCGCCCTCGCCGTCGCCGTCGGCCTGGCCGGGATAGCCCGCCGCGACCTGCCCGAGGGGCCCTGGCTGCGGTGCACGCTCGGCCTCGCCGCCCTCTACGGGCTGGCCGGGTACCCCGGCCCGCTCGGCGGCCCACTGGCGGCGCAGGTACAGGAGGTGATGGACGGCGCGCTGTCCGCCCTGCGCAACGTGTACAAGATCGAGCCGGCGATGGCCGCGGTGCTCGTCCTCGGAGCCGCCCACCTGCTCGGGCGAGTCAGGTGGAGGCCGGAACAGGCGCGACTATCCGTTCGGTATAAGGGGTTGGGTAAGGGTCTTCGGGTTGCCGGGTGCGTCGTGGCGGTGGCCGCGCTGGCCGGGCTCGCGCTGCCCTACCTCAACGGGCAGGCCCTGCAGCCGGGCTCCTTCACCGGGGTGCCCGGCTACTGGCAGCAGGC
Source organism: Nocardiopsaceae bacterium (assembly GCA_017354375.1). Lineage (GTDB taxonomy): Bacteria > Actinomycetota > Actinomycetes > Streptosporangiales > Streptosporangiaceae > Trebonia. The sequence continues at coordinate 2,672 of JAFMRC010000123.1, read as the reverse complement.
CGCGAACTGGCTGGCCGCGCACGACAGCCGGGACAACACCCTGGTCGTGCCCGCCGACTCGCACGGCATCTATACCTGGGGCCAGCCCATCGACGAGCCGCTCGAGCCCCTGGGCAGCTCGCCGTGGACGGAGCGCAACCTGGTGCCGTACAGCGGCGGGGGCGTCGCCGACCTGATGAACGCGGCCGAGCAGGCCATCGAATCCGGGCAGGCCACCCCCGGCCTCGCCGCCTACCTCGCGCGGGCCGGCATCCGGTACGTGCTCGTCCGCAACGACCTGGACCCCGCCCAGCCCGGGTATACCTCGCCGGCCGTGGTGCACGCCACGCTGGCCGCGTCCGGGTTCACCCGGGCCGCGTCGTTCGGCGCCCCCGCGCCCACCGGCCCGATCGGCAAGGGCACCGCGCTGCAGGCCGAGGCGATCGAGCCCGCCTACCCGCCGGTCGAGATCTTCCAGGCGTCCGCCGCCGCCGACCGGCCTTCCGGGCCCGCGAGCATGCTGCCCGCCAGCTCCACCGCGCTCGTCGACGGCGGTCCCGGCTCCCTGCTGCAGCTGTCCGGGCAGCACCAGATCACTCCCGGGCAGCCCGCGGTGGTCGCCGGGCAGGACGGTTCCGGCGTCGCGCCGGCCTCGCGGCAGCTGGTAACCGACGGGCTGCGGCGAGCGGACACGGCGTTCGGGCTGCCGAACGACAACACCTCGTATACCTACACGGCGAACGGCACGATCCCGCCCGACGACCCGCAGGGCGCGGGCGGCAAGCCGCCCCGGCAACTGCTCCCCGCCAGCACCGCCGGGCACCAGACCGTGGCGGTGCTGAAGGGCGCCTCGTCGGTCACCGCCTCCTCGGCGGGGTCGTGGCTGTGGGAGCTGCCGCAGGCGGATCCCGCCTACGCGTTCGACGGCAACCCGGCCACCGCCTGGACCGAGGCGAGCCCGGCCAGCGCGGCCGGGCAGTGGATACAGATCAACTTCTCCTCCGCGCGGACGCTGCCGTCGTCGGCGGCGATCCGGCTGCTCGACGACATCCCGCGGCCGGTGGCCACCCGGCTCGACGTGACCACCGCCGCGGGCAGCGCCGTCACCTCGACGTCGCGTACCGGGGCGGTCCAGCCGCTGCGGCTGCCTGCGGGGAAGACCTCGTGGCTGCGGATCACGATCGCCGCCGCCTCCGGGGGGACTCCCGGCGGGCCGGGCGCCGGGATCAGCGACGTGTCCATACCCGGGGTGCGGGTCACGCCGTACCTGCAGCCGTCGCAGGCCGGTTCCGGGGGAGCCGGGGACCCCGGCGGTTCCGGGGGCTCTGGGGCGAGCGCGACGTCGTTCAGCTTCCAGCGCGCGCCCGCGACCTCGCTGGGGCTGCCGGGCCAGTCACCGGAACCGGACCTGAACCGCACCTTCACCACGGCCGCCGCGGGCCGGTACGCCGCGAGCGGCACGGTCACCCCGGTGCCGGGCGCCGGGCTCAACGCGCTGCTCGGCTCCCTGGATTCCGGTTCGGCGCAGCTGCACATCTCGGCGTCGTCGGTGTTCGGCTCGCTGCCCCAGCTGAGTCCGCGGAACCTGCTGGCCGGGACCGGCTGGGTCGCGGCCAGCCCGCACGCCAGCCTGCACCTGTCGTGGAGCGGGAAGCGGACCGTCGGCGAGGTCGACCTCACCGCGATGGCCACCGGCCTGGCCGCCCAGCCCACCCGGGCGCTGATCAGCAGCCCGGCCGGGAAGCAGGACGTGCCGATACCGCGGGACGGCATCGTGACCTTCCCGCCGATGAAGACCAACCAGCTGACCATCAGCTTCCCCGGGGTGGAGAGCGCCACCGCCTACAACCCGCTCCTCGGGCGCGACCAGCAGCTCCCGGTGGGGCTCGGATCGCTGAGCGTCCCGGCGCTGTCGGGGCTGAACACGGGCATCCCGAAGCCGGGGACGAAGTTCAGCCTGCCGTGCGGGAAGGGGCCGTCGCTGACGGTGGACGGGCACACCTACCGGACCGCGGTGTCCGGGACGGTGAAAGACCTGCTCAAGCTCACGCCTATGCCGCTGAAGGTGTGCGGTTCCGGTTCTGGCTCTAGCGGTTCGTCCGGCTCGGGCGGGTCGGTCGCGCTCGGGGCAGGGCGGCACTACCTGAGCTCGCCCGGCACCGGGGTGGCGCTGGCGGTCACCGGGCTCAGCCTGACGCCGTCGGGGTCGGGGTCCGCGTCCGGGTCGGGGTCGGGGTCCGGTTCGGAGCCCGCGTCCGGGTCCCAGGGCGGTTCGGGTTCCCCGGGCGGGCCGGCGCGCAGCCTGCACGTCGGGACGTGGCAGGCCGAGTACCGCACCATGACGGTCGGGGCGGGTGCGCAGTCCTACCTGGAGGTCCACCAGGCGGCCAGCCCGGGCTGGACGGCGACCCTGGACGGGAAGTCGCTGAATCCGGTCACCCTCGACGGCTGGCAGCAGGCGTTCGTGGTCCCGGCCGGGGCAGGCGGCACCGTGGTCATGAGCTACACGCCGGCGAGCGGCTACCACGAGGTACTGATCGGTTCCGCGGCCGCGTTCCTCATAGTGCTGGTCGCCGCCTGCTGGCGGCGCCGGCGCGGCGACGGCATCGACGGCGGGGGCATCGACGGCGGCATCGACGGCGGGGGCAGGCACGCCCGGGACACCCGGCATGCCGTCGGCTCCTGGGTCGCGA
>JAFMRC010000358.1 GCA_017354375.1 Nocardiopsaceae bacterium | reverse complement strand
CGGCGGAGCGCTGGCCGGGAGCGTAGGGGCACTGTTCGGCGCCGGCCTCGTGCTGGCCGTTTCGGCCGGATGCGGCGTCCTGGGCTGTGCCGTGCTCCTGAGCACGCCCGCTGTCCGTCGGCTCCCGTCCCGGCCCGCCGAACGCGCGTCGCCCCGGCCGACCAGGATGCCGAGCGGTTCTTGACCGCCCCGATGGCGCGGGGCGCCTCACGGTCAGCCGACGGGGGGTAGCATCAGCTCCAGCGTCCTGGCGACCCCGTCCTCGTCGCAGCCGGGCGCGACAAGGACCGCGGCCCGGCGGACCTCCGGGACGGCATTGCGCACGGCGACGCCGATGCCGGCCCAGCGCAGCATCTCGACATCGCCCAGGGAATCGCCGAACGCTATGACGCTGTCCTGCGCTATGTCATTTCTGACACAACACCAGCGGAGTGCCGGAAGTTTTCCTGCGCCCGCCGCCAGGATCTCGACGAACCTGCCGCTCCGGTGCCCGATTTCTATTCGCGAGCCACCTGCGTCCCTTACCAGGGACACAAGGTCATGTGGCGCGTGGTCCGATCCTGGATCGAACGCGAACACTTTCAGGACGGGCGCATTGCGGTCCAGGAGGCTTTCGAGCGGAACTTTCCGATCATGAGATCCCCACGGGAAATCATCGCAGTACCACGTTCCCGCATGATCCACGAACCCGATTCCGGTGCCTGGCCGACAGCTTCGGATTTCATCGATGACCGGTGTGTAAACACTGGCTGACATAGTGGCCTGCGTCAGCGTATCTTCGGAGGCGAGGTCATACGTTACCGCACCGCTGCAACAGATGGCGATGTCAAAAACCTTCTCGATGTCGTCGATGCCTCGTACTTCCTGGAGGTCGCGGGCGGTGGCGATAATGGTAATTATCCCGCTTTCCTGAGTTCGCTTAAGCGTTGCGCGTGAGCGCGCGGAAATAGAGCCGTCACCGCGGAGCAAGGTGCCGTCAAGGTCAATGGCAGCAAGACGAACAGCCCTCATCGCATCGGTTCGAGGCGGCTAGCGGACTCGGAGATCATGAGACGAAGGTAATGCCCTGTGGTGTCGGCCAGATGCTGCGCCCACTGCTCACGGTAGAGATCGGTCCGGTAGAGGAGGTCTATCGACAGCCTTTCCCCGGATGCGGTTCCGATGAACCTGAGCCCGCCGCCGGGTATCACGTTCCGTCTTATCCGGATGCGTTCCGCGCGAAGCTCGCGGGTCGCCAGCTGCTGGTCGCCATGCTCCTTGAGCTCTTCGACAGCGAACTGGACGTACGGGGCGACATCGGGTACCTCGTCGCGGTGCCTGGCGCCATAGAGCTGAGGTGCCAGCTCCTTGATGACGAGGGCGTGCGGAAAGGCCTGGTAACGGAGCGCCTGCAGGTGCGCCGCCGCCTCACGCTCAAACATCTCTTCGAGCGTCGGGTTCACATCGAACTCCGAGTACAGGACGATTGGCGTAGCAAAGTATCCAAATGCTTCCCTGGTGGCCGGGTGACCGCGGTTAGCGGCGGATGCCATGAATCCGACGTTCCATCGCTCCCCGTCCGTCATGCCGACTCGCTTGGTGATAACGGCGGCCTTCAACGCTGCCGAGACAAGAGGGACCATGCCTATGCCGCGGGCTTTGAGCAGCTGGTCGAGCTGACGCTTCTCCCGTCCGCTGATGCTGGCCCGCACGATGCCTCCCGCCGCCGGGCCGCCTGGTGGTTCCGGGTCGGTGAGGCCAGACGGTGGTATCGGGCCGACGCGGGCGAGCCTGTCTTTCCAGTATGAGGCATGCCTGCCGTAGAATTCACCGCGGAGAACAGAGCGCTCCCAGGCCGCGAAGTCAAGGTACTGGGCGGGGATCTTGGGCAGGGCTGGTTCACGGCCGACGGACCGGGCGGAATAGATGGCGAGAAGGTCGCGCACGAGAATATCAACCGACCGGCCGTCGGCGATAATGTGATCCATGGCCATGTTGAGCAGGTACGAAGTCACGGAAAGGCGGACCAGAAGAACCCTGAACAGCGGCGGCCGGGTAATGTCGAATTCCTCCCGCTGATGAGCCGTAATCATGTCACATGCGGCCGAAAAGCGATCCCAGTCGGGAGTGCCGCGCGGTATTACTGATTCTCGGTAATAACCGGCAAGACTGGATGCCAGGTTGACGTAGCCGCCATCAGAATCCAAGCCAAATGAGACGCGCAGATTCTCATGACGCTCGATGAGCTCATCGAGGCAGGCACGCAGCAACTGGGTGTCCATATCCCCGTCGAAGCGAATAACGGCGGCCAGCGTCATGCTCCGCCGGGCACCCGCGCGCAAGCGTTCCTCCTGAGTAAAGGATACCGGGAGCCGGCAATTCCTGTCGATGACCACGATGGGCGAACGATTCAGCTGCGGGGACACAGGTACTTCCTCTAGCGTCGAGACGCGGGTCGTTGCACACCCCATGTGCCTTTTGTCAGTATGGCATGGATCGACCGGGCTAGTGAAGGTGCCGGTGGCCATGCGCTGGAACTCGTGGCGCAAGGCGGACCAGGACTGCCCAGTGCAGTTCTCGGCGACGCGGATGGGCAGGTAGGTGCGCGAGCCAACCCGGCCCGCCTCCCCGCCTGATGACCGTCAAGGCGCTACCATCGCCTTGACGCCTGGATGAACACGGTCGTTAACCTCCGGGATTCAGTGAACCTTTTCCAACCTGGTTATGCGATGAAAGCCGATGCTCCCTGCAATTGGCAGAGCCGAGTGCTGCGCGGGAGCTGTTCCCGGCCATCCACGAAGACGCGCGGCGGGGCCAGATCGGCGACGTGCGCACCTATCCCGGGAAGTGGGACGAGCTCATCCAGGCCGGCCCGCTGGGCGGAAGGTACATGCTGCTGTGCCGCGAAGATCTCCGGCCAAGCGGCTATGCCGTGTATCGGCTCGAGCGCGAAGAGCGGTACAGCTCGCACGCGAGCGTGGTCGTAGAGCACCTGATCTCATGTACCGACGCCAGTTACCGCCGTCTTTGGGCCCACCTGGCGAACCTGGACCTGACAGATTGCGTGCTCGCCCGCGGACGGCCCGAGCATGAGGCATTGCAGTGGATGCTATCCGACCGCCGCCAGATGATTGTCACGGATGTGCACGACCACCTATGGCTGCGCCTGGTGGACGTGGCTGACGCCTTGAGCTTGCGGCGCTACGGCACCGCGGGCACCTTGCGACTCCGGGTGCGCGACTCGTTCTGTCCCTGGAACTCTGGCTGCTGGCTGCTGGCTGCTGGCTGGTGGACCAGATAGAGCCGAATGCCGCCGCGTCAACGAGACCTCTGAGCCGACCTTGACCCTCGATGTTGCCGCGCTTGCTTCCCTGTACCTGGGAGGCGTGCCGATCGCCCGCCTGGCCAGCGCCGGACACGTCCAAGGCGATGCCGGCCTGCTGCATACGGCCGACTTGATGTTCAACTCTCGCCATGAACCTTGGTGTTCGACCGAGTTCTGACATCGGCGACCTGCGGGGTTGCCGTACTGGTGGACTTGCTGTCGATTGCCGCAGCGGGGTTCATCGCGTTAGGGGCGGATCCGGGTGCCAGCGGGCATTGGTGTCGTGGAGGCGGCGTTCGGTGTCGGTGAGGCTGATGCGGACCGGGACGCCGGGGCGGCCGCCGACCTTGAGGAGGCACTTGCCGAGGCCGGGGGGCTGGGCGGTTGCTCCGTGGGCGCCCCAGCCGGCGGGGGAGGACCAGGAGGTGATCAGGTCGGTTTCGCGGCGGGAGAGGCCGGTGACCTGGTCGAGGTCGCCGAGTTCGGAGCGGGGGAGGCCGAAGCAGGCGACCATGCCGGCGCGCTCGACGAAGCCCCGGGCCTTGGCGCGGTCGGTGCTGGAGTCGACGGCGTCGAGGTCCTTTAGGGTGTGGGTGATCATGGCCTGGCCCAGGCCCCAGGTGCGGTTCAGGCGGGTGATGGCATCGATGCGGTCGATGAGGCCGCCGGCGGCGCGCAGGGGGCGCCACAGTTCGTCGAGGATGGCGAAGTACCAGCGGGGCGGGGCGAGCCCGGCGTCGGCGAGGGCGTGGGCGGCGGCGACGCAGCCGAGGCCCTCGGACCAGGCGGCGAGCATGGCGGCGGCGGTGAGCTGGGCGTCGGCTTCGCCGATGCGGGAGATGTCGACGGCGACGGCGGGGGCGTCGAGGTTGATGCGGGTGGTGGTCGCGCCGCCGAACGTGGAGCCGAGCGGGCCGTCGAGGAGGCCGAGGAGGCTGCGGTGCAGCGGGTCTACCGCCATCCGGTAGCGGCGTTCGGAGCCGCGGTCGAGGGTGACCGCCCGGACCGGTTCGGGGCCGGATTCCAGGACCGCGACCAGGTCGGGCAGGACCGGCGGCGATGAGGCGGGGTGCCGGTTGGTGAGGTGGCGGAGGGCCGCGGCGAGGATGGTCTGCTCGTGGTCGTCGATCGGGTGCCCGCGGACGAGGGTGATCAGGGCGGCGGTGATGGCCAGGGTGCGGGCGTGGGCCTCGGCGCGCAGGTGGGCGCCGGCCTGGCCGCCGATCCTGTCGGCAGCGGCGCCCATCTCGCCGGGGTCGAGGATGTTGATGCCGCCGACGCCGCGGCCGATCGTGATGACCTGCCCGCCGAGGTGGGACACGATGGCCGCGTAGTCGGGCTTGAGGTCGCCGAGCACGAGCGGGGTGACGCCGGTCGCGGCGAGGTAGATCAGCATCCGGGCGATGAGGGTGCTTTTCCCGGTGCCGGGCCGTCCCAGGACGAACACCGACGGGTTGGCGATGAGCGCGCGGAGGAACCACGACAGGGGGTCGCCGCACACGGTGACGCCGGTGAGCAGGTTCTGCCCCAGCGGCGCCCCGGCGGACGGGGAGCCGGATCCGGCGGCGAACGGCCACAGACCGCATACCTGCACGGAAGTGCCGCGCCACATCGCGGGGGCTTGCATGATCGTCCTCATAGCGCGCTCCGGAGCTGGTGCGGGATCAGGGTGCGCAGCCAGGGCAGCACCCCGGCGGGCAGCGCGGTCGCGAACGCGTTCGCCTGCTGGCCGCGGGCCACGCGGAACCGGAGCCGGGCCGCCGCGGCCAGGTGGGTGATCTCCGCGTCGGCGGCGCGCAGCTCGTCGGGGGAGTTCACGGTGGCGGTGACGACGAAGGCGAATTCGGTCAGGCTGGCGCCGGCGGCTTCCTCGGCGGCGGTCTGCTCGGCGGCCCGGACGGCGGTGGCGGATCGGGCGTTGACCAGGCCGGCGGTCGAGCCGGCCAGGAAGTGCGCCGAGCGCCGGTCGGCCTCCACGATCCGCGCAGCGGAGGCCTGGTCGACCGGGCGGTACAAGATCGCGACCCGTTTCCTGGCGATCCGGGGCGAGGGTTCGAGCAGGGCGCGCAGGACGCCGGAGCGGACCGACCCGCGGGGGGCGTCGCATGCCACCCAGGTCCGGGACGCGACGTTCTCGTGCAGGTAGGAGTCGCGGGTCTCCTCCGCGAGGGACGGCCCGGCGCAGTCCCATCGCTGGCCGGTTGAGCCGGCCTGCGATCGCGCTTCCAGGACGGTGGCGGCGACGGCCGGGTCGTACGCGGTGCGGATCGCGTCGGCGATCCGGTCCGGCGGCAGCGGC
>JAFMRC010000024.1:25789-30065 GCA_017354375.1 Nocardiopsaceae bacterium | reverse complement strand
CGGCCGGGCCGGCGCTCAGGGTCGCCGGCGCGCCGCCCAAGGTCGCGGCCAAGGGGGCCATCCTGGCGGACGCCAGCACCGGGCAGATCCTGTGGTCACGGCAGCCAGGCGTCGAGCGGCCGATGGCGAGCATCACGAAGGTGATGACCGCCTACCTCGTGCTCCAGGCGGGCAGCCTGCAGAACAAGATCACCGTCCCCAAGGGCGTGATCCACTACGTCGCCACCTACGGCGGGGAGAGCGACAGCCTGCACCCGGGGGAGGTGCTCACCGCGCGGCAACTGCTGTCCGGGCTGCTGGTGCAGTCCGGCGCGGACGCCGCTTACACGCTGGCGAACGCCTACGGCCCCGGGATGAGCGCGTTCATCGCCAAGATGAACGCGATGGCGAGGCAACTGGGCATGGACCACACGCACTTCGCGTCCCCGGACGGGCTGCCCTACCCGACCGAGTTCTCCACCTACTCCACGCCGTCGGACCTGCTGATCCTGGGGGAGGCGGCGATGAAGTACCCCGTCTTCAGGTCGATCGTGGACGAGGTCCAGTATCACGTGCCGAAGGGACCCGGGCACCACGCGCACTGGTGGTACAACGACGACAGCCTGATACGGACGTACCGGGGCGCGGTCGGGATCAAGACCGGCTACACCGATGACGCGGGTCACTGCCTGCTGTTCGAGGCGGTCAGGAACGGCCGCCCGCTGATCGGCGTGGTCCTGCACAGCCCGGCGAACGGCCTGCGGGCCAGCGAGGACGCCGCCACCCGCATCCTGAACTGGGGATTCTCCCTCAAGCAGTCCCGCTAGCGCTGTACGGACTGGTGACGGGCAGCGGTGTGCGCGCTGCAGTCAGTGCTGCTTCGGGGAACCGCGGTCCTTCTGTGTAATAGCGGGCCCTTGTCCGGCCGACTGGTTCAAGGACCTGCGCGGCGACGAGGTCACGTAGGTCGCGCTGGGCCTGCTGCATGCTGATCGCTTCCCCGTGCTCATAGCGCAGTCGCCGGACGCGACCGGTCAGGGCCACGTCGTGCATGGCTGTGACAACCCGTTCGTCCATGCCATTGTCCACGGCGAAATCCGCCAGGGCCTGCCACGCCTGGATCGATCGCTGTACCCGGTTCCGGACCGCCTGGGCCTGCTCGTGGTAGGCCGTCAGGTTGAACCGGACCCATTCCGAGACGTCCTGGTCCGGGTGGAACTCCGCGCCGCGGCGGGCGAGGACGCGGTAGTACTCCCAGGTGTTCCCGGGGCGGCCGAGCCATGCCTCGATGGACGAGAACTCTGGGGCGAGGACGCCCTCACGGGCGATCATGAGCGTCTGCAGCGACCGGGACATCCGGCCGTTGCCGTCTGCCCACGGATGGACGGATACCAGGTTCAGGTGCGCCATCGCGGCGTTCACCAAGGGGTGGGCGCGATCGGGACCGTTCAGCCAGTCGACGAGCTCGGCGATCAGGGAAGGGACCTGCTCGGCATCGGGTGCGGTGTACACCGCGATGGACGGATCCCGCGCGTCCGTGACGTACACGGCGCCCTTCCGCCACTGCCCGGCCGGCCTGCGCGGGCTGTGCCGGTGGCCCTGCAGCATCCAGTGCAGCGCGTTGAGCAGCCCCTTGGAGTAACTGAAATCGGCGACGTCGTGCAGCGACTGGACGTACGTCATCATGTGCTGGTAGGCAAGCGTCTCGGCTCGGTTCTCGTCCGACACGTCAACATCGTGCTCGCCCTCGGCTAGGTCGAGGACATCCACCGTGCTCACCTTGAAGCCCTCGATGGAGTTCGAGGCGGCGACCGCGTCGGCTGTGAGGAACTTCCGCAGCTCGTCGGTCCACTTCGCGGCGACGTCGCGAACGGCATGCCGGAGGTCGCGGCGCATGTCGTCAATCTCGCGGAGCACGCGCTCGTCGTTGCTGGTGAGGCGTGGCGTAGGGTAAAGCACAACGTGACAATATAATGATTATTTCATAGCGTCAAGCTGGGTCCCGCCGCTTAACCCCGCCGGCCAGGCAGCTATCTGGGGTGGGCTGGGCCAGGTTTAGTCGCGCTGGCGGGAGCTGCCGAGCATGATCTCGTCCCAGGACGGGACCGACGACCGGCGGTTACGGGAGGCCTTCTTCGCCGGGCGGGGCCGCGCGGGCTGCTCGTCGGCCGCGGGCTCCTTCGCCGTGGCCGCCGCATCCGTGGCCCCCGGGTCCGTGGCCGTGGCTGGAGTCGCGGCTGCTCCCGTCGCCTCCTTCTTGACAGCGGTCGCCTTCTTGGCCGTGGCCGCCTTCTTCGCCGTCGGCTGCTTCCTGGGGGCGCTTGCCCTGGCGGCCGGGGCGGCCTCTTCCCCGGCGGTGCCGGCGGGCTCCGCGGTAGCGGGAGCGGATTCGCCGCTAGCGGCGGGCTCCGCGCGGGGGACAGGCTCGCCGAGGACCGCGTTATCGGCAGCGGCCGCTGGCGCGGGATCTGTGGTTGCTGGCGCGGGCGCGGGATCGGCGGCCGCGGGGGCGGATTCGGGGCGGCGAGCGGAGTCACTCCACGGCGCGCCCGTCCGCCGGCCACCGGAACCGGGCGCGGGCACAGGCGGGACCACCCGTTCGGGCTCTCGATGTTCGGGCTCGCGGAAGGCGGCGGGGGCCGGGCGCTCGGGGGCGGCCGGGCGCTCGGGGCGAATGCGGTCGGCGGACGGCCCCGCGCTCATCCCGCCGCCCATCCCGGCGGCGGCACCCAGTCGCGACGCGATCGGCGTCACCGTGGCCTCGCCGGGCATGGACTCTGGCAGCGGGGGCAGTTCCGACTCCGGCAACGACAGCCGCGCCGCCACCTCGTCCTCCGGCATCACATGACGCCGGCGCGGGTCGAACTTCCACTCCGCGATGTGCAGCCGCCCGGCCGCGGAGTACGTCAGCTGCACCTGCCAGCTGCCGTCACCGCGCTTGCGGGAATCCCACTGCCCTTCGTCGGGGTCGGCGCCGGCGGCGTACATGCGCTCGGCGACGATGTCCTCAAGGTGCGGGCCCGGCCCGGCGGAGTCCCCCTGACGGCGCACCGTCGCCGTCTGCGCCTGCTGCGCGATGTAGGCGCGCTCCGCGAGGACCGGTCCTTCGAACCAGCGCACGCGCTCGACCGGGATTCCGGCCGCGTCAGCGATCTCTTCCGCCGTCTCGCCGGCGCGGATCCGTGCCTGGATCTCCTTGGGTCGCAAGGGACTCTCCACTTCGATCTCATACTGGGCGAGCCGGGTCGTCTGCCCGAGCGCGACCGCCCGCAGGCGCTCGTCGATCGGCAAGATGAAGCGCGCACTCCGTCCGGGGACGGCAAGGACAGCGTAACTGCCGTCCTCGCTCACCGCGACGAAGCGCAGTTCCTGCATCGACGTCCCTTCCCTGGCTGCCCCGGGCTCCACCCGCCGTCGGTAAATTCCGCTTGCCCGCGGCATACTACTTCGGACAAGAGTCTCCCGGTCAGGCGTCCGTAAGACCAGCACCCCGCCCGGCATGTCCCGAGTTCATCCCGGCATTTGATGCTTCCGCGCGCGAGGCCATCGTAGCGCGAACGCGATCGTCGGTCACGGTGCGTGGACCTGGGATCCGGGCGGAACGCCGGCCGGGGTTCCGATCGGCGTGATAAGCGGCGTTTTCCCTTGTCAGCGGTGGCGTCATACGGGACGATATGCCGGGACAGGAGGCAACATAATGCGACACCTGCTTGGTTTCATCTTGGCCATCGTCCTGGCCGCTGCCGCGTTCATCGGCGGATCCTGGGGATTCATGCAGTTGTTCACGGCCACGCTCACGATGAAGGCCGTCCCGGCCACCGGCTCGGGTACCTCGACCAGCGGCCCGCTTGGCCTGCCCATCAGCTCGCTGATGCACGATAGGCACGCCTTGCTCGGGCTCGCGGCGCTGGCCGGCGTCGCGTTGCTGGCCGGGCTCCTGGTGGTGACGCCTCGCGTCTCGGCGCTCGCGCCGGGCCTGCCAGGCCTGGTGCTCATCGCGTGGACCGCGCTGTACGTGGTCAGCGTCAAGCGCGCGGTCGACCTGATCCCGCTGAAGAGCCACTACTTCGGGACCGGGTGGACGGTGCTGCTGGCCAGCGGCGCGCTCGGCGTGGCGGGCATCGTGATGATCATCCCGCTGTTCGTGCCGTCCCGCTGGCGCCGTCGCCGGGGCGATTACGCCATCGACGGCACCGGCGGCCCGAGCGGCCTGCTGGCCGACTTCGACCCCTCGGCGACGCGGGTCGAGTAGGGCGCGGTGCCGCCTGGGCATGATCGTGGGGCTTTTTCCATGGCC
>JAFMRC010000024.1:0-25779 GCA_017354375.1 Nocardiopsaceae bacterium | reverse complement strand
CGCCATGGAAAAAGCCCCACAGTCCGGGAATCCCCTTAGAACTGGGCGTGCTCGGTGGAGCCCGCCAGCGCCACGGTCTCGGCGTCCGGCGAGATCGCCTGCGTGACCAGGTCGAAGTAGCCGGTGCCCGCCTCACGCTGGTGCCGTGTCGCGGTGTAGCCGGCGGCCTCGGCGGCGAACTCGGCCTGCTGCAGCCGGGTGTACGCGGACATGTCCTCGGTCGCGTAGCCGCGCGCCAGGTCGAACATCGAGTAGTTCAGCGCATGGAACCCCGCGAGGGTGATGAACTGGAACCGGTACCCCATCGCGGCCAGTTCCTTCTGGAACCTGGCGATCGTGGTCTCGTCCAGGTGCGCTCTCCAGTTGAACGACGGCGAGCAGTTGTAGGCGAGCATCTGGTCCGGGTACCGCGCCTTGATGGCCTCCGCGAATGTCCGCGCCTCGTCCAGGTCCGGCGTGGAGGTCTCCATCCACAGCAGGTCGGAGTAGGGCGCGTAGGCCAGGCCGCGGGCGACGCACGGTGCCATGCCGTTGCGCACCCGGTAGAAGCCCTCGGCGGTCCGCTCGCCGGTGGTGAACTGGCGGTCCCGTTCATCGACGTCGGAGGTCAGCAGCGTCGCGGCGTGCGCGTCGGTCCGCGCGATCACCAGCGTCGGCACGTCGCACACGTCGGCCGCCAGGCGGGCGGAGGTCAGCGTCTTGATGTGCTGACTGGTCGGGATGAGCACCTTCCCGCCGAGGTGGCCGCACTTCTTCTCCGAGGAAAGCTGGTCCTCCCAGTGCACGCCCGCCGCGCCCGCGGCGATCATGGCCTTCATCAGCTCGAACGCGTTCAGCACGCCGCCGAAGCCGGCCTCGGCATCGGCCACGATCGGGGCCAGCCACTCGGTCCTGCCCGCGCCGCTGTCCGCCGGGCGCTCGGACCAGTCGATCTGGTCCGCCCGCAGCAGCGCGTTGTTGATCCGGCGCACCACATCGGGCACCGAGTTCACCGGGTACAGCGACTGGTCCGGGTAGGTCTGCCCGGCGAGGTTCGCGTCCGCCGCGACCTGCCAGCCGGACAGGTAGATGGCCTGCAGGCCCGCCTTCACCTGCTGGACGGCCTGGTTGCCGGTGAGGGCGCCGAGTGCCCGCACGGCGTCGGTCGTGTGCAGCAGCTCCCACAGCCGGGTCGCGCCGCGTCGGGCGAGCGTGTGCTCCTCGTTGACGGAGCCGCGCAGCCGGATGACGTCCTCGGCGCTGTAGGCGCGCCTGGTGTCCTTCCAGCGGGGGTCGGTCTCCCACTCGTGCCGAAGATCGCTGGCGAGCTGGCTGATCGTGTCCATGGTGAGGTCCTGCCTTTCAGTTCCTGCTAGTCCGGGCCGGGCGCCGGTCCCGGCTGCGTGCGCAGGTCCAGCCTTACCGACGGGTAGCATCACGGGCAGGCTCGTGCTAGGTAAATAACTGCATTTTTTTCCAGATGGATGAGTGCTACTCTTTTTCACGATGAAAGAAGTGCAAAAATTGGACGAGACCGATGGTCTAGACCTAGCTACCTTTGGCCGGCGACTCCGGCACCTCCGGCGGTCGCGCGGGATGACCCTCGCCGATCTGGGGGAGCGGGTGGGCCGGACCCCGTCGGTGCTGTCGCTGATCGAGAACGGCCGCCGCGAGCCGCGCCTGTCGCTGGTGGAGCAGCTGGCCGCGGCGCTGTCGGTGCCCGTGTCCGAGCTGCTCAAGAAGCAGCCGCCCAACCGCCGTGCCCAGCTGGAGATCGCCCTGGATCATGCGCAACGGGATCCGTCCTACCGGGCGCTCGGGCTGCCGCAGCTGCGGGCGGGTGCCCGGGTGCCGACCGACGTGCTGGAGCACCTGGTGGCCCTGGCCGCGGAGCTGCGGGCGCAGCGGTCCAAGCCGACCGCGACGCCGGAGGAAGCCCGGGAGGCCAACGCCGCGCTGCGCGCGTCGATGCGGACCCGCGGCAACTACTTCGCGGATATCGAGGAGGCCGCCGCTCAGGCGCTGCGGCGGGCCGGGTACAGCGGCGGCGCGCTGTCCCAGGGCATGCTGACGAGCGTGGTGGCGCGGCACGGGTTCACCGTCCGGTTCGTGCCCGACCTGCCGCGCACCGTGCGGTCGCTGACCGACCTGCGGGCGCACCGCATCTACGTGTCGCAGGAGTCGGTCGGCGGGCACTCGCCGCGCACCATCGTCTCCCAGGCCCTCGGCCACTTCCTGCTCGGCCACGACACGCCGAGGGATTTCGCGGACTTCCTGCGGCAGCGCGTCGAGTCGAACTACTTCGCGGCGGCGATGCTGATGCCCGAGTCGTCGGCGGTGCCGTTCCTCCGGAGCGCGATGGACGCGCGAGACCTGGCGGTGGAGGACCTGGTGGACGTGTTCTCGGTGTCGTATGAGCAGGCCGCGCACCGAGTCACGAACCTGATCACTCACCACCTGGGCGTGCCGTGCCACTTCGTGAAGAACGACTCCAGCGGCATCATCTACAAGGCGTACGAGAACGACGGGATCGCCTTCCCTGCCGACGTGTCCGGCGCGATCGAGGGACAGCGGGTGTGCCGCCAGTGGTCGGGCCGCCAGGTGTTCTCCGCCGCCGACCGGTACTCGCCGTTCTACCAGTACTCCGACACGCCGGCCGGCACGTACTTCTGCGTCGCGCAGGTCGATCCGCGCGCCGATCGCGGGTCGGCGATCACCCTGGGCGTGCCGTTCGACCACTCCCGCTGGTTCCGCGGCCGTGAGACGCGCGTTCGGACCCGCTCGCAGTGCCCGGACGGCGAGTGCTGCCAGCGTGCCCCCCTCGCGCTGGCCGAACGCTGGGAGGGCAACGCGTGGCCGTCGGCCCGAGCCCACTCCCACATCCTGTCGGCGCTCCCCGTCGGCGCCTTCCCCGGCGTCGACGACGTCGATGTCTACGAGTTCCTGGACCGCCATTCCGGGGACTTAACCCCCTTGAGGTTTTCGCCAAGCGCTGGCGGTGTGAGGGGATGTAACGCTGGGGTTCGAGTGGCGGCTTGCGGCGAGATGGAGTGCGAATTTTGCTGGAATGCTGGCCATTTCCGCCATTACCGGCGTTACCACGTGTAGCCTAGTGACCCGCCTGAGCGCGGTCGTGCCGGGACCAGGATGTGGCCAGGCCAGGGATCAAGACGACATACGGCGACATGAAGGGCAGGGGACGGGGTCTTGACTAGGAACATGTACGACGGGATCAACTCCGATGCCGCCACGATCGCCAAGAAGTTCCCGAACGCGCCGCTGGTCGCGGGCTACGTCAACGGGAACTACGCCTGGTCGAAGGCCGACTGGGACCTCTTCCCGCACGCCATCAAGGTGAAGATCTCGATCTCGGCCAGCGCGGACATCGGGGACGTGCTGGACGTCGAGGCCGGCGACGCGACGCCGGGCGAGACCGAGGGCTGGATCGCCAAGCGGAAGGCCTCCGGCTACCGCCGGCCGACGATCTACTGCAACCGGTCGACCCTCCCGGCCGTCCGGAAGGGCACCGGCAAGTACGTCCTGAACCGCGACTACGACATCTGGGTCGCGGACTGGACCGGCTCGCCGCACAGGGTGGTGTCGACGGGGCCTGGCGTGTCCGCCCCCTGCTCGGCCACCCAGTACAAGAACACGTCGGACTACGACGAGTCGGTGGTGTACGTCGACCACTGGCCGCACCGCACCTGACGTCCAGCCCGTCGCTCCCCCTCGCGGGGCCGCCCCGGCTCTTTGATGGCGGGGCGCCGGTGCTGGGGGTATGCGGGGCCGGGGCGGGGTGTATGCCCTGTTCTGCGGGATATGTCCAGGGGCGTGGGAGTACTCGGGGCGGGCCGTGCCGGGGCGGAAGGGCTTCGCGCGGAGGATATGTGAGTGCGGAAGGCACTTATCCTCCACGCGAGCGTGATCGCGAACCTGGTCGGGCTACCGGAGACGAGCTACTCCAGATCCAGGGCCGCACGACGACTGCTGGCGTACCCGGGCCGGTTCGTGATCATTACGTCGATCCGATCGTCCCGGAGAAAATGGTCTATCAGGTCGTCGGAATCGACCGTCCATACCATGATCCCGATATTGTTTCGCTTGCAGGCCCTGATAACCCCGAGTCGGGCGATCTTATAGTTAACGGCTGCCCAGTCCGAGCCGCTCGTGCGAAGCCGCGACATCGGGAAGATCTCACCCCGGCGCACGCCAGCCCACTCGGAGCGCGGAAATTCCTTAAGATCACGCCCGAGTGAGAGCGCGGTCCTCACCTTCGGGAAAGCCCGCTTGATATTCTCGATCGATGCGTCTTCCAGGGTAGTGGCAACGAAATTATCTGTCCCGAATGTGGTGATCGCCGCGTCGATGACTTCTTCTTCATAGCCGATCTCTTTAAGATCGAGATGCCCGATCATCTTGCCCGCGAGCAGCTCCATGACCTCGAGCACCCGGGGAACGTCGTATTCCAGCCGATCGCATAGCTCGTTGTAGGACAGGCTGGCCACGGCGGGACCCGTATGATCGGCGTGCGCATCGTGATATACAACCAGGACGCCATCGCTGGTCTTGCGGATGTCGAATTCCGCGTACTCGGCGCCGGTTGACAGGGCATGCCGGTAAGCCTCGTAGGTGGCAGGCTGGACCCCTTCCGAACCGCCACGATGAGCGGAAATATTCACCATGTCGCCACTGCCTTTCCACTCATGTCGCTATTTAGGCCCACTCCATCATACCTGATGGCGGCGGAGCCTTGAATGCAGGATCCACCCGACGGCGATCAGGAGCACGAACGGAAGCCATGCGATGATATAGGCTCCCCAGTAGGCGTGCAGGTCAAAAATCGATTCACGGGCGTGGACATTCGAGGCGTTAACGCCGAAGAATGCCAGCAGCAGTGCGGGAGGGAGCGCCAGCAAGGAGGCTATCGCGACCAGTACCGCCACGAGGCGGTCACGCCGCTCCGCCCTTTCGCGGTCGCCGGCCTGCAGCTTGGCCATCCGGGCGCTGATGACAGTATCCACGCGCTGGAGCATGCGTGATGTGTTGTCAAGGCTTTCGTGAATTCTCACGACGTTGTTGAGTGAGCTCTGGAAGGCTTCGACGATCATCTCGGGAATGAGGATAGAATCCGTATGCGCCTCAACGCCGAAGCTGAGGTCGAGCTGCATCTCGTTCAGCCTGTCCGATAGCCGGGAGACGAGTTCCCGCGCGTCTTTCGGGGAGGCGCCCGCGGAATCCTGGGACAGCGCCATCGCCGAGAAGGCCTCATGCCTGGACAGCCTTAGCGCCTCCAGGGCGGAAACCATCGAGATGGTGGTGAGCGCGAACGCGTTTTCCAGGTGGGGGCTCCAGCCGGAGAAGAGGGACACGCCACGGCCATGGGCCACGAAAGTACTACCTGGGTTGTTGAGCCTGTCCGGGATATTAATGCCCAAACGTGCACCAGAATCCGCGGACACCGTACCCCTGTAGAGAATCCTAGCGGCCATCTGGTTAACTGACGCCGCGTCTTGATTTTGAAGGAACGCCTCCTGCAGTGAGCCCCCTAGGAAAACACATTGATGGACATCGCTCCCAAAGTAAAGCTCTTCGACGCTTACCCCGGTCTCCTTAAGCCTGGCCTTTGCCCATTCGATTATAGGTAGTTCTTCGACCATTATTTCATGGCGAGCGAAGCATGCTGCCGCGATAAGCTCCGCCATGCCATCTACGCCGTCGGTGGTTTCCTGGCCCAGCTCCCCGTCGATTACCAGGACCGCGCCGCCTCTGGAGGTCGTCGTCAGGAAAATATTCAGGGAATGCATGTCAGGGAACGACGGCAGCGGACGGGTCCTGTCGCCGTCGGCCGTCGTTAGCGGAAGCTCGTGGTGGAACACCACGCGCGGCAGAAGGTTACGACCCGCTTCGACGTGGTGTTCCAGTCGGCCGAAGTCGTGTGTCTCGCTGATGCATCGCCCTGGCGCGGAAACCGGAAGCCGCGGAGTCAGGGTATAGGAAAAGCATACTCTCGTCCTACTACGAGGTGTCGTGTCACTAAATACCACCGCTGCACTTCCCGGAAGGTCAAAAAGGCCCATTTTTCCCGCTATTTGCGACATCATAGGCGATCAGCGGCGTTTGGCGCTTCCCGGATTACTCGGCCGGGGCGGTGAAGCCGTCCGCGCCGACGCGGACCGAGGACTCGGCGGCCTGGGCGATCTCGGCCACCGGGCGGGGCTCGCCATCCAGGTCCAGCACGACCGACGCCTCGGAGTACCAGGACTCCACCACCGCGTGCCCCCAGAAGTCGCGGCGCCGGGGGTCGCGCACCGACCAGCGCAGCACCGGGTGGTCCGGGTCCCCGGTGTAGTAGTCGGAGGTGTAGATCTCCACCCGGTGCCCGTCGGGGTCGCGCAGGTACACGTAGAACGCGTTCGACACACCGTGCCGCCCGGGACCCCGCTCGATGCGTGATTCCAGCGACAGCGACCCGAGGATGTCGCACATCCGCAGCACGCTGTGCGGGTCGTGCGCGAAGAACCCCAGGTGGTGCAGGCGCGGCCCGGCGCCGCCGGTGAACGCGACGTCGTGCACGGTCTGCTTGCGGTACATCCAGGCGGCGTACAGCGTCGTGTCGTCCTCGATGGTCTCCGACAGGCCGAAGCCCAGCGAGGAGTAGTACCGATAGGCCAGCGGCACGTCCGGCACGCTGATGTTGAAGTGGTCCAGGCGCGCCACCTCGGCGCCGCGCCGCAGGTCGTAGCGCTGCTGCAGCCGCCGCGGGTGGGTGGCGGAAGCGAAGAACTCGAGCGTGAACCCGAGCGGGTCTTCCACCCGGACCGTCTCCCCGACGCCCGCGGTGTGCCCGGCGGGCAGCCGCCTGGTGCGGCAGCCGAGCGCCGCGTAGAACTCCTCGGCCCGTCGCAGGTCGCCGTCCGACCGCACCCGGTAGGCGAGCGCCCCGCAGCCCGCGACCGGCCCGGCGCGCAGCACCAGGTTGTGGTGGGTCAGCTCGTCGTACCCGCGCAGGTACAGCGCGTTGGAGGCCTCCTCGGTCACCACGAAGCCCAGCAGGTCCACCCAGAACTCCCGCGCCTCGGCCAGCGAGGTCACGACCAGCTCGGCGTACGCGGCCCGAACGATGTCGGGCGCCCCCGCCGGAGGAGGAGACGGAGACGGGGGAGGAGACGGAGTCGGGGGAGTGGGGTCGGTCATGTCAGGTCACGCTCCAAACCTGGGCACGTGGGTGTCGCCCTTCGCGATGTGCACGATCCGGGACTCGGTGTAGAAGTCGATGCTGTGCTGCCCGCCTTCCCGCCCCAGCCCGCTCGCCTTCACCCCGCCGAACGGCGTTCGCAGGTCCCGCACGTTATGGGAGTTCACCCAGGTCATCCCGGCCTCCACGGACGAGGCGACCCGGTGCGCCCGGCGCAGGTCGTTGGTCCAGATATAGGCGGCCAGCCCGTAGTCCGTCGCGTTCGCCAGCGAGATCGCCTCGGATTCGCCAGTGAACGGCGTCACGCACGCCACCGGACCGAAGATCTCCTCGGTGAAGATCCGCATCGACGGCTCGACGTCCGCGAACACGGTCGCCGCCAGGTAGTTCCCGGACGACAGCCCGGCCGGGCGGGATCCCCCGGCGACCAGCCGCGCGTCCTCCCGGACGCCGAGCCGCACGTAGGACATGACCCGCTCGTAGTGCTCCGGGTGCACCAGCGCCCCGATCTCGGTGGACGGATCCGAGGGGTCCCCGACCCGGATCCGGGCCGCCCGCTCGGCGAGGCGGGCCACGAACGTGTCGTACGCCGGCCGCTCGACCAGGATCCGCGACCCCGCCGTGCACCGCTCCCCGTTGAGCGAGAACACCCCGAACAGCGCGCTGTCGGTCGCCAGTTCCATGTCGGCGTCGGCGAAGACGATGCACGGGGACTTCCCGCCCAGCTCCATCGACAGGCCCTTGAGGTGCCCGGCCGCGGACCGCATGATGTCCCGCCCGGTGACCGTCTCCCCGGTGAAGGAGATCCGCGGCACGTCCGGGTGCGCGACCAGGGCCGCGCCCGCGACCTCCCCGATGCCGTGCACGATGTTGAGCGCGCCGTCGGGCAGGCCGGCCTCCGCCATGATCTCCGGCAGGAACGACGCGGACAGCGGCGTCCACTCGGCGGGCTTCAGCACCACGGTGCAGCCGGACGCCAGCGCGGGCGCGAGCTTCCAGGTCTCCAGCATGAACGGCGTGTTCCACGGCGTGATCAGCCCCGCCACCCCGGCCGGCTGCCGCAGCACGTACCCGAGCTGCCCGGGCGTGGAGAACGCGCCGGAATGGGCGGCGACGATCACGTCCGCGAAGTACCGGAAGTTCTCCGCCGCCCGGGCCGCCTGCCCCTTGGCCTGGGTGATCGGCAGCCCGGTGTCGAAGGTCTCCGCCGCCGCGATCTCCTCGCCCCGCGCCTCGATCCCGTCCGCGATCGCGTTCAGGATCCTGGCCCGCGCCCGCGCGGCCATCGACGGCCACGGCCCGGAGGCGAACGCGCTAGCCGCCGCCGCGACGGCCCGGTCCACGTCGGCCGCGCTGCCCGACGCGACCCGCGCGTACTCGGCGTTGCCCACCGGATCCGCGACGCCGAACGTCGCCCCGTCCACGCTGGGCCGGTGCTCGCCGCCGATCCAGTGCTCGATCTTCTCCGGGGGAATCACAACCATGCCTCCTAACGGATCGTGGCGACTGCCTCCGCGACCGGTCCCTCTAGCACCGGTGCCCCGCGCTCGAGCAGCTCCAGCGCGCGGCGCTGGCCGGGCTCGGTGAGCGGGACGAGCGGCGGCCGGACGTAACCCGATCCGATCAGCCCGGCCCGTGCCAGCACCCACTTGGCCGCCGCCGGATTGGTCTCGGTGAAGATCACGTCGGTGACCGGGTGCAGCCCGAAGTGCAGCTCCCGTGCCTTCTCGAACTCCCCGGCCATCCAGTGGTCGTACATCCGGGCGGTCGCGGCCGGGGCGAGGTTGGCGGTCGCGGAGACGAACCCGGTGCCGCCGAGCGCGAGCAGCGGCAGGCAGAGCAGCTCGATCCCGGACCACACCAGCAGGTCGCGGCCGGCCGCGTGCAGCACCCGGGAGAAGTGCTCGAAGTCCCGGGTGGTCTCCTTGATCCCGACGATGTTCGGGTGGTCGCGGCGCAGCCGCGCGACGGTCTCCGGCGCGACGTCGACGGCGGTGCGGGACGGCACGTTGTAGACGATCAGCGGCAGGTCACCGAACTCCCGCGCCACCGCCGAGTACCACGAATGCAGCCCCTCCTGCGTCGGCCGCGCGTAGTAGGGCGTGATGACCAGCGCCGCGTCCGCGCCGGCGTCCCGCGCGACCGCGGTCAGCGCGAGGGTCTCGTCCAGCTTCGCCGACCCGGTGCCGGGCACGAACGGGACCCGGTCGGCGATCTCGGCTGCCGCCGCCCGGATGGCGTCCGCCCGCTCGCCTGCGGACTGCGCGCTCGGCTCGCCGGTGGACCCGCCGAGGGAGATGCCGTGGCTGCCGGATTCCAGCTGCCAGCGGATCAGCGCGCGCAGCCCGTCGGTGTCGGGGGAACCGTCCGGGTTGAACGGGGATACCACCGGCACGATGGACCCGCGGATCTTCGCCGGGTCGCCGCGGAACTTCATGAATACGCTCCTTCGCGTGGCCGGTATTCTTGGTTTTCACCGGCCACGCATCGGGGGGTTCCGGGGGGTCGTCCCCCCGGGCTGGCACTGTTTCAGCCAGGCCTCGTAGGCGGGCCGCCACTTCGGGCCGAGGGGGTACAGGCCGTCGATGGGGTCGCCGCCGGCGACCCGCTCGGTGATGAACGCCTCCTGCCGTTCCTGCTCGGCGGCGGCCTCGGCGACCTCGCGGGCCACGTCGCGGGGGACGACGATGACCCCGTCCGCGTCGCCGGCGACGATGTCGCCGGGCTGGATGGTGACCCCGGCGCAGGCGACGGTCACGTTGGCCTCCCACGGGACGTGCCGCCGGCCGAGCACGGCCGGGTGACTGGCGCCGTAGAAGACGGGGATGCTCATCTCTCCCAGCGCCCGGCTGTCCCGGATGGCGCCGTCGGTGACGATGCCGGCCGCGCCGCGGACCTGGGCGCGCAGGGCGAGGATGTCGCCGACCGTCCCGGCGGTGGGATCGCCGCGGGCCTCGATGACCAGGACCTCGCCGGGGCGGACCTGCTCGACGGCCTGCTTCTGGGCGTTGAACCCGCCGCCCTTCGACCGGAACAGGTCCTCCCGGTACGGGACGTAGCGGACAGTGCGGGCGAAGCCCGCCATGGTCAGGTCCGGGTTCGTCACCCGCAGCCGGTCCAGGGTGACCGACTCATAGCCGTGCTTCTTGAGCTGCGACGCGAGAGTGGCCGTCGATACCGCCCCGACGGCGGAGAGGATGGCATCGGGCGCAGTCGCCTCCATCCGTTCGGTACTCCGGTGCCGGGTCCCGAATGCCGCCGCGCGCTGGGCATCATCGGCCCGGGGCATCGCGCCCGGGGTTCGCAGGTCGTAATCGGCCTCGGCGATGGGGGAGCGGAGCCTGCCCGTGGACCGGTCGCCCGCGGTGACCTCGACCTCGACGATGTCGCCGGGGGCGACGACGGTCGAGCCGGTCGGTGTGCCGGTGAGGATCACGTCGCCGGGCTCCAGGGTGGTCAGCCGGGAGATGTCGGCGACGATGTCCGCGAAGCCGAACAGGATCTCCTCGCCGCTGACCGCGTCCTGGGCGAGGGTGCCGTTGACCCAGGCGCGCAGCCGGACCCGGTCGGGGTCGAGGCCGCGGGCGTCGAGGAGTTCCGGGCCCAGCGGCGTGTAGCCGTCGATGCCCTTCGAGCGCAGGTTGGAGCCCTTGTCGGCGTACCGGAGATCGTAGACGCCGAAGTCGTTCGCCGCCGTCACCCAGCCGACGTGCTCCCACGCGGTTCCCGGGGTGACGCGGGTGACCCGGCCGCTCATGATCAGCGCGACCTCGCCCTCGAACGCGAGGAGCTCACATCCCGGGGGGCGCTTCACCACATCGCCGTCGCGGGCGATCGTGTTCGGTGGCTTGAGGAAGTACGACGGCCACGGCGGGAGGATGCCGCGTTCGGCCGCCCGGCTGCGGTAGCTGGTGTGGACCGCGACGATCTTCGTGGGTTTGGGTGGCACTACGGGGTTCGGTGGCACTGTGCGGTTCGGTGGCACTAGAGCTCCTCGGACAGCAGGGCGCGGACCCTGGCGCGGGCGGGCTCGCGGTCGTAGCCGTTCACCTGGGCGCCGGCCATCCGGACCGGGTCGCCGAAGAAGAAGTACTCATACAACGACTCTCTCCCCGCGAAGCCGGAAACGGAAGCGTCCGCCGCCAGCTTGAACAGCCGGGCGCGGCGTTCCGCGGTTCCGTTGGTGGCCTGCAGGTACGTGTCGAGGTCGGCGTTGTGGTCGGCGACGGCGCGGGCGAAGTCGGCCTCGCTCGGCAGCGCCATCAGGCCGGAGGCGGAGAATGTGCGGATGATCTCCGGCAGCCGCTGGCTCACCTTGCGCGGGTACCAGTTGCGGGCGGCGTTGAGCGTGTCCCACCTGGGAAGGAACACGCCGTCCTCGGATAGCTGGCCGTCGGCCTCGGCGGCGCGCAGCAGTGCCCTTTCGATCTCGGTGTAATTGATCAGCTCGGCGAGATCCTCGGTGATGTGCTGGAACTGGGAGATGCCGATGGTGTCGGCGATCTCGCTGGCCAGCCCCAGGTAGAACTCGGTCTTGGCCAGGGTCCGGGTGACCACCTGGTGGGTCATCAGGGCGCCCGCGCCGGTCTCGGTGAACCAGGCGTTGCACAGCTCGGGGTGGCCGAGCATGAAGACGCGGTCATGGGGGACGAGCACGTCGTCGAACACGACGACCGCGTCCATCTCCTCGAACCGGGAGGCGAGCGGCTCGTCGAAGGCGCTGCCGCCGTGGTACAGCGGGGCGCGGCAGTAGTACTTCAGGCCCGGGGCGTCGTTGGGTATCGCGAACGCGAACGAGTACGGGGCGTCCTCGGGTGTGCCGCGCAGCACGGTGGACGGGAAGACGAGCAGCTCGTCGGCGATCGGGCCGCAGGTGGCGAGCAGCCGGGCGCCGCGGATGACGACGCCATCGCCTGTCTGGTCGGCGACGTGCGCGGTCACCCGGCCGCCGGCCTGCCGCGACGCGCTGGCGGAGCGGTTGACCTGCGGCGGGATCAGGGTGTGGGTGGCCAGCCAGTCGTTCTCGCGGGCGAGCTCGTAGTAGGCGCCGATCCGCTCGCCGTAGACCGGGTCGGCCTTGGCGAAGAACGAGTCGGCGGAGGCGAGGGCGGTGAGCGCGGAGTTCATGTAGTCGCCGCTGCGGCCGAGGAAGCCATGCGAGTACCCGGTCCACGCGGTGAACGCGGCCCGGCGCCTGGCCAGGTCGGCCTCGGTGCGGGGGATCAGGAAGGACGCGTTGACGGCCTCGCCCGTCGTCGGGGAGGCGAAGGTCACGTCGTCGTGGTGCGCCGGGTCGTGCTGGGCGTCGAACAGGCGGGCGAAGCTGCGGGCGCTGTCGCGGAACAGCGGGTGGTCCGCGACGCCGCCGGTGATCTTCTCGCCGTTCGCGTAGATCTCCGGCGTCATCGCGTTGAGCGCGTCCAGGTACTGCTGGCCAGTGCGGATTCCCATGCCCTCTAGCCTTCCCAGGCGGCGGCGGGCAGCACCGAGGAGCCGAAGGGATAGGGCAGGAGCTCGGTGATCGTCACGTCGAGGACGGAGCCGAGAGCGAGGTTCGAGCAGAGCACGCGCATGGTGGTCGCGGCGCCGCCCGTCGCGTCGAAGATCCGCTGGCGGCAGCCGCCGCACGGGGTTACCGGGGCGCCCTTCCCGTCGCCTGCGGGGTCGCCGCCCACGACGGCGATGGTCGTCAGCTCACGGCTCCCGGCGGAGATCGCCGCCAGCAGGGCGGCGGGCTCGGCGCACACCCCCAGCGGCAGCGCCGAGGACTCGAAGTTCGTCCCCACGTAGACGTTCCCCCGGACATCCCGGACGGCCGCCCCCACCTGGAACCTCGAGACCGGGTTGAACGCCCTGGGGGCGACCTCCCGCGCGGCCCGCAGGAGTTCCGCTTGGCCGGCTTCGAGCTGGTCCAGAGTCGTGTACCGCATGGGAATCCTCGTCCCTCGGCGAATATTTCCCGGCAATTATGTACCTGGGTGCCCGGGCTTGCCAGAATGGGAAACCATCGGTTTGGGCGAGGTTAGGGGAGCGTGTGCGACTCTGTAGCGGGCTGATGGCGAAGGGAATGGCCGCGGGCCTTGTGGTCACGGGGCTGGCGGGTTTCACGCAGGTGAGCGGGGCGACCACGGCGAGGGCCGCGACCGTCGCTCGTTCCGTGCCCGCCACGGGTCTCCGGTCCGCCACGGGTTCGGGACCCACCGGGATCAAGGCCACCTACGCCGAGGTGGCCAGCGCGCAGACCGGCGCGTCGTTCTGGAGCCGGTCCCCGGACACCGAGGTGCCGATGGGGTCGATCACCAAGGTGATGACCGCCTACGTGGTGCTCAAGGCCGGGCACCTGAACCGCCTGATCACCGTGCCCGGGGGCATCACCGCCTACGACAAGAAGTACGGCGCCAGCACCGCCGGGCTCAAGCCGGGGGAGCGGCTCACCGCCAGGCAGCTGCTGTACGCGATGCTGGTGCCGTCGGGCTGCGACGCCGCGTACACGCTCGCCACGGCCTACGGGCCGGGGCGCGGGCGTTTCATCGCCAGGATGAACGCGGCAGCGGCCCGGCTGGGCCTGTCATCGACCCACTTCACCGACTTCAGCGGACTGCCGGATCCCACCGAGCGCTCCACGTACTCCGACGCCCGCGACCTGATCGCCCTGGGGCGCGACGCGATGGCGCTGCCGTTGTTCGCCTCGATCGTGCGGACGGCGAAGTACCACCTCCCGCACGCGTGGGGCGAGCACCCGGCCTTCACGTGGAAGACCTCCAACCCGCTGATCGGGTCCTACGACGGCGCCGTCGGGATCAAGACCGGCGACACCCGGGTGGCCGGGGACTGCCTGCTGTTCGAGGCCGTGCGAGACGGCGACGCGGTGATCGGCGTGGTGCTGCACGACCGGAGCTGGAAGGCCGTCACCAGCGACTCCGAGGCCCTGCTCGACTACGGCTTCAGCCAGTCCTGATCGAGCGCGTCCCGGTTGATGCCGCAGGGCGCCCGATTACGCAATCGAGCGCATCATAGCGAGCCCAATTGCGCAATCGAGCGTCTCCGGCGGCCCGGGGAACCCGGCGGTGGTCACGCCGCCTATTCGCGTTGCCTGTAAGGTCGTGGTCATGCGATTTGCCACCATCCGCACGTCCGCGGGGACGACCGCGGCGCGGCTCGACGGAGACACCCTGGTCCCGCTGGACTCTCCCGACGTGGGAGAGCTGCTCGCTTCCGGCGGCCTGACGTCGGCTCCCGCGACCGTGGGCGCCGCGCCGGTGCCCGCCGCCGGCGCCGACTTCGCCCAGGTCACCACCCACCCGTCCAAGGTCATCTGCGTCGGGCTGAACTACCGGACGCACATCATCGAGACCGGCCGGGAACTGCCGGAGTACCCGACGCTGTTCGCGAAGTTCGCGGAGACCCTGATGGGGCCGAACGATGACCTGGTGATCCCCGCGGTCAGCGAGCGGGTCGACTGGGAGGCCGAGCTGGGCGTCGTGATCGGCACGGCGGTGCACCGGGCCGGCACGGCGGAGGCGGCGGCCGCGATCGCCGGCTACACGATCACCAACGATGTGTCGATGCGGGACTTCCAGCGTCGCACGCTGCAGTGGGACGCGGGCAAGATTTTCGAGCACACCACGCCTGCCGGGCCGTACCTGGTCACGCCGGACGAGGTGGGCGACGCCACGGACCTCGAGATCGGCTGCTCGGTGGACGGCGAGACCAAGCAGCTCGCGCGCACCTCCGACCTGCTGTTCAAGCCGGCCGACATCGTGGCGTACGTGTCGCAGGCGATCACGCTGAACCCCGGTGACCTGCTGCTGACCGGAACCACCGGCGGCGTGGGCGACGCCCGCAAGCCACCGGAGTACCTCAAGCCCGGCCAGGTCGTCCGTACCTGGATCGAGGGCCTCGGCGAGTGCGTGAACCACTGCGTGGCCGAGCCGCCCGCCTGAGCGAGGTGGCTCGGGCCCGCCGGTGACGAAGACTGCGGTGGATTATCAGTAGCGGGGTACTGGTTTCACACCGCAGTCTGCGGGCTCAGGCGATGGCGAGGCCGGTGTCGGGGTCGAAGAAGTGCAGGCGGCGGGTGTCGATGCCGAGATCGAGGGACGCGCCGGGCTTGGCCGCCGACCGGCTGGAGACCCGGGCGGTCCACAGCGACTTGCCGCCGGCCAGGGCGGTGACCGCCTCGGTCTCGTCCTCGTCGCCGTCCGCGCGGGCGGCCTCGGAGATGGAGGGGTGGTCGACCGGCGGCGCGTCGATCGTGAAGATCACGTGGACCTCGCTGCCCAGTTCCTCCGTCACCTGGGCGGTCACGCCGATCCGCGCCCAGGACTTGTCGGCGAACGCGGCGTCCTCGAAGTCCGAGGGCCGGATGCCGACGAT
Organism: Nocardiopsaceae bacterium; assembly: GCA_017354375.1. Taxonomy (GTDB): domain Bacteria; phylum Actinomycetota; class Actinomycetes; order Streptosporangiales; family Streptosporangiaceae; genus Trebonia. Next base: position 10,229 of record JAFMRC010000024.1, on the reverse strand, counting down.
CAGTTCCTTCCCGAAGTACCCATCCAGCCCATCCCGCTCGGAGACGACGTCGGCGGGGACGGGGACGCGGTAGCCGGCGAAGGTGACGGCCGGACCGTCGTCGCGGACCAGCTCGGCGGTGGCGAAGTTCATCGCCGGGGAGCCGATGAACCCGGCCACGAACAGGTTGACCGGCGACTCGAACAGCTTCTGCGGGACATCGACCTGCTGGAGCTTGCCGTCCCGCAGAACGCATACCCGCTGCCCGAGGGTCATCGCCTCGACCTGGTCGTGGGTGACGTACACGGTGGTGATGCCGAGCCGCTCGTGCAGCTGGTTCAGCGCGGCGCGCATGGAGACGCGCAGCTTGGCGTCCAGGTTCGACAGCGGCTCGTCCATGAGGAACGCCTGCGGCTCGCGGACGATGGCCCGGCCCATCGCGACTCGCTGCCGCTGCCCGCCGGACAGCGCGGCGGGCTTGCGCTTGAGGTAGGGCTCCAGGCCGAGCATCTTCGCCGCGTCGGCGACCCGGCGGGTGATCTCGGCCTTCGGCGTGTGCCGCAGCTTGAGGCCGAACGCCAGGTTCTGCTCGACGGTCATGTGCGGGTACAGCGCGTAGTTCTGGAACACCATGGCGATGTCCCGGTCCTTGGGCGGCAGGTCGTTGACCACCTTCTCCCCGATGGAGATGGTTCCCCCGGTGATCTCCTCGAGGCCCGCGATGGAGCGCAGCGCCGTCGACTTCCCGCAGCCCGACGGGCCGACGAGCACCATGAACTCGCCCTCGCCCACGTCAAGGCTCAGGTCATCAAGCGCCTTTACCCCACCGGAGTACGTCTTCTCCACGTGGTCAAGGACGATCTGCGCCATCGGGTACTCCCTTTGTGTCGATCTTTGGGCTGAGCTTAACGTATCCACTGGTCTGCGGGAAACAGTATGGGTTCTGTGGTTATTGTGTCGGTTCGTGAGCGGCCGACGTGGCCTGGTATCCGGCCGGCATCACGAGTCCTTGCCGGCCGCCCCCAGGCCGAGCTCGCGGGCGATCAGCATGCGCAGCACCTCCGAGGTGCCCTCGCCGATCTCCAGGATCTTCGCGTCCCGGTAGAAGCGGCCTACCGGGGCCTCGTTCATGAAGCCCATCCCCCCGAAGACCTGCGTCGCGTCGCGGGAGTTGTCCATGGCCGCGTTGGACGAGGTCAGCTTGGCGATAGCCGCCTCCTTCTTGAACGGCTCGCCCGCGGCCATCTTCGCCGCCGCGTGGTACCAGGCCAGGCGCGCGGCGTGCACCCGGGCCTCCATGTCGGCGATCTTGAAGGCCACCGCCTGGAACCGCCCGATCGGGCCGCCGAACGCCTCCCGCTCGCCCGCGTAGCGCACCGCCTCGTCCACGCAGCCCTGGGCCAGCCCCGTCGACAGCGCGGCGATCGCCACCCGGCCCTCGTCCAGGGTGGCCAGGAACTGCGCGTAGCCGCGGCCACGCTCGCCGAGCAGGTTCTCCTCCGGTACCCGGCAGCCGCCGAAGGACAGCTCGTGGGTGTCGGAGGCGGACCAGCCGACCTTGGAGTACTTCTCCGCCACGGTGAGGCCGGGGGTACCGGACGGCACGATGATCGTGGAGATCTCCGGCTTCCCGGCCGTCTTCCCTGAGGGGCCGGGCCTCAGGCCCGTGACGGCGGCGACGGCCACGTAGCCGGTGATGGACGTGCCCGAGTTGGTGATGAACGCCTTCGACCCGTCGATCACCCACTCGCCGTCTTCCAGCCGGGCACGGGTCCGCATCGCGCCCGCCACGTCCGAGCCCCCGCCCGGCTCGGTGAGCCCGAACGCGGCCAGGGCCTGCCCCGCGCACAGCCTCGGCAGCCACTGGCGCTTCTGCTCCTCGGTGCCGTACCGGTACAGCGGCATGACGCCGAGGCCGACGGCCGCCTCCAGCGTGACCGCGACGGAGGAGTCGACGCGGGCGAGTTCCTCCAGGGCGAGGCAGAGCGCGAGGTAGTCGCCTCCCATTCCGCCGTAGTCCTCGGAGACCGGCAGGCCGAACATTCCCATCTTCCCCATCTGGGCGACGATGTCGTAGGGGAACTCGCCCCGCTCGTACAGGTCGCCGATGACCGGGGCGACCTCCTCGCGGGCGAATTCCTCGACGGTCTTGCGCAGGTCCTCGTGCTCGGGGTCGAGGGAGTAGCTAAGCATCCGGGATGTTCTCCTGTCCTTCCGGGGCGGCGCTTCCTTCCGCGGCCGTGTTCCCGGCGGCGATGACCGCCAGGGCCTCGTCCATCTGGACCTGCTGGCCGGCCTTCACGTTCAGCGTCGTCACGGTGCCGTCGATCGGGGCGGCGACCGCGTGCTCCATCTTCATCGCCTCGACCACGACCACCGGGTCTCCCTTGGCGATGGTCTCGCCCTCCGCCGCACGAACGGTCAGGACCGTGCCCGGCATGGGGGAGCGGACCGTGCCGTCCGCGCCCCCGGCGGCGCCGGCCCGGGTTGTCACGGCGGGCTCGGTGGTCAGCTCCCACGCCTGCCCGCCCCGCCCCAGCCAGGTGGTCTCCCCGTCCTGGGCATAGGCGAACCGGACCGTCCGCCCGCGGTAGGTGAGGGCGATTTCCGCGGGACCGCCGCCGGGGTTCGCGTCGAGGGCCGTCGCGCTCGCGCTGGCCGGCTCGCTATCGCCGATCGCGACCTCGGCCGTGCTGTCGGCCCGGCCCCGGACCCGGACCTCGGCGTGGCCGTCCGGTGTCCGGAACCGGACCTTGGTCCAGGCGCCCCCGCCGATCCGCCACCCGTCCGGGAGGTCCCACGGATCGGTGACCGGCCGCCGGGGCAGCAGCCGGGCCAGGGCCGCCGCGGCCAGCACCTCGTCCGGCACGCGGCCTCGCCAGATATCGCTATAACCTGACATATCCGAAATGTCGGCTTGGGGAGCGCGCTCGGCCGGGGGAGCGACGGCCGGGGGAGCGGCGACCGGAGCGGCGACCCGTTCCGCGAGGGACGTGTCGAGCTTCCCGGCCTGGACGTCCGGATCAGCCAGCAGCGCGCGCAGGAACGCCGTGTTGGTGGTGACGCCGAGAATCACCGTCTCGCCCAGGGCCGCGTCCAGGCGACGCAGCGCCTCGGCCCGGTCGGCGCCCCACGCGGCCACCTTGGCCAGCATCGGGTCGTAGGCGCTGGTGACCTCGGTGCCCACCGCCAGCCCGGAGTCGACCCGTACCCCGGAACCGGATGGCTCGCGCAGCGCCAGCACCGTGCCGCCGGTCGGCAGGAAGCCCCGGGCCGGATCCTCGGCGTAGATCCGCGCCTCCACCGCGTGCCCGGCGAACCGGGGCGCGTCCGTGCTTCCCGGGGAGCCTGCGAACGACAGCGGCTCGCCCGCCGCGACCCGGATCTGCCACTCCACCAGGTCAAGCCCGGTGACCAGCTCGGTGACCGGGTGCTCGACCTGCAGCCGGGTGTTCATCTCCATGAAGAAGAACTCATCCGGGTTACCGCTGCCCTCGGGGGGTCCGGGGGGTCGTCCCCCCGGGCTAGCACTGACGATGAACTCGACCGTGCCCGCACCGACATAGCCGATGCTCCGTGCGACGTCCACCGCCGCGGCGCCCATCGCGGCCCGTAGGGCCGCGTCCAGGAACGGCGACGGGGCCTCCTCGATGATCTTCTGGTGCCGCCGCTGCAGGCTGCACTCCCGCTCGCCCAGGTGCACCACGGTGCCGTGGGCATCGGCCAGCACCTGGATCTCGATGTGGCGGGGGGAGTCCACGTACTTCTCGATCAGCAGCCGCCCGTCGCCGAACGCCGCTACCGCCGTGCGCCGCGCCGATTCCAGGGCGGCGGGCAGCTCCGAGGGGGAGCGCACCACGACCATTCCCTTCCCGCCACCGCCGGCGGAGGGCTTGACAAGGGCGGGAAACAACGATCCGTTCGGCGTATCGATGGTTGGGTCTTCATCGGTGAACCCGGGCACCACCGGCACCCCGGCCGCGGCGACCGCCGTCTTGGCGGCGATCTTGTCGCCCATCGCCTCGATCGCGGACGGCGGCGGGCCGATGAAGACCAGCCCGGCGTCGGCGCAGGCCCGGGCGAGCCCCGGGTTCTCGGCGAGGAAGCCGTACCCCGGGTGGATCGCGTCCGCACCGGTGGCCTTGGCCGCCGCGATGATCGCGTCGATGCTGAGGTAGCTCCCGGCGGCGGGCGGCGGGCCGATGCGGACCGCCTCGCCGGCCTCGCGGACGTGCCGGGCACCCGCGTCCGCGTCGCTGTAGACGGCGACGCCGGCGATGCCGAGGCGGCGCAGGGTGCGGGCGATCCGGACCGCGATCTCGCCCCGGTTTGCGATGAGAACCTTATGGAACACGATTCCTCACATGCGGAAGACGCCGTAGCCGGGGTCGCCCAGGGGGGCGCATCCAGCGGCGGACAGGGCGAGGCCGAGCACGCGCCGGGTATCGGCCGGGTCGATGACGCCGTCGTCCCACAGCCGGGCCGTGGAGTAGTAGGGGCTGCCCTGGGTCTCGTACTGCTCGCGGATTTTGTCCTCCTCGGAGGCGGACCCGACCGTGGTCAGCACCGACGCCGCCTGGTCGCCGCCCATCACCGAGATCCGGGCGTTCGGCCACATCCACAGGAACCGGGGGTTGTAGGCCCGGCCGCACATCGCGTAGTTCCCGGCGCCGAACGACCCGCCGATGATCACGGTGAACTTCGGCACCCGGGCGCAGGCGACGGCGGTGACCATCTTCGCGCCGTGCTTGGCGATCCCGCCGGCCTCGTAGTGGGGGCCGACCATGAACCCGGTGATGTTCTGCAGGAAGACCAGGGGGATCTTCCGCTGGTCGCATAGCTCGATGAAGTGCGCGGCCTTCATCGCGGACTCGCTGAACAGGATGCCGTTGTTGGCGATGATCCCCACCGGGTGGCCGAAGATCCGCGCGAACCCGGTGACCAGCGTGGTCCCGTAGTTTTCCTTGAATTCCTCCAGGCGGCCGCCGTCGGTGATCCGCCTGATCACCTCCCGCACGTCGTAGGGCGTGCGCGGGTCGGCCGGGACAAACCCATAAATCTCATCCGGATTACCGAACGGGTCTTCGCTGGCTGTGACCTCCCACGGTGCTGTGCTTTTAGGCGCGAGGGTGGCGATGATCTCCCGTACCTTGTTCAGCGCGTCCGCGTCGTCATCGGCCAGGTGGTCAGTGACCCCGGACGTCCGCGAATGGAGCTCGCCGCCGCCGAGTTCCTCCGCGGTGACGACCTCGCCGGTCGCCGCCTTCACCAGCGGCGGGCCGCCGAGGAAGATCGTCCCCTGGTTGGCCACGATGACGTTCTCGTCGCTCATCGCGGGCACGTAGGCCCCGCCGGCGGTGCAGGAGCCGAGCACCGCGGCGATCTGCGGGATGCCCTTCTCGGACATGGTCGCCTGGTTGTAGAAGATGCGGCCGAAGTGCTCGCGGTCGGGGAACACCTCGTCCTGCCGGGGCAGGAACGCGCCGCCGGAGTCGACCAGGTAGACGCAGGGCAGGTGGTTGTGCAGCGCGACTTCCTGGGCTCGCAGGTGCTTCTTGACCGTCATCGGGTAATAGGTGCCGCCCTTGACGGTGGCGTCGTTGGCGACGACCACGCACTCACGGTTCTTGATGCGGCCGATTCCGGTGATGATCCCGGCGGCCGGGGCGTCGCCGTCGTACAGGCCGTCCGCGGCGAGGGGGCTGAGCTCGAGGAACGGGCTGCCGGGGTCGAGCAGCGTGTCCACCCGGTCCCGGGGCAGCAGCTTGCCCCGCTTGACGTGCCGCTCCCGGGACCGCTCCGGCCCGCCCCTGCTTGCGGTCGCGAGCCTGTCCCTCAGCTCCGCGGCCAGCGCGGCGTTGGCGGCGTAGTTCCGCCGGTAGGCCTCGCTGGCGGTGCTGCCCGTGCCGGGGGCGCCGGAGGTGCCGGGGGTGCCCGTCGCCATTGCTGTCACGGTTCTGATGTTAACGCTCGCTAACATCCGCGTCTACGATAGGGGGGTGGCCGAACCCGATTCCCGTGGCACGCGGAACTACCGGGGTGGCGGCGAGCGCCGGGACGAGATCCTCGACGCCGCCGCGGTCCTGTTCGCCTCCCGAGGGTTTCACGGCGTCTCGATCGACGACCTCGGCGCGTCGGTGGGCCTGTCCGGCCCCGCGATCTACCGGCACTTCGCGAGCAAGGAAGACGTCCTCGCCCAGATGCTCCTGCGGATCAGCCGGCACCTGCACGACGGGGGCGCCCGCTGCGTGACGTCCGCGTCGTCCGCGCCGTCGGCCCTCGATGGGCTGCTGCGCTTCCACGCCTCGTTCGCGCTGGCCCAGCCCTCGCTCATCGTGGTCCATGGCCGCGAACTGCCCAACGTCCCCGAGCCCGCCCGCCACGAGATCCGCCGCCTCCAGCGGGCGTATGTCGAGCGCTGGGTCGGCGTCCTGGCCGAGCTGTCCCCGCAGGTTCCGGTGTCCCGCCTGCGGGTCGCGGTGCACGCGGCCTTCGGCCTCCTCAACTCCACCCCGTACGCCCTGGGTGGCACCGTCGGCCCGGACCCCGCCGAGACCGCCGACCTCTTGGTAACAATGGCCCGCGCCGCCCTGCTGACATCCGGATGATTGTGGTTTTCGTTCAGTAATTGCCAAATTGCGGGCACACTTATGCCTATGCGGAAGGAATGGCTTCGTCGGTGGTGGCCGCTGGGGGCGGTGATCGTGATCACCGCTGGTGGGGTGGTCCTGCTTTACTTGCTATTCCGGTCGCCGCATCGAACTGATCAAGCCACCTACTGGGCCGTTCCGCTTGCGGTAGTCGCGATTGTCGACAGCTGGCTTGTCCGGGCGTGGCAGAAGGGGAAGACCTGGTCATCTGGTGCGGTCAGCGGAGCGATGCTCGATGATGCCGTTGATCAATTGGCATCCGCCGTGCGGAAGCAGTGGGGGGAGGCGGCGAAAGACCGGGGTCTGACCGGTGCAGCGCCCATCCTGGTCACGTGGGGACCGCCGTCGCGAGCGATGGCCGGACCGGCAAGCGCCGCCGCCCGGAACCGTGAGTTCGACCCGCTCCCGGGACTGACGGCAACGGGAGAAACGGAGCTGGTATCAGGGGCGATAAGCGACCTCCATGCTCTCTACGGAGGCCTGGGATCGGGAAAGCTGATCATCGCGGGACAGCCCGGCTCCGGGAAAAGCAGCGCGGCGGTCCTCCTGGTACTGGCCGCGCTCAAGCACCGGGATGCGGTTTCCGACGCGGAACGGAAACTGGTCCCGATTCCGGTCGTGCTCACCGTTCAGGGCTGGGATCCGAAACGCCAGAAGGTCAAGGACTGGCTGGCCGGCGAGCTACAGCGCACCTACCCGCTGTTCGCCGGTGCCCGGGGAACGGCGACCGTCGGCGCTCTCCTTAACGCGGGCCGGATCACCGTCATCCTGGACGGCCTGGACGAGATCGACCCCGACCTGCGGCCCGTTGTGCTGCGGGCGTTGAATCAGCAGGCTACCTTCCGCCTTATCCTGCTGTCCCGTACCGGCGAGATAGCATCCGCCACGGACCAGGAGGTCCTGCACGGTGCCGCGGCCATCGAACTGAACCGGGTTGACGCGTTCAGCGCTGCCAGCTTCCTGGAGCAATTCCCGCGCGATCCGCTGCCTCCGGCCTGGCGTGAGCTGATCGCGCGGATCAGGGCCGATCCGGATGATCCACTCAGCCATGCCCTGAGCACTCCGCTCGCCCTGACTCTCGTCCGCGACACCTACCAGGCCGAGGACGATGTCCGCGAGCTGCTGGATTTCTGCGATGCTCTGCCGGACGGCAGCCCCGCCAGCGAGACCGCAGAGGCCATCACCGATCACCTCCTGGACCGCGTCCTGCCCGCCGCCTACGCCGACCGCCCCGGTCAGCCACTGCCCTACGACCTGCCGACGGCGGAACGTTTCCTGAGGAGGATCGCCGCCCAGATGAACCAGGCGGGCACCCGCGACCTCAACTGGTGGCAAATCCCCGAATGGGCACCTTCCGCACCGCGTAGGTTCGTGGTCGGGCTCTGGTACGGGCTCGCGGTTGGGCTCGCGGTTGGGCTCTGGTTGGGGAACTGGTTGGGGCTCGCGTCCGGGATCGGGTACGGGATAGTGGCCGGGGGCGTAGTCGTGTTTATGGAGATGACCTTCGTGGACGGGGTTCCGAACCGGCCCATTGTGATGGGCGACATCCGTCTTAAGAAGATCCTGGCCAGGAAGAATCTCGTGGGCACGCTCGTGTTGGGGCTCGTGTTGGGACTCGCGGGCGGGGTTGTGTTCGTGATCGTGCCCGGGGCCGGACTCGGAATCAGGCCGCTCGGGGTTGTGTCCGAACTCAGGAATGGGTTCGAGGTCTCGCTCATGGTTGGACCTGGGTTCGGTCTCGCGGCTGTGCTTGAGACCGTGCTCAATAACCTAAGCGAGACCGAACCCGATAGCAGCAGTTCCCTGAATCCCACTACCTCGTGGCACAGGAACCGTAACTATGTGTTCGTAATCGTGCTCATGTATGGACTTGTGTTCGGAATAGGGTTCGGTCTCGCGGCTGGGATCGGGGCCGGGATGAAGGGCGGGTTGGCGGAAGGGGTAGGGGGCGCCCTCGCGGTCGGTCTCGGGTTCGGTCTCGGGTCCGGATTCCGCCGGAGTGCGACTTTTTTCGCATGGATGGCCTCAGCGCAGCTATCCAGGAAATGGCGCACTCCGGTACGAATGATGGATTTCCTGGAGGATGCGTACGGGCGAAACGTCTTGCGCACCGTCGGACCCACGTATCAGTTCCGCCACGCCCGCCTCCAAGACCGGCTTGCCGCCCCAGTTACCGCACGCGACGGCCGTGAACCCGGCCCGCCGTAGCTTCGGGGGACGGGAGTCGGGATAAAAGGGAGATAGATCTTGACTCTCCGCAGCGGGTAGCGTATCGCTAAGTTACATGGAGCCTGGCATGGGGTGTGAGGGGAGGTAATAAATGAGGCTTATGATGCTCTACAAAGATGATAATTCAGGTGGTAACCGGTGTCCGTCTGTGTATCTGACCGATGACGGTGACTTTGTGGTACAGGGCTCGACGCTGGACGAGGGGGCGTTTGGACAGCTTGAGAACGTCCTTCCGGGCGAAGGTGCCGTACGCATCTCGCGCGAAGTTATCATGGGTGCCGTTGAACGCTACCGTCGCCAAGCAGGCTGAGGATACGTACGTGGGCAAACTCTTCTCGTCGCTCGAAGACGACAAGTTCAACCAGCTATTTCTCGATTTCCGGTACACCTGCTATCGCCTTGAGACGCTCCAGCGATACGACGTTTCGTACGAAAAGGAAGAGTATGGTCGATTCCTCGCCGGGGAGGCGCAGGGGGAATCCCGTGGTATTACCGGTTGGATCGACGGTACCGTCAGCAAGGCCGTGGCAGCGGGCAAGCGCATGCAGCGCGTCCATGTCGTAGCGGAACCCCTGTCTGACTATCTAAGGTATGAGTTTGGCTGGGCCTACGAGCACAGCACGGCCGCGGGTGAAGATGTCAGGCTCATACCCGTGCCTTCGGGACAGTGGCCCGAAGGAATCCCGCATTACGATTACTGGCTCTTCGACTCCTCGGTCCTCGTCGCCATGTACTACGAGGACGACGGGGCTTTCTCGTCTGCGGAGATTATCGATGCACCGGAAAAGATAGTGCAGGCAAACTACTGGCGTGATCTGGCGGTTGCCCTCTCCGTGCCATATCGTCGCTACACTGCGCAGCATCAGCAGCAGTGAGCACAGATAGCCCGCATGTCGGCAATGACTTCTCGGGAGAGAGCGAGAACGTAGTACAAGCCGGTACGGTGCGAGGGAACATCCATTTCCACGGTTCTAGGTCGGCCGCGCCTCCCGTACCACCCCGCCAGTTGCCCGGCGGCACCGCCGTCTTCATTAACCGAGAGCCGGTTCTTGCTCAGTTGAATGCGCTGCTTGCGGCGTGGTCGGCGGGAGACGATGCGGCCGTGAAGTCGACAGTCGTGGTAAGTGCCATAGCGGGTGCCCCGGGCGTCGGCAAGACCGCCCTGGCCTTGCACTGGGCACACCAGGTTCGCGATAACTTTCCCGACGGGGATCTCTATATAGACATGCGTGGCTACGGGTCGGTGCCGTCCAGGGCGTCTGCAAAGTCTGTTCTCTCGTAACTGCCTGATTGGGCGATCTTCCTTTTAGCTGGTCATGGTGTTGCGGTAGCTGCCGTTCGAGGCGGCGCTGGTGTTCTGGGTCTCGCCTT
>JAFMRC010000357.1 GCA_017354375.1 Nocardiopsaceae bacterium | reverse complement strand
GCAGGCGTACGCGGACCGGGCCGCCGGGCCGCGGCAGCAGGCCGTGCCCGCGTCGCGGCCGGAAATCTCCGTCGAGGACGCGATGGCCGAGCTGGACGCGATGGTCGGGCTCGCTCCGGTGAAGGAGCAGGTCCGGTCGATCGCCGCGTCGATCGAGGCCGCGCGCCGCCGCGCGGTCGCCGGGTTCAGCTCCGAGAAGCCGATGCGGCACTTCGTGTTCCTGGGCCCGCCCGGCACCGGCAAGACCACGGTGGCGAGGGTCATCGGGAAGATCTTCTACGCGTTCGGGCTGCTGGAGGTGCCCGACGTGGTGGAGGCGCAGCGCAGTGACCTGGTGGGGGAGTACCTCGGGGCGACCGCCATCAAGACCAACGAGCTGATCGACCGGGCGATGGGCCGCGTGCTGTTCGTCGACGAGGCCTACAGCCTGGTGAACGAGGGGGACGGGCAGGCCGACCGGTTCGGCATCGAGGCGGTGCAGACGCTGCTCAAGCGGGCCGAGGACGACCGGGAGAACCTCATCATCATCCTGGCCGGGTACGAGAAGCAGACCGAGGCGTTCCTGGCCTCCAACCCGGGCCTCGCCTCGCGGTTCGCCACCAGGATCCGGTTCGGCAGCTACTCCCCGGACGAGCTGATGGAGCTGGCGGAACTGCGGGTGCACGGTAAGGGCGAGGCGCTCGGGTCGGACGCGCTTCCGGTGCTGCGGCAGCTGCTGGACGAGGTGGGTCGGCGGCGGATCGCCGACGAGCTGGGCAACGGCCGGTTCGTCCGCACGCTGATGGAGAAGGCCGGGCAGGCCAGGGACGTCCGGGTGATGGGGACTATCGGCGACCCGTCGGCGGAAGACTTGATCACGATCGCCGGGCCGGACCTGACCAAGGCGTTCGGCGAGCTGACGTCGCGGCTGCGCGGCTACGAGGACACGCCGACCCTGGAAAGCGCGCTGGCCGAGCTGGACGAGCTGATCGGGCTGGAGCCGGTCAAGCAGCAGGTGCGGGCGATCGCGGCGCAGCTGCGGGTCGCCAAGCTGCGGGACCGCCAGGGGCTGACGTCGCAGCCGCCGGCCAGGCACTTCGTATTCACCGGGCCGCCGGGAACCGGCAAGACGACCGTGGCGCGGATCCTGGGGCGGATCTTCGCCGCGCTCGGGCTGCTGGCGCGGCCGGCGGTCGTCGAGGCGCAGCGCGCGGACCTGGTCGGCGAGCACCTGGGCTCCACCGCCATCAAGACCAACAAGCTCGTCGATTCCGCCCTCGGCGGCGTCCTGTTCATCGACGAGGCGTACTCGCTGCACAACGCCGGGTACACCGGCGGGGATCCGTACGGCGACGAGGCGATCGCGACCCTCCTGAAGCGGGCGGAAGACGACCGGGACCGGCTGGTGATCGTGCTGGCCGGGTACCCGGCGGACATGGACCGGTTCCTGAAGTCCAACCAGGGACTGGGGTCCCGGTTCAGCACCAGGGTGACGTTCCCGTCGTATGCCGCGGCGGACCTGCTGCGGATCGCGACGCTGCTCGCCGAGCAGGCGGGCGACATGTTCGACCCGGAAGCCGAGCGTGAGCTGTCGGAGATCTTCGAGTCGGCCGTTTCGGCCGGGAAGGTCGATGAGCTGGGCAACGGCCGGTTCGCGCGGTCCCTGTTCGAGCGGGCCTGCGCCTGCCGCGACGTGCGCGTCGTGCGCCTGGGCGAGACCGCGACCGCCGAGGACCTCACGACGCTGACCGCCGAGGACGTCGTCGGCGCGTACTCCGACCTGGTCGTCTTACCCCGATCGCCCGCAAGGGGGCCATCGGGGGACGCGCGCGAGACAATCGAGTCGTGGATTCTCGCTGGGACTTCTGGATCGACCGGGGCGGCACGTTCACCGACATCGTGGCGCGGCGCCCGGACGGGTCGCTGACCGCGCGCAAGCTGCTGTCTGAATCGTCGGCGTATGGCGATGCCGCCGTCGCCGGGATCCGGTCGCTGCTTTCTGTGCCGCCCGGCTCGCCGGTTCCGGCCTCGCGGATCGGTTCCGTGCGGCTGGGCACCACGGTCGCGACGAACGCGCTGCTGGAGCGGAAGGGAGAGCCCTGCGTCCTGGTGATCACCCGCGGCTTCGGGGACGCGCTGCGGATCGGCTACCAGGCCCGGCCGCGGATCTTCGACCGGCACATCGTGCTGCCCTCGCAGCTGTACTCGCGGGTCATCGAGGTGCCCGAGCGGGTCGCCGCGGACGGCTCGGTGGTGGTGCCGCTGGACGTTCCCGCGGTCTTCCGGGAATTGCGGGCGGCCTACGACGACGGGTTCCGCGCCGCGGCGATCGTGTTCATGCACGGCTACCGGTACCCGGAGCACGAGGCCGAGGTCGGTTCCCTCGCGCGCGAGATCGGATTCACCCAGGTCAGCGAGTCGCATGAAGTGTCGCCGCTGATGCGGCTGGTGTCGCGCGGGGACACGACCGTGGTGGACTCGTACCTGTCGCCGGTGCTGCGCCGGTACGTGGATTCGGTGTCGTCCGAGCTGGACGGGGTGCGGCTGCAGTTCATGCAGTCGCACGGCGGGCTGGTGGACGCCGCTGGCTTCCGGGGCAAGGACTCGATCCTGTCTGGCCCGGCCGGCGGGATCGTGGGCATGGCGCGGACGGCCCAGCTGGCCGGGTTCGACCGGGTGATCGGGTTCGACATGGGCGGCACGTCCACGGACGTGTCGCACTACGCGGGGGAGTTCGAGCGGCAGTACGAGACGTCGGTGGCGGGGGTCCGGATGCGCGCCCCGATGCTGTCCATCCATTCGGTGGCCGCCGGAGGCGGGTCGGTGCTGGCGTTCGACTCCGGGCGCTACCGGGTCGGCCCGGACTCGGCCGGGGCCTCGCCCGGCCCGGCGTGCTACGGCCACGGCGGGCCACTGACCGTCACGGACGCGAACGTGCTGCTGGGACGGATCCAGCCGTCATATTTCCCCTCCGTGTTCGGGGCGTCGGGGACGGAGCCGCTTTCCGTGGACGTGACGAGGCGGCTGTTCGCCTCGCTCGCGTCGTCCGTGGCCGCGGCCACCGGGGACCAGCGCGGCGCCGACGAGGTCGCGGCCGGCTTCCTGGAGATCGCGGTGCAGAACATGGCCAGCGCGATCAAGAAGATCTCCGTGCAGCGGGGCTACGACGTCACCGGGTACGTGCTGTCGGTGTTCGGCGGCGCGGGCGGGCAGCACGCTTGCGCGGTCGCGGACGCGCTCGGGATGACGCGAGTCCTCATCCACCCGTTCGCCGGGGTGCTGTCCGCGTACGGGATGGGCCTGGCGGACGTGGTGGCGATGCGGGAGCAGGCGGTGGAAGCGCCGCTGTCGGAGGCGCTGGTCGCGGAACTGTCCTCGTCGGCGCTGGACCGGCTCGAATCGGATGCCCGCGCGGAACTGGAGGCCCAGGGCGTGCCGCCAGGGGCCGTCCGGGTGCGCCGCAGGGCGCACCTTCGGTACTCCGGGACGGACACGCCGCTGGTGGTCGGATTCGGCTCCGCTTCTCAGATGACGGCGGCGTTCGAGGAGGCCTACCGGCGCCGCTTCTCGTTCCTGATGCCGGAGGCACCGATCGTCGTCGAAGCCGTCTCCGTCGAGGCGACCGATGAGCCCCCCGCCCCCGCGCCTGCCCCCGCCCCCGCGCCTGCCCCCGCTCCCGCGCCTCCCTCCTCCCAGCGCGCTCAATCGCGCAATCGAGCGGGTGATAGCGCGCCCGATTGCGTAAACGAGGGCGCTGCGTGGGCCGCCGGGGCGACCGGCGGGGCGGCTCGGGTCGCGGGGGCGGCTGCGGAGGCTGTGGAGGCGGTGCGGATGTATGCAGGCGGGGGGTGGCGGGACGTTCCGCTGTACCGGCGCGCGGACCTGCGCCCGGACCAGGCCGTGGACGGCCCGGCGGTCATCGCGGAGGAGCTGGCCACGACCGTGGTCGAGCCCGGCTGGCGCGCGGTGGTAAGCGACCGGCTCGACCTGCTGCTCACCCGCGTCGTGCCCCGTCCCGCCGCGGCTGCCGGAGCGCCCGCGTTCAGCGCACCCGTTGCATCCGCTGCCGGTGCGTCGGCCGCGCCCGCGTTCGGCGCGTTCGGCTCGTCCGCCGCTGGCGCTGTCGGGGGGATCAGCGCGCCCGCGGTCGGCACCGAGGCCGACCCCGTGATGCTGGAGATCTTCAGCAACCTGTTCATGTCGATCGCCGAGCAGATGGGCGTCCGCCTCCAGTCCACCGCCCACTCGGTCAACATCAAGGAACGCGTCGACTTCTCCTGTGCGATCTTCGACGCCGACGGCGGCCTGATCGCGAACGCCCCGCACATCCCGGTCCACCTCGGCTCCATGGGCGAATCCATAAAAATGGTGATAAATCGCAATCGGGAGGGGGCGCGCGGAGCGCGCCGCGGGCGGACGCGGATGAAGCCGGGCGACGTCTACGTCCTCAACGACCCCTACCACGGCGGCACCCACATCCCGGACGTCACCGTGGTCACACCCGTTTTCGCCTCCCCCGCCCCCGCCCCGCCACCCTCCCCCGCCCGCGCCTCCTCCGCCTCCCCCGCCCCGCCCCCCGCCCATGAACGCGCTCAATTGCGTGATCGAGCGCGTGATAGCGCGCTCAATTGCGTAAACGAGTGCCCTGCCGACGCCGGAGCCGGAGCCGAAGCGGTCGCCGAGCCGCTGTTCTACGTCGCTTCGCGCGGGCATCATGCCGAAATAGGCGGCATTTCCCCCGGTTCCATGCCTGCGAACAGCACCCGTGTCGAGGAAGAGGGCGTGCTGATCGACAACTGGCTCCTGGTCGAGGGCGGTCGCTTCCGGGAGCGGGAGACGCTGGATCTGCTCACCGGCGCCGAGTACCCCAGCCGCGACCCGCTGACCAACCTGGCCGACCTGCGCGCGCAGGTCGCGGCGAACGAGAAGGGCATAGCGGAACTCCGCGCCATGGTCGATTACTTCGGCCTGGACGTGGTGCGGGCGTACATGCGGCATGTTCAGGACAACGCCGCTGAGGCGGTACGGGACGTCATCACCGCGCTGCGCGACGGCGAGTTTAGTTACGAGATGGACAGCGGCGCGCTCATCAGGGTCAAGGTCACCGTCGACCACGCCAGGCGGGAGGCGACGATTGACTTCACTGGCACCTCCCCGCAGCAGCCGGGCAACTTCAACGCGCCGTCCAGCGTGGCGATGGCCGCGGTGCTGTACGTGTTTCGCACGCTGGTGGGCAAGGACATCCCGCTCAACTCCGGCTGCCTGGAGCCGCTCAAGGTGATTATCCCCGACAAGTCGCTACTATCCCCCGAGTACCCCGCCGCGGTGGTGGCGGGCAACGTCGAGACGTCCCAGGCGGTCACCGGCGCCTTGTACGGCGCGCTCGGCGTGATGGCCGAAGGCTCCGGCACGATGAACAACATCACCTTCGGCAACGAGGATCACCAGTACTACGAGACGGTCGCGAGCGGCTCCGGCGCGGGCGATGGCTTCGACGGCACCGACGTGGTGCAGACGAAGATGACGAACTCCCGGCTGACGGACCCGGAGATCCTGGAGTGGCGCTATCCGGTCCGCCTGGAGTCGTATGAGATCCGCCGTGGCAGCGGCGGCGCGGGCCGGTGGCGCGGCGGGGGGGGGGGGGG
>JAFMRC010000356.1 GCA_017354375.1 Nocardiopsaceae bacterium | reverse complement strand
GGCCATAATGGCCCCGGCGCGGCGCGCCCGGCCCCCGGCGGTCGCGGCCGTGGCCCTGGACCTCGCCGGCACCTTCGGCCTCGCTGGGATCGCCATGCTCGTCTGGCTTACCACCGAGCACACGGTGTTCCTGTACCGCGGCGGCATGATCCTGCTCTCGCTGGCCACCGCCATGACGGTCGCCGCGGCCGCGACGCCGGGGAGCGTCATCGGCCGGGTGCTCGGCTGCCAGCCACTGCGCTGGCTGGGCGTCCGATCCTACGGCATCTACCTGTGGCACTATCCGATCATCGTGATGGCGGCCCCGCCGCTCGGCGCCGCCTTCGGCGCGGGCCGCGCTGCGGCCGTGGTGGCCGCGACCGTCACCGTTTCCGCCGTGAGCTGGTGGCTCGTGGAAGAGCCGGTCCGGCGCGGGCGCCTCCCCCGCCTTCCCCGCCTGTCGCGCGCTACCCCGCGACGGCGCCCCGTCCCGGTGCTGTCCGTCGGTGGCCTCGGCCTGACCGTCCTGGCCGGCCTTGCTTTCCTCGTCCCCCGCCTCACCGCCCACCGCCAGCCGGAAAGCAGCGCCGCGCGCCCGGACGCGAACAGCGTCCAGACCCCGGCGGCAGCCGGTCGCCACGCGCCAGCCGGGATCCCGGGGGCGGGCGGGACGTCCCGGTCCCCGGTACCAGATACCCGCGCGACCCCGAACGGGCACGCGGCACGGCCGGCCTCCCAGGCGGTGCCGGCACCATCCCGGACCTCATGCCGCTCGGTCGTCCATATCGGGGACTCCACCTCCGAAGGCCTGACGTCGCCGGCCTACCTGCCGAACCCGGCGCAGCGCATCACCGCCCGGTACGCGGCGGCAGGCGTTGTCCACCAGAACATGCAGATCTCGGGGGGCCGGTCGATCGTAGAGACCCTGCCCGGCCAGCAGAATGCCTACACGGTGGCGAAGCACATCATCGCCGACGGCTACCGGGGCTGCTGGGTCCTCGCGCTCGGCACCGACGACACCGCCGACGTCGCCGCCGGATCCAACGTCAGCCTGACCCAGCGGATCCAGCGGATGATGTCCGCGATAGGGAACCAGCCGGTGCTGTGGGTCAACGTCAAGACCCTGGTGCACAGCGGCCCCTACTCCGAGCGGAACATGACCGCCTGGAACCGGGCACTCGCCCGGGAGTTGCCGCACTACCGCAACATGCGGATCTACGACTGGGCTGCCGCGGTGCGGCCCGGCTGGTTCATCAGCGACGGCATCCACTACACCTCCAGCGGGTACGCGCACCGCGCGCGGATGATCGCCGCCGCGCTGGCCGCCGCGTTCCCCGCGGCTGGCCACGCCTGACGGGAGCCCCGCCGTCACGGGGCTCCCGGGCTACAGGCGGAGGCGGACGGGAATCGAACCCGCCAGCGACGCGGCACGCCGCTCACCAGTTTTGAAGACTGGGGGGACCACCAGGAACCCAGACGCCTCCGCGCTCGACTGTACTGACGGTGGCGCCGGGAGGGAATAATCGGCCGTGATGAATGCTCAAACGCACCCGTGGTGGTCAGAGGCGATCGTGTACCAGGTCTACCCGCGCAGCTTCGCCGACGGCAACGGCGACGGCATCGGTGACCTGCGAGGCCTCATCGAAAAGCTCCCCTACCTGGAAGACCTCGGCGTGGACGCGGTCTGGCTGACGCCGTTCTACCCGTCCCCGCTGGCCGACGGCGGCTACGACGTGGCGGACTACTGCGACGTGGATCCCCGGATCGGCACGCTGCAGGAATTCGATCAGCTCCTGCAAATAACGAAAAATCATAATATAAGGGTCATTATCGACCTGGTCCCGAACCACTGCTCCGCTTCCCACCCGCTGTTCCAGGCCGCGCTGGCCGCGAAGCCCGGCAGCGCCGAGCGCGGCCTCTTCATCTTCCGCGACGGCCGCGGTCCCGGCGGCGACCAGCCCCCGAACAACTGGCCCTCCAACTTCGGCGGCCCCGCCTGGACCCGCGTCGGCGACGGCCAGTGGTACCTGCACCTGTTCGACTCCGGCCAGCCGGACTGGGACTGGCGCAACCCCGAGGTGCGCCAGATGTTCGAGAAGATCATCCGCTTCTGGCTGGACCGCGGCGTGGCGGGACTGCGGGTCGATGTCGCCCACGGCATGTTCAAGGAACCGGGACTGCCCGATCTCGCCGTCCCGGAGCGGTCCAACCGCCCGAACGCCTACACCCACCGCCCGGAGATCCACGAGCTGTACCGGACCTGGCGGGCCATCCTGGACTCCTACGACCCGGACGCGTTCCCCGGCGCCCGCACCGCCGTCGGCGAGGTCTGGGCCGACTCGCCGCCGACCCTGCAGCCGTACCTGGCGCCGGGCGGGCTGCCGCAGGTATTCAACTTCGAGCTGATCACGTCCGACTGGAAGGCCGCCAGCATCAAGGCGGCCGTCGACGCGACCCTCGCCCTGGCCGGGGGCTCCCGCGCGCCCTGGGTGCTCGGCAACCACGACGTCCTCCGCCCGGTCACCCGCCTCGGCGGCCCCGCCCGTGCCCGCGCCGCCGCGCTGCTGCTGCTCGCCCTGCCCGGCTCCGCCTACGTCTACCAGGGCGAGGAACTCGGCCTGCCCGAGGTCCTCGACCTCCCGGACGCCGCTCGCCAGGATCCCCGTTTCTTCCGGACGAAGGGCAAGGCCCGCGGTCGCGACGGTTGCCGGATCCCGCTCCCGTGGTCTCCGGCCGGCCCCTCCTACGGTTTTTCCCGAACGGATAACGGCGCCTCCCCAGCTCCCCCCTGGCTCCCCCAGCCCGAGGGATGGGGCGCCTACAGCGCCGAGGCGGAGCGGCCCGACCCTGACTCCTTCTACAACCTGTACCGGGCGGCGCTGCGACTGCGCCGGTCGCATCCGGCCCTGGGCCTCGGCCGGCCACGGGGGACGGGGACGGTGCGGTGGCTGGACGCGCCGCCGGACGCGCTGGTGTTCGGGCGCGACCCGGGCTTCGTGTTCGCCGCGAACCTCGGCGACGATCCGCTGCCGCTGCCGCCGCACGAGGAGGTGCTGCTGGCTAGTTCCCCCCTGGTGTCCAGCGACGGGGCACCCGACGGCGCCCTGCCGCCGGACGGGGCCGCCTGGCTCGCCGCGGCCCCCGCCCCGGTACCCCCCACCGTGTGCCAAATGCGCACTCGGGCCGGCTAGAGCGAGCCCAAACACGCACTCGGACCGCAGCGGGAGGAGCGCTTTCCGCGAGCGGCGGCCTAACGCGAATTGTCGCGATAGCCTTCGGTAGTGCATGTTACGGATGCGTCGCCGACGCCCGGCACCCAGGAACCCTCACCGCCCGCCACCCGCAGGTTCGGGCGGCTGGCCGCGTTCTGGGCTACCCCGTCCGGCAAGATCATGGTGCTGGCCACGGTGCTGGCACTGGGCGTCCGTATCTTCATGCTCGTCCGCAGCGGCTACCTGCGAGGCATCACCGAATACGACGACGGCGTCTACCTGGGAGCCACGATCCGGCTGACCCAGGGCGTGATGCCGTACAAGGACTTCGCGTTCGTGCAGCCGCCCGGCATCCTGCTGCTGATGGCGCCGGTCGGGGTAGTCGCCCAGCTCTTCACCACGGTGAAGGCACTCGCGCTGGCCCGCCTGCTCACGACGCTGGCGTCCGCCGCCTGCGTGCCGCTGGCCGGCAACCTGGTCCGCTACCGGGGCAGCGTCGTCACGCTGGTGACCTGCGGGATACTGGCGGTCTACCCCGCCGACATCGCGACCGCCCACACCCTCCTGCTCGAGCCGTGGATGAACGCGTGCTGCCTGCTGGCCGCCAACGCCGCGTTCCGCCGTGGCGCCCTGGCCAGCCCGCGGCGGCTGGCGTGGTCGGGCCTGGCGCTCGGCTTCGCCACCGCGATCAAGTTCTGGGCGGCGGCGCCCGCCGCCGTGGTCCTGGCCCTGTGCCTGCTCACCCCGCCCTCGAAGCGCCCGCTCACCCCGCCTTCGAAGCGTCCGCTCGCCCCGCCTTCGAAGCGTCCGCTCGCCCCGCCTTCGAAGCGTCCGCTCGCCCCGCCTTCGAAGCGCCCGCTCACCCCGCCCTCAAACCCGACATTTACGAAATATCATCAGGTGTCGAGATACGTCGCCGGACTGGCCGTGGGCTTCCTGGTACCGGTGCTGCCGTTCCTGCTGTCCGCGCCGAGCGCGTTCTGGAACGGCACGGTCGCCGACCAGGCCACCCGGGCCGGGTCGGCGGTACCGCTGGCCATCCGGACCGCGTACCTGACCGGCACCATCGACTTCATGAACAGCGACGGCCAGATCTCCTTCGCCGCCGGATCGCACTCGATGTACGCGGCCAGCTTCTCGCCGCAGGCGGACCTGTCCGCGGGAGTAGGCTGGCTGCCGTACGCGGCGGCGGCGCTGGTCATCGCCCTGACCGCGATCGGCTTCGCCCGGCAGCGCCGTCGGCTTACCCACCTGGAGTGGGCCGCCCTGGCCACCTCCGTCCTGGCCATGGCGGCCGTCTGCGGGTACTCCGCGTTCTTCTACCACTACGCGGACTTCCCGATCCCATGGCTGGCGATCATCGTGGGCTCCGGAGCGGGCGCGCTGGCGGCGCTACCCGATCGGCCTCGATTCCGGTTGCCCCTCCTCCGCTCGCTCGCGGCGCTGTTCGTCCTCGTGTCCGCGCTGCAGGTCTGGGAAGCCGGCTCCAGCCGGGAACCCGAAGCCGAGAACATGGCTCACCACATCCCCGTCGGCTCGTGCGTGGTCACCGACGAGGTGTCGTTGCCGATCGCCGCCGACCGGTTCACCGCGAGCCCGCCCGGGTGCCCGGTGATCATCGACTCGCTCGCCTCGACGCTGGTGCTCAGCAACGGGATAAGCCCGCAGGGTGACGCCAGCAAGATACCCGCCGTCGTGGCGCAGTGGCGGGCCTGGCTGGGGGCGGCCGACTACGTGTGGCTGTCGCCGCACCACTACTCGCGCCGCCGCATCCCGTGGACGCCCGCGCTCAGCGCCTGGTTCAACGCCACGTTCCGCCCGGACGGCAGCTACTCCCCCGGCACCGGCCAGCTCTACAAGCGCATCACGCCGCCACCCCGCAGGCCCGGCAAAACGGCCGCCCCGTCACGGTAGTCTGGAGACGCCGCTACTCTCCGAGATGCCGTCGGCGGTACCGTGGGAGACGTGGCGGCGTTCACGGGTGAGGCACTGGTCGTGGACGAGTACGCGTTCCACCGGCCGACGGCGGAGCTGCGGTCGTCCACCGCCCACTGCACCGGGTACCGGCAGGCGGGCGTTCCGCCGACGCTGCACCGGGGGCTTCCCTCGCCGTGGCTCACCCTGATCGTCACCCTCGACGACCCGCTGACGATCATCCAGCACTCCGACCCGCACCAGCCGCCGAGCCGACACGACACGATGCTCGGCGGACTGCACACCTCGCCCGCCCTGATCAGTCACGGCGGCAGCCAGTCCGGCGTCCAGATCAGCCTCGAGCCGCTCGGCGCCCGCGGGCTGCTGGGGATGCCCGCGTCCGAACTGGCCGGCATCGACGCGGAGGCAACCGACGTGCTCGGCGGCCTCGCGGGCGAGCTGCGCGAGCGGGCGCTGGCCGCGGCGGACTGGCCGGGCCGGTTCGCCGCGATCGAGGAGGTCCTCGCC
>JAFMRC010000355.1 GCA_017354375.1 Nocardiopsaceae bacterium | reverse complement strand
AGCGCCGGCCGCGCCACGCCCCCGCTCTCGTCGCAGCGCGCCGCCAGCCCGGCCGGAGTCGGCGCCTCGAACACCGCCCGCACCGGGACCTCGACCTTCAGGACCGAGCGGATCCGGCTCACCAGGCGGGCCACCAGCAGCGAATGACCCCCCAGGTCGAAGAAGCCGTCCTCGGCCCCCACCTCCGGCACGCCGAGGACCTCGGCGAACAGGCCGCATAGCAGCTCCTCCCGCGGGCCCCGCGGCGCCCGGCCGCCCGCCGCGGGGCCGAAATCGGGAGCCGGCAGCGCCCGCCGGTCCAGCTTCCCCGACGCGGTCAACGGGAGTTCCTCCACGACCACCACCGCGGCCGGGACCATGTGCTCCGGCAGCATCCGGGCCAGCTCCCGGCGCAGCCCCGCCGGATCCGGCCCCGCCGGATCCAACACCGCGCCCGGCGCCGGCACCACGTACCCGGCCAGCCGCCGCTCCCCGGGCCGGTCCTCCCGCACGGTCACGACGGCCCGCGCCACCCCCGCGCACCGGGACAGGGCGGCCTCGACCTCGCCCGGCTCGACCCGGAACCCCCGGATCTTCACCTGGTCATCCGCCCGCCCCGCGTACTCCAGGGTGCCGTCCGGCCGCCACCGGGCCAGGTCCCCCGTCCGGTACATCCGCCCCCCGGGCGCCTCCCCGAACGGGTCGGCCACGAACCGCTCCGCCGTCAGCCCCGCCCGCCCCAGGTAGCCGCGGGCCAGCCCCGCCCCCGCCACGTACAGCTCACCGGTCACGCCCGGCGGCACCAGCCGCAACCGCGAATCCAGCACGTACGCCCGCAGGTCGCCGATCGGCCGCCCGATCACGCTCGCGGTCCCCTCCGGGCCGTCCTCCAGCGCGGCGTAGGTGACGTGGACGGTCGTCTCGGTGATGCCGTACATGTTGACGAGCGCCGGAGCGGTCCTGGCCTCGCGCCAGCCCGCGAGCCGCCCCGGGTCGAGGGCCTCGCCGCCGAAGATGACCCAGTCCAGGCACAGCTTCCCGGCGGTCTCCGGTTCCTCCTCCGCGGCCCGCATCAGCTGGTAGAAGGCGGACGGGGTCTGGTTCAGCACGGTGACCCGCTCGGTGGCCAGCAGCCGCAGGAACTCGGCCGGGGACCGGCTGACCTCCCGCGGGACCACGACCAGCCGGCCGCCGTGCAGCAGCGCGCCCCAGATCTCCCAGACCGAGAAGTCGAACGCGTAGGAATGGAAGAGCGTCCACACGTCTTCCGGCCCGAACCCGAACCGGCGCTCGGTGGAGCTCAGCAGGCGCCGCACGTTGCGGTGGGACACCACGACGCCCTTGGGGGTGCCGGTGGACCCGGAGGTGTAGATCACGTACGCGGGGTTCTCCGGCCGCGGCGGCTCCGGACGGCCGGTGTCACCCGGATTCGCGGTGGAGCGACCGGCCAGATCCGCCTGGGTGACTGGATCATCCAGCACTATCCGTTCGGCATAATCGGGGGTTCTGGCCGCCACCCCGGCGGTCGTCACCAGCACGGCCGGGCGCGCGTCGGCCAGCATGAACGCGGTCCGGCCGACCGGGTAGGACGGGTCCAGCGGCAGGTATGCCGCGCCCGCCTTCAGCACCCCGAGGACCGCGGCCACCAGGTCCGCCGACCGGGGCAGGGCCAGCGCGACCAGGCGTTCCGGGCCCGCGCCCCGGGCCATCAGCAGGTGGGCTATCCGGTTCGCCCGCTCGTTCAGCTCCCCGTAGGTCATCTCGGCATCCCCGAAGGACACGGCCACCGCGTCGGGCGACCGGGTGACCTGGGCCTCGAAGGCCTCAGGCAGGCATCCCGGCCCCTCGGCACTGTGGGCACCGACGGCGCGCTCCACGCCGGGGGAGTTCCATTCCCGGAGCAGCTGATGGCGCTCGCGTTCGGATAGCAGGTCGAGCCGGCCAACCGGGACCTCCGGGTCGCCGGCCAGGGTTTCCAGCACGCGCGCGAAGCGCCCGGCGATGTCGTCCGCGAGCCATTCCGGTACCGCGCCGGGCCGGTATCCGAGCCGCAGCCCCAGCTCCCGGTCCGGTTCCCGGCCGGGCATGACAGAGCCGGGCATGACCGACAAGGTCAGCGGGTAGTGGGTCCGCCCCTCGCCGTGGGCGTCGATGCCGGTGACCCGGAAATCCGTGGTTTCGATGCCTTCCCCGCCGACCAGGTCCAGGGGGAAGTTCTCGATCACCGTGGTGGTGTCGAACAGCTCTCCCAGGCCGGCGAGCTGCTGGATGTCGGCCAGGCTCAGGTGCTGGTGCTCGAACATGCCGGCCTGGTCGGCCTGCACCCGGCCCAGCAGGCCCGGCAACGATTCGGCCGGATCCAGCCGGACCCGCACCGGCACCGTGTTGATGAACAGCCCCACCATCGAGGCCACGCCCGCGATCTCCGGCGGCCGGCCGGACACCGTCGTCCCGAACACCACGTCGTCCCGCCCGGTCAGGCAGCCCAGCAGCACCGCCCAGCAGCCCTGGACCACCGTGCCCATGGTCAGGCCCCGGCCCCGGGCCAGCGCGGCCAGCCGCCCGGCCACCTCCCCCGGCACCGCCCGCGCCACCTGCCCCGGCTCCGTCCTCGCGCCGCGGGAACCCGCCTCCGCCACCCGGCACGGGCCCTCCAGCCCGGCCAGGTGCTCCCGCCACGCCGCCTGCGCCGCCGCGCGGTCCAGCCGGGCCAGGTGGGCCAGGTACTTCCGGTACGGGACCGCCGCCGGCAGCGCCGACTCATCGCCGCGGCTGTCGTACAGCGCCAGCAGCTCGCGCACCAGCACCGGCAGCGACCAGCCGTCCACCAGGATGTGATGGGCGGTCAGCACCAGCACGTGCCGGTCCGGGGTCAGCCTCGCCAGCGCGAACCGCAGCAAAGGCGGCCGGGACATCACGAACCCTCCGCGCCGCTCCCCGGCCGCCAGGTCCGCCAGCTCGCCCTCGCGGCCCCGGAGGTCCGCCTCGCGCCACGGCACCCGCGGCTCCCGCGGGATCACCGCGACCGGGCGCCCCGACCCCCGCGCCACGAATCCGGCCGACAGGTTCGGGTGCCGCGCCAGCAGCGCTCCCGCCGCCGCGCGCAGCCGCCCCGCGTCCACCCGCCCCGTCAGCTCCAGCGAGAGCTGCACCACGTAGACGTCCGCGCCGCCGTCGTACAGGGCGTGGAACAGCAGCCCCTCCTGCAACGGCGACAACGGGAGGATATCTGGCCCGCCTGTCTTCATCGAATTTCCCTCGCGCGTCGTAGCGGCGTCGTCGATTAACCCGATAGCCGACGTCACGCACCTGATACGCGTCGTTCGAGGCTGTCGATTTCCTCTGGGGAGAGGTCCAGCAGGGGCAGGTCGTCGTCATCGAAGGAGGCCCGGTCTCCCGCCTCGCTGGTCGCCACCTCACGAGCCACCTCGGCCAGGCCCGCCGCCGATCGGTGGACGAACACGTCACGGCGGTCGAATTCCAGGCCCGCCTCACGGGCCTTGCTCACCAGCTGCATCGAGGCGATGCTGTCCCCGCCCAGGTCGAAGAAGCTGTCCTCGACCCCCACTTCCGGCACGTTCAGCACCTCGGCGAACAGGCGGCACAACAGTTCTTCACGCGGGTTCCGCGGCGATCGCGCATCATCCATAACTAACCCCATCTACTGCCGGAATGCGGGAGAACTCGCGCAGGAACCGCGCTCACCAGTACAGAGGCCCTTCGGGGCGCCTTTGATACCTTCTGGACGCCGGACCGCTCCCCATATATACTCGGCCCGCGTAACGGAGGGGGTGGACAGTGGCGAGTCCTTTTGAATCAGACGACGCCAGCTACGTGGTTCTGCGCAATGACGAACATCAGCATTCTCTCTGGCCGGCGCATATGGATATTCCGGCCGGATGGAATGTAGTTAAGCCAGCCGACAGCCGAAAGGCATGCCTTCAATTCGTCGAGGACACCTGGACGGACATGCGTCCTCGCAGCCTTGCCGGGTCGATGGACAACATATAAGGCGCCGGTGCCCCGCCTCTGCCGTTCGCACCACCAGCCCGTAATACCCGCCAGGGTATCTGCAGGGCCGCGATCGCGCCCGCGTGGAGGATAAGTGCGCTCCCTGCTCACGTATCCTCCACGCGAAGCCCTTCCGCCCCGGGCACGGCCCGTCCGGCACGTTCCCGCGCCCGGACACACCCCCGCATAACGGGGCATTCACCCCGTCCCCGCTCCCGCATACCCCCGGCACCCCCGCCCCTACCCCGAAGGCACCCAGCCAGCCATTCGCGAGCGCTCAGGCCAGGGCGTCGGCGACGGTGACGGAGTCATAGCCGTGCGCGCGGGCGACCGGGGCGTTCGTGAGCGTCCCGTCGACGGTGTTCAGGCCCAGCGCCAGCGCGGAGTCGGCGCGCAGCGCGTCCTTCCAGCCCCGGCTGGCCAGCTCGATGACGTACGGCAGCGTCACGTTGGCCAGTGCGTAGGTAGAGGTGTGCGGCACCGCGCCGGGCATGTTCGCGACGCAGTAGAACACCGAATCGGCCACGGTGAACGTCGGGTCGGCGTGCGTGGTGGGCCGGGAGTCGGCGAAGCAGCCGCCCTGGTCGATCGCGATGTCCACCAGGACCGAGCCCGGCTTCATCTCCCGCACCAGGTCGTTGCCGACCAGCTTGGGGGCCTTCGCGCCCGGGACCAGCACCGCGCCGATGACCAGGTCGGCCTCGCGAACGGATCGCTCGACCTCGTGGGCGTTGGAGGCGACCGTCTGGATCCGGCCCTGGTAGACGGCGTCGATCTGGCGGAGCCTGGCGACGTTCTTGTCCAGCACGGTGACGCGGGCGCCCATGCCGACGGCGATCTGGGCGGCCTGGATGCCAGAGACGCCGCCTCCGATGATGACGACCTCGCTGGCCCGGGTGCCGGGCACGCCGCCGAGCAGCGCGCCGTAGCCGCCGCCCGGCCGCATCAGGTGGTAGGCGCCGACCTGCGGGGCGAGGCGCCCGGCGACCTCGGACATCGGGGCGAGCAGCGGGAGGGAGCCGTCGGCGAGCTGGACCGTCTCGTATGCGATGCCGGTGACGCGGTGCTCGCGCAGCGCGTCGGTGCAGGCCTTGTTCGCGGCCAGGTGCAGGTAGGTGAACAGCACGAGGCCGGGCCGCATCCGGTGGTACTCCTCCGCCACCGGCTCCTTGACCTTGCACACCATGTCCGAGGCGCCCCAGACCTCATCCGGGTCCGGGACGATCGTCGCGCCGGCGGCGACGTAGGCGTCGTCGCCCAGCGCGGAACCGTCGCCCGCGCCCTTCTCGACGAGGACCTCGTGGCCGTGGCCGGCCAGCTCGCGCACGCCCGCCGGCGTGATCGCCACCCGGTACTCGTGGTTCTTGACCTCGCGGGGAATGCCGACCTTCATGGCTTGCCGCCTCTCACGTCCACCACAACACGCGTCCTCGTCGACACGGTTAACGAGTCCATGATGCATGATCGACGAAAACTCCGCTAGTTACAGGAATAATATTCTGTAAACTTCTCATATGGCATCAAGAAATTCATCTGCGTCCGATCCGCGGGGCGCGCCGCCGAAGCCCGTTCGGACGGCCGAGGCCCGGACGGGCGGCGGCCGGGCGGGCGGCGGCCGGGCGGTCGGCCTGGATGAGGCGGACCGGGCGAT
>JAFMRC010000122.1 GCA_017354375.1 Nocardiopsaceae bacterium | reverse complement strand
GCCGCCGACCCGGACCTGGTGGTCGGCGCCGGCACGGTGCTGACCGCCGGCCAGGCGGCCCGGGTCATCGACGCCGGCGCCCGGTTCGTCGTCACCCCCGGCTTCAGCGAGCGGATCGTGCGGGAATGCCAGGCGCGCGGCGTGCCGGTCTTCCCCGGCGTCGCCACGGCGACCGAGCTGATGGCCGCGCTCGACGCGGGCGTCGAGACGGTGAAGTTCTTCCCCGCCGAGCAGCTCGGCGGGCTAGCGACGTTGCGGGCGCTGGCCGCCCCGTTCGGCATGGTGAAGTTCATCCCGACCGGCGGGGTAACCGCGGCCAACCTCGGCCGCTACCTGGCCCACCCGGCCGTGCCCGCGGTCGGCGGCAGCTGGATGGCCGGGCGCGCCCTGCTCTCGGCCGGGAAGTTCGACGAGATCACGAGGCTGACGGCGGAGGCCGTGGCGATCGCGGAAGGTGCGTTATGCCCCTCATCCAGACCAGGCCGGCGGAGTCGTGCCGGCTCGACGCGCTCTCCCTCGGCGAGGTCATGCTGCGCCTCGACCCCGGCGACTTCCGGATCCGGACCACGCGGTCGTTCCGTGTCTGGGAAGGCGGCGGCGAGTACAACGTGGTCCGCGCGCTGCGCCGCTGCTTCGGGCTGCGGGCGGCCGTGGCGACCGCGTTCGCGGACAACGACATCGGGCAGCTGGCCGAGGACCTCATCCTGGCCGGGGGCGTGGATACGTCGCTCGTCCGCTGGGTGCCGCACGACGGCGTGGGGCGGGCGGTGCGCAACGGCCTGAATTTTACCGAACGGGGCTTCGGTGTCCGCGGCGCGCGAGGCGTCTCCGACCGTGGTCACACCGCGATCAGCCAGCTCAAGCCCGGTGAGATCGACTGGGAGCATGTCTTCGGGGACCTCGGCGTCCGGTGGTTCCACACCGGCGGTGTCTACGCGGGCCTGTCCCCGGCCGCCGGCGAGGTGATCGCGGAGGCCGCCCAGGCGGCGCGGCGTCACGGCACGATCGTGTCCTACGACCTGAACTACCGGCCGAGCCTGTGGCAGTCGATCGGCGGCCCCGAGCGGGCGCAGGAGGTGAACCGGCGGCTGGTGCGCCACGTCGACGTGCTGCTCGGCAACGAGGAGGACTTCACCGCCTGCCTCGGCTACGAGGTGCCGGAGGCCGGGGCGGACTACGGCTCGCTGTCCGCGGCGAGCTTCAAGGCGATGATCGGCGAGGTGGTCCGCGACCTGCCGCACCTGAGGGTGGTCGCGACGACCCTGCGGGCGGTGCGGTCGGCCACGGTCAACGACTGGGGCGCGGTCGCCTGGGCGGCCGGGGGGTTCGCCGAGGCGACGCACCGGCCCGGCCTGGAGATCCTCGACCGGGTCGGCGGCGGGGACAGCTTCGCCTCCGGCCTCATCTACGGGCTGATGACGTTCGACGACCTGGCCACGGCGGTCGAGTACGGCGCGGCGCACGGCGCGCTCGCCATGACCACGCCGGGTGACACCTCGATGGCCACCCTGTCCGAGGTCGCGGCCCTCGCCGCCGGCGGCAGCGCCCGCGTCCAGCGCTGACGGGTCACGGGGATCCCGCGCCTTGTTGAGGATGCATCAACGGCACTTTGCTACGGCTACAGCCGTAGCAACGGCACTTTCATCCGCGTGAGGAGACTGCCCAGGAGCGGGCGCGGGTGAAGACGGCGTCCAGCATGGCGGGGGTGACGCGGCCGGTGAAGGTGTTCTGCTGGCTGGGGTGATAGCAGCCGAGGAGGAGGATTCCGTTAGGAACGGCAGAGTCGCTGGGGGCAGCAGAAGCTGCGGAGCCGGGAGAGGCAGCAGGGGCGGCGGGGCGGGGGATTACAGCCTCCGCGGCGTGGCCGAAGGAGGGGCGGGGGCGCGGGAGGGGGTAGCCCGCCGCGGCCAGGACGGGGAGCAGCGCCTGCCAGGCGAAACCGCCCAGGCAGACGATCACGCGGACCGAGTCGGCGACCAGCCTCAGTTCCGCGGCCAGCCACGGCGCGCAGGCGTCGCGCTCGGCCGGGGTCGGCTTGTTGTCCGGCGGCGCGCAGCGGACCGCCGCCGCCATCCTGGTCCCGATCAGCCGCTGGCCGTCGCCCGCGCGGACGCTCGTCGGCTGCGCGGCCAGTCCGCACCGGTGCAGCGACGCGAACAGGAAGTCGCCGCTGCGATCGCCGGTGAAGATCCTCCCGGTCCGGTTCCCGCCGTGCGCGGCGGGGGCAAGGCCCACGATCAGGATCGACGGCTCGGGATCGCCCCAGCCCGCGATGGGACGGCCCCAGTACCGCTCGTCGCGGAAGGACTTGCGCTTCGTCGCCGCGACTTCCTCGCGCCAGGAGACCAGGCGGGGGCAGGCGCGGCACACCGACTGCCGGGCCTCCAGCTCGGCCAGGGCCGGGGCTCTGACCGCGAGTTCCGCCACGTCACCGGGGCTCTGGGCAACTGGAGTGACTGACGTGGCGGGATCGTCCGGCCACCCCGTTCCTGGCGCGACGAACGGCGGAGGCGCTGGGCGGGGCGGGGTCACTGGACGAGGTTCCAGGCGATGCCGTCGAGGATGTCGTGCTCGCTGACCAGGACTTCGGTGAAGCCGAACCGGGTCATGATCCGGTCCAGGATCAGCGAGCCCGCGCCGATCACGTCGACGCGGCCCGGGTGCATCACCGGTATCGCGGCGCGTTCCGCTCGGGTCTGGGCGAGGAGGCGGGAGGAGATCTCGTGTGCCTGGGTCGCGGAGATCCGCGAATGGTGGATGCGCTCGGCGTCGTAGTCCTCCAGCCCCAGTGCGATGGCCGCGACGGTCGTGACCGAGCCGGCCAGCCCGACCAGCGTCCTCACCCCGGTGACGGGAACCGTCTCGGCCGCCGTGTCCAGCGCGGCGTCGATGTCCGCGGTCGCCGCCGCGACCTCCGCGGACGACGGAGGGTCGCCGTGCAGTCGTCGCTCGGTGATGCGGACGCACCCGATGTTCACCGAAACATGGGCTCTTGGCTCCACGAACTCGGTTGAGCCGCCGCCGATGTCGGCGACCAGGTACGGGCCGCCACCGGTTCCCGCCAGCTCGCGGGTGGCGCCGCTGAAGGACAGCCCGGCTTCCTCATCGCCGGACACGACTTCGGGCTCGACGCCGAGGACTTCCTTGACGCGGCGGGTGAACTCGGCGGAATTCTCGGCGTCCCTGGTGGCGCTGGTCGCGACCATCCGCACCTCCTCCGGTGCCTGGGAGCGAATCTCCTCCGCGTACTCGCCCAGCGCGGCTATCGTGCGGTCGATGGCCGCGTTCGCGAGGCGGCCGGTCCGGTCGACGCCTTCGCCCAGGCGGACGATCCGCATCTGGCGCGATATATCAGTCGCCACCATCCGTTCGGTATCAAGGTCCGCGATCAGCAAGCGGATCGAGTTCGTGCCGCAATCCACGGCGGCGACGCGGCGGGTGGTCAATCGTCCTCCTCGGCGCATTCCTCCTGGGATCCTCCCGGGGGATCCACGCACGGGCCGCGGTCCCACCACGGGCCGGCGGCATCCAGGGCGGCCCGGCCGAACGGGTTCGCGCCCGGCACGGCCAGCTCGTGGGCGGCGAGGGCATGCAGGCACTTGACCCGCTCCGGCATGCCGCCGGCGCTCTGGGTGCCTTCCGGCAGCGGCGCCACGCCGGAGGCCGCCGCGACCTCGTCCCGGCGTGTCAGGTAGTCGCGGTGGGCGCTTTCGTACGCCTCGCGGGTTTCCGCGTCCTCGGCCAGCCGCGCGGTCATCTCCCGCATCATGCCGCTCGCCTCCAGGCCGCCGATCGCGCCGACGGCGCGGGGACAGGTCAGGTAGTACAGGGTCGGGAACGGGGTGCCGTCCGGCAGCCGGGGCGGGGTCTGGACGACATCCGGCAGGCCGCACGGGCACCGGTGCGCGACCGCGCGCACGCCGCGCGGCGGGCGGCCGAGCTGGACGGCGACCGCCCTGGAGTCACGGTTGCTGATCACCGGGCCGGTTCGCTGTCCGCGCGCTGGACCGAGTGCCACAGCTTGTCATACCAGGGACTGCCGTGGTGCGCGGGCGCCGCAGCGGCGGCGGACTTCGGCTGGCCGGACACGATCTCGTAACACTGCTCGCGCGGGAAGCACATGTGCAGCTTGTCCTCGGCCTGCTGCTCGACGTACTGCGCCTGGCTGAGCTTTGCCTTCTCCGCGGCCAGGGCCTTGAGCTGCGCGGATATCGCCTGGTGCTCGGCGGTGAGCTGGTCGATCTGCTGCCGCTGCGCGATGTACTCCCGGATCGGGTACGCCAGGCTCAGCGCGATCGCGCAGATCACGACGGCCAGCAGCGTGGCCCGTCCGGTCAGGCGCGTCTGCCGCGCCGCCGCCACCAGCGCGGCGGCCTGCGCGGCGGAATTGCCCTGCTGCCGGCCTCGGGGCTCTTGGGCCTGCCGGTCTCGGGACTCCATCAGCTCGTGGTGAACCTGCCGAACGCCGAGGCGCCCGCGTAGGTGGCGGCGTCGCCGAGGTACTCCTCGATGCGCAGCAACTGGTTGTACTTGGCGAGGCGCTCGCCGCGAGCCGGGGCGCCGGTCTTGAGCTGCCCAGCGTTCGTGGCGACCGCGAGGTCGGCGATGAACGTATCGGGGGTCTCGCCGGAGCGGTGGCTGATCATGCACCTCCAGCCGGCCCGGTGCGCCAGGTCTACCGCGTCGAGGGTCTCGGTGACGGTGCCGATCTGGTTGACCTTCACGAGCAGGGCGTTGGCGGACTTCTCGGCGATGCCGCAGCGGATGCGCTCCGGGTTGGTGACGAAGATGTCGTCGCCGACGATCTGGATCTTGTCGCCGAGGGCCGCAGTGAAGTCATGCCAGGCGGCCCAGTCCTCCTCGGCCAGGGGATCCTCGAAGGAGACCAGCGGGTAGTCGCTGACCCACTGAGCGTAGATCTTGGTGAGTTCCGCGGACGTGCGCGGCTTGCCCTCGAAGAGGTAGCTGCCGTCGTGGTAGAACTCGGTCGCGGCGGCGTCGAGCGCGAGCGCTACGTCCCGGCCCGGGGTGAGGCCGGCCTTGCCGATGGCCTCCACGATCAGGTCGATCGCGACCTGGTTGCTCTCCAGGTCCGGGGCGAAGCCGCCCTCGTCGCCGATGCTGGAGGACAGCTTGCGCTGCTTGAGCACCGACTTGAGCGCGTGGTAGGTCTCCGCGCCCCAGCGCAGCGCCTCGGTGAAGGTCGGCGCGCCGATCGGGGCGATCATGAACTCCTGGACATCGACGTTGTTGTCGGCGTGCGCCCCGCCGTTGAGGATGTTCATCATCGGGACGGGAAGCTCATGGGCGTTCGGCCCGCCGAGATAGCGGAACAGCTCCAGTCCCGCCGAGTCGGCGGCGGCGCGCGCGGTCGCCATCGACACGCCGACGATGGCGTTCGCGCCCAGCCGTGACTTGCCCGGGGTGCCGTCCATGTCGATCAGCTCGTAGTCAAGCAGGCGCTGGTCGTCGGCCTCGCTGCCGATGATCTTGTCCTGGATCTCCTCGTTGACCGCCTCGACTGCCCTGGTGACGCCCTTGCCGCCGTACTCGTCTTCGGAGTCGCGCAGTTCGACCGCCTCGAAGGCGCCGGTCGACGCGCCGCTCGGCACGCCCGCGATGCCATGCGACCCGTCGTCGAGGACGACCTCTACCTCAAGGGTCGGGTTGCCACGGGAATCCAGGATCTGCCTGGCGTGCACCGCTTCGATGGTCGCCACGTCGGCTCCTTAATTGTCAACTGTGCCTTGGTCTCCATGGGCCTTAGTCCCGGTATGGAGCCTAACGGAATCCCGCGCGGGACTGACAGCGGGCACGCCGGTACCAGGCGACGAGCACGCCGGTATCAGGCGGCGGGCCGCCGGGTCTCGTGGGAGTGGACGAGCAGATGGTCCGGGAGTTCTGGCAGCACCACGCCTGCAGGTCGGACGCGACCTCCCGTTGTTCGAGGTCACGAAACCTACAAGCGGTTCATGCACGCGCCACCGCTTCCGGTGCACGGGCTGCATGGCCAGGCGCTCCTCGGCTGGCACCTGCGGGCGCACCTGCGGCCGGCGAACGGAGACGTGAAGGGATTAGCCAAGGCTTCCGCTAGCGCAATGTGCCGGCGCCTGGCCCGCAAAGGGACGTCAAGCGTGGTGTGGAGTTTTCTGGCACTTATAGTGCTAGAAAACGCCACGTCGATGGAAAATCTCGTCGGCGTGCCCCTGGGCCGAACTCCCGGTATCCGGTTACTGGCAGACAGCCACCATTTGCGGCTAATCTGGCGTTGTCGGGGTGCTGGCAACGCTTTGCCGTGCCGACGAAAGGGGCTCGGATGCACATGGGCTCTCATGCGATGATCTCGCGGTTATGGGCAGCTTCGACCGTCCGCGCGGTTCCGTCGATCGCGGCCCGGACCGGCCCCGGGAGCACGGCCTGCCGGCTGACGAGCCGCCTCCTCCCTGCCCGCCCCTGCCCGGCGGCATGACGCGGAGGGAATGCTACGACCGGTACACAGCCGAGTACGAGATCCTGTGGGGGCGCGGCATCGGCGACCCGCTCGACACCCGCGGCGCAATGCCGGGTGACGCGGGACGCGCCCGCGGGCTTGCCGACGCGGTCAGGATCTCCGACAACGACGAGGGCACGAGGCTGGGCAAGCTGGACTTCGCGACGGACCGGCGGCCGGGAAGCCCCGATGTGCACGGCCGCCCGCTGGACCGGCCGGACGGCACCCGGACTCCGCTGTTCGACGGCAATCCGGCCCGCGACCAGGTCCAGCAGGGCAGGCTCGGCGACTGCGGCGTGATCACCGCCATCGGCGCGGTCGCCGGGCACAGCCCGCGGGCCATCAGGGACCGCATCCGGGAAGCCGACGACGGGAACTACGAGGTACGCCTGCACGAGGCGGCCTACGACAGCCAGTCCCGGTCCTGGAAGCCGACCGGACGCGAGACCACCCTGACGGTGACGCCAGACCTGCCAGTCAGCAGCAGGCGCCCGGATCAGCCCGCGTTCGCCAGTTCCGGAACCGCCGCCGTGGCCTGGCCCTCGATCCTGGAAAAGGCACTCGCCGGAATCGACCGCACGTGGACCGACAGCCGGCGAGCGGACTGGGAGGAACGCTGGCCCCGGCAGTGCGAGCACGAAGGACGCGAGGTGACCCCGGCGCCGAAGGAGTACGAACGGCTCCACGAGGGCACGACCGCCGGCGACTGGGCGGAAATCCTGACCCAGCTCACCGGCCGGCCCGCGGTCACCCGAGCCCTCCCCGGAGACCACAAGGCGAGAGAGGACACGACCATCAGCGGAGACGTGATGCTCACCGAACGGTTCCGCGGCCTGCTCGACAGCGGCCGCCCCATCCTCGTCGGCACTCGCCCGCTGGACGAGGGCGAGGTACAGCTGCCTCATAAGCTCAACCCCGGCCACGCCTACGAAGTCATACGGGTCGATGACGAAAATAAGCTTCACCTGCGTAATCCATGGGGCCGGTTGCACCCGGAACCGATGACCGCGCAGCAACTCCGAGAAGGCATTAGCCCGTGATACACAACCCTGGAGAAGTGATCATGCCCATTGACGAGGTCTGGCTCTCCCACGGCACCCAGGCCAACGAAGACATCGCCAGCTTCGGCGCCCTCTGGCCGGCACTCCACCCTGACGGCAAGATCGAGGTCACCCTGGCCGTCGGCGCAGAGGCCGAGCACGAGTACCTGCTCCACCCCGGCGACACCTTCCCGGTCCGCGACCAGACCTGGAAACTCGACCACATCGAAAACCCCGACAAGCCCAGCTGGGAAATCCGACTCGTGCGCGTCAGCTGACTGCCCACGTGTCTCGCGACAACAGGAGCCGTCTCCCACTCGGCATCCCGGTAGGCCGGGAACGTGGGTCCTTTTCCATGGCGGAGCATGGTGAACTACCCACAATGATCCTGCGGCTACGGCTGGGGGGTGACGGCGGCCAGGCGCTCGTCGCGCAGGCGGGCGGCGAGGGTCTCCGACTCCGGGGGCATCGGCGGCAGTTCGCCCGCCGCCCAGGTGAGCAGCAGGTCCGCCAGGCCGGGGTTCCTGACGAGCGCGGGACCGTGCAGGTAGGTGCCGACCACCCGGCCCTGGTAGGCGCCCTCGGTGCCGTCGCCGTTGCCGGTGCCGAGGATCGTGCGGGACAGCGGCCTGGCCTGCGGGCCGAGCTTCGTGTGACCCTGGTGGTTCTCGAACCCGGTGAGCCGCGGCACGCCCAGGGCCGGGTCCACGTCGGCCACGATCTCCCCCACCGACCGCGGCTCGGCGCGAGCGCTGTGCATGTCCAGCAGGCCGAGGCCGGCGACCGGCTCGCCGTCCGAGCCGCCGAACTCATGACCCATCACCTGGTAGCCGGCGCAGACGGCGAACAGCACCGCGCCGCGGGCCACCGCCTCGCGCAGGCCACCGTCGGCGATCAGCCGGCGCGCGGCCAGCGTCTGCGGCACGTCCTCCCCGCCGCCGATCAGGTAGACATCGCCGTCCGCCGGCACGCGCTGGTCGGAATTCACCTCGGTGACCTCGGCCGGCAAGCCGCGCAGCCGGGCACGGCGCTCCAGGACGAGCGCGTTGCCGCGGTCGCCGTACGTGCTCAGCAGGTCGGGGTAGATCCACACCAGCCGCAGCGTCTTCAATGCTCGTTCCTCCCCGGCGCGCTCCTTCTCAGCGCAAGCCTTCCCGGCACGGTCCTTCTTCCCGGCACGGCTACTCGGTCCTTCCCAGCACGGCGCGGTACTGCTGGAACGCGGTGTAGTTGGCCAGCACCTCGATCACCGGTTCGCGCGCCATGGTGATCGCCTCGTCGAGATCGTTCACCAGCCGGAACGGCACCTCGTCGGCCTCCAGCCTGACGGCCAGGTCGATCCTGCGCTCACCGCCTACCAGGACGGTGCGATCGCGCAGCCGCCGGTAGTCCACGTCCCACAGCCAGGAGGTGTCCCGGCCGTCCGGCCCCTGGGCGTTCACCGCCAGCAGCACCGGCACCGGGGCGGGAGCGAGCACGTCCAGGGCCTCCAGCCAGCCGGCCGGGTTCTTCGCCAGCAGCAACCGCAGCTCGGTGCCGCGACGCCGCACCTGCGTATAGCGGCCGGCCACGGAGGTGACCGTGCGCAGCGCTCGCAGGCCGCTCGGCACCTTCACTCCGAAGGCATCGGCCGCCGCGAGCGCGACTACCGCGTTCGACCGGTTGGCCCGCCCGGGGAGCGCCAGCTCGATCTGGCGGGCGATGCCGGACGGGTCGATCATGACCTCGTCCGCCAGCACCCAGCTGACCGGCGGGCGCCGGTTGGAGCACTCGTGGCAGGACCAGTCGTCACCGTCGCGCCGCAGGTGGGCGCCGCAGTTCGGGCAGCACCAGGAGTCCTCCCGCCAGCGCTGGCCGGCCGCCACCCAGGTGACTTCCCGTGCCCCGCTGGCCGCCCACGCTACGAGGGGATCGTCGGCGTTGGCCACCACCCGGCAGCCCGGCGCGCTGGCCAAGGCCTCCCGCCAGCGCCGGGCCAGCAGCCAGATCTCGGCCGCGCGGTCCATCTGGTCCCGGCTCAGGTTGAGCAGCACCACCACCCGGGGGCGGGTCGCGGCGATCATGGCCGGGATGTACTTCTCGTCCGTCTCCAGCACGGCCATCGTCGCGTCCGGCGCGCGGCTGAGCGCGGATGTGAGCCCGGCCTCCATGTTCGCGCCGAACGCGTTGGAGGCGACCTCCTGGCCGAGCACCCCTAGCGCCGCCGTGATCAGCCGTGTCGTTGTCGTCTTGCCGTTGGTCCCGGTGACGAGCGCGACCTGCCGTCCCTGAGCGAGCATCGACAGCAGGCCAGGTTCCAGCCTCAGGCCGACGATGCCGCCGATGACGGAACCGTCCCTCCCGGCCATCCGGGAGACCCTCGCGGCGGTACCGCCGGCCATGGTGGCGATTTTGGCGCGTACCGGCAGCCGGGGCCGGCCGCCTTCGCGGTAGCTGCTATCCATCGTCGCCGATGCTATCCGCTTGCCGACTACCGCATGAGCGCGATGAGCCAGTCCGCGGGGCAGTCCATCACTCTCGCGGCCTCCGCCACGGCTGCCGGGTCGAGGTGGACAGCGCTAGCCTCGGACCCCCTGGTGGAGGGGGAGCCGGCGATATCCGTTCGGTATGGAAAGGGGTTCCTGGAGGGAACCGTCGGGGGGATGACCAGCGCCAGGTCGGCGGCGAGCGCCCCGCGGAAGGCCGCGTGGCCGTCCGCGCCGAACAGCGCGGTCGCGGCGAGCGCGCTGTTGGCCGGGGCGGTGAGCGCCGCGGGATGGCGGAGCAGCAGGTCGAGGCGTTGGCCGACCAGGATCCCGGGCCAGTCGGGGAGCCCGGCGAGTGCGAAGTCCAGCGGTGGCGCGAGGTCGTCCGGACGGCACGCCGCGGTGTCCCGGCCCGTCCCGTCCCCGCCCGCCCCGTCCCGGCTAACACTGTCCCAGCCGATCCTGGTGGCCTCGTGCGCCCACCGCAGTTGCGGTATCACCCATACCTGGCCCGCCCGCGCGGGGACCTGCTGACCCGCCAGCAGGCGCTTCCCGAGGCCGGCCAGCGACCGGGCCAATTCGGCCGGCGGGTAGCAACCGCGCAGCGCGGCACCGCGCTCGGCGGCCAGCCGTTCGGCCAGCGACGCGATCATCCGGCCCGTCCGGCGAGGCTGGTATGCCGCGGCGGCGAGGGCCTGGGGCGGCGGCGAGGGTAGCGGCCGGCCGGTGAGGAACGCGAGCCCGAGCATGGTCATCCACAACCGCAGCCAGGTAGCGGCGCGCCACGTGTCAGCTTGCGACTGGCCGACCGCCTGAGCGGGGCCGACGGGAGTCGGCGGGGTGGGGGCCAACGGGATGGGGCTCGGTGGGGTGAGGGCCGGCGACGCTGCGGCACGCAGAGTTGTCACTCTTAGTGAATATCAAGTTACTGTCTGCCGTTCCAGCGAAACGCCGGAACCCGGGCGCTTCTTTGCGCACGGCGGCTCCGCCTCGGTTCAGCGGCTACGGCCCGATCAGCGGGCTAAAGCCAGGTCAGCGGCTATGGCCCGGTGGCTACGGCCTGGTCAGCGGCGGCGCCAGTCGAGGCGTGCGGCGGGAGGGCCGAGGTTCGGCTCCTCTATGTCCGGCCGCGGCGGTGGCGGCGCCGGGGGTGTGGCGCGGAACAGGCCGGCCTCGGCGAGCGGGGCCGTGGTGGCGACGGCGAGTCCGCCGATCGCCGGGTTGACGTCGGCCATCAGCACCTGACGGCCCGCCGCGGTGGCGTAGCTCAAGATCATCGCGGTGGGGGGGAGCCGCTGCAACTCGCTGGCCTCGACGAGGAACTCCCTGGAACGCTGCACGGACCGCGCCAGCGACTCGCTGCTGCCCGTAGCCAGCGACGTGGACGCGCCCCACGCGGTGCTGGCGGAGATCCCCTCGGTGATCGACTCCGTCTGGGACACTCCGCGGGAACTGCCCTTCTCCCGGCTGCGCGACGTGGTGCCGGCGAACGGGAGGAAGCTACTGTCGGCGGCCTTCCCCGTGCCAGTGGACGTGGAATCGCTGGCCGAGTCCGATGCCGCCAGCGACTCGCTGCCGCCAACCGTGCTGGTGTAGGAGGTGCCGGTGGTGTCCGTCACCGACGACCCGACCGTCTCGGTGAGCTGCGACAGCACGAACCTGTGCTGGGTTCCGATCTGCTCGCTGGCCGCCTTGGCGTCCTCCGCGTTGCCGAGCCGCATGAACGCCACCGCGGCGTTGCCGCGTCCTATTCGCTGCCGTACCTGGCGCGGAACGGATCTGTAGGCGAGCACGAGGCCGGTGCGGGAGGTCTCGCACGCGCCGGCGAGCCGGTCGGTGACATCACCGCGCAGCCGTTCGGCGCCAAGCAGGAACACGGTGTGCTGCCAGGGCTCGGCCTTCTTGCCGCTGCGACCGCGCCGGCCGGACCGTCCGCGCTGGCCGGACGTGAGCCTGGCCAGCAGGTGCGTCAGGGCGGTCACGACGAAGCAGCCGAGGATCTCCGCGGTCGCCGTCCCGGCCTGCTGGTCGATCGCGACCACTCGCAGGGCGCTGTGCGGCAGCGACCGGGGATCCGTGGCGGCGGTGGCGAGCTTGCCGACCCGCGCCTGGAGAGAAAGAGCGCGCTCCAGCACGACGCGGTCGGTTGCGTCCCGGCCGAACAGCGTGCTCAGCTGACTGGCCTCTTCCTCGGTGAGCACGCCCGCCGCGATGTCATCGTACGGGTCGCCGACCTGGGCGAGGGTGCGCAGCCCGGCGGCCACTCGAGGCATCCCGGTGTCGGAGCCGAGCACGCCGAGCACGCGTTCCAGGATGCTGTTGTCCAGCGCGGGATCCCCGGCGTCACCCCGGCTTCCGGCCCCGTCATCTCCCCCTCCGCTGCCGGTGGCCGCGTCGGACGCGGTCGCGAGCACGTCCGCGAGCGACGCGGGAGGGAGCGATGCGGTGAGGTCCAGGCGCGGCAGGTCGCCGGGAAGCACCCAGATGTTCGGCGCGATGCCCGCCGCCTCGGCGACCGCGAGCAGATCGGCCGCGATCGCCCCGCCCGACAGGTCGAGCACGGTCACCTCGCCGCCGGCCGCGAGCCGGTAGGCGCCGGTCATCGTCAGCAGCGCCGACCAGCCGGGCAGCGTGCCGCCGACCACGTCCACCCGGTCGATCCCGGCCGGGAGGGGCACCGCATACCAGCGTTTCTGGTTCTCGTAGGCGAATCGGCTGGACTGCCACTCCTTCACCTGCCTCGCGTGCTCTGCCTGCCAGGCGAACAACTGCCGCTCGGCGTCGGCGCGGAACCGCTCGACCCGCCGTCGCTCGGCGGCGACCCGCTCGCGCAGCGCCCGCTCGCCCTGCCAGATCGCGTACCCGGCGAACCCGCCGGCGAACACGCAGCCGGCGAACACCGGCGCGAGGGGCAACGCCGGAAGCCAGCCCGCGGTGACCACGACGATCGCCACGACCATCACCACCATCACGGCGGCGACCGCTATCTTGAGCGGCCGGTCGAGCAGGTTCTCCTCGCGCCGTTGCGCGGCCAGCCACTCCCGCGACAGTTGTGGCTGTCGCGGGGGCACGGGGCGGCGCGGCAACGGGCCCGGGTCCGGGTGCAGCACCGCGTACTGCCAGCCCAGGTAGACATGGCCCTGCGAAGGGCGAGGCAGCTCTGGGGGTGGCATCACGACGCCCCTTCCGTGCTGGAGGCCGGCACGCTGGAGGCGACCGCCTTCGATTCGGCCGTCGGCGAGCCACCGGTCGCTGACGAGCCACCGGTCGCTGACGAGCCACCGGTCGCTGACGAGCCACCGGCGACGGCTGGCCGAGGGAGCCTGGCCGGGACGGCCCGGGCCAGCGCCACCAGCCTTCGGCCGGGGGGTGAAACACTGACCATCGCGAACTCCGCGGTGCGCAGCGTCAGTAGCCTGCGGACGGAAACCACCGGCTGCGGCACCAGGCCGACGCCGCCCCCAGTCGGCGCCACGCTGACGCCGCCTCCAGCCGTCGCCATGTCGACGCCGCCCGCGGGCGGAGCCACGGGATCGTAAGCGGCCCCGGGAACCTGCGACGCAGCGGCCGCCACCGCGGCGGGGACCAGCCGCAGCCCGGTGCGCGCGGCGAGGCTCGCC
>JAFMRC010000354.1 GCA_017354375.1 Nocardiopsaceae bacterium | reverse complement strand
GATCCGGACAGTCCGGATCCGGTCCCCGCGCGAAGGCAGATCTGGGATTCAGCTACGGGTAGTGACGGGAAGGCTTGCCCGGCTTGTCTTGTCCACTTGTCCAATCGCCCTTACATAGAGGGGCGGCCTGGACAAGTTCCTGGACAAGGCGGCTGGACAAGATGGACCGGCTTTTGGTTACGCAACGTCGTCAGCGGGACTGTCCTGCTCGGGCTCTTCCTCTTCCGGTGCATGCTCGGGCAGGTAGTACCGCGCGGCGCTGGTACTTCCGCTAGCGACGATGCGGCCGTGGTCGCGCATGATGGCGAGCCAGTTCGCGACCGAGGAACGGGACTTGCCGACGGCGGCGACGATCTCGTCGCGCCGGGCGCCGGCGTCACCCCGCCG
The DNA here is from genome assembly GCA_017354375.1 of Nocardiopsaceae bacterium. Classification (GTDB taxonomy): domain Bacteria; phylum Actinomycetota; class Actinomycetes; order Streptosporangiales; family Streptosporangiaceae; genus Trebonia. The sequence goes on along the minus strand of JAFMRC010000354.1, from coordinate 5,276 downwards.
GTCGAGCAGCTGCACGATGGGGGCTGCGATGATCTCGGGAACAGGGATGGACTGGTTGACGGCCGGGTCGTTGGCCTCGGCCGCGTTGACCGCGTCGCGGGCGGCGATGAGGTCCGCGAGTGGCGTGGGCTTGCCTGGTGCGCCGGGCATCCCGGCGAGCTGCCCGGCGACGTCGCTGACGAGGTCGTCGGTCATCCGGGTGACCGGGTGCGGCCGGCCGGGAGCAAACCGGGCGGCATCGAGGTTGATGAGCGGGGCGTTGCCCGTGGGGGTGGTGGCGTCGTGCCGGGCGGCGTAGCCGTCCAGGGCGGCGGCGATCGCCTCGGGGAAGCGGGCGCCGGGCTTGCCGCGGCGGCGGGCGAGGGCCCCGACGGCGTCCAGGTCGGACAAGTCGCTGACCTGCCCGGCGGCCCACCGGCCATCGGGGCCGACGACGAGGGCAACGCCTGGCTTGCCCTGGGCGTAGGTGGACATGTCGGGCATGCCGTCGGCTTCCCAGCCGGGGACGGTGTTGTTCATCTCTGCGGCGCGGTTGACCCGCAGGATGACCTTGTTCCCCGAGTTGGCGTGCAGATCCTTGTTGCCGGTGTAGGCGACGACGGACCGCTGCCCGGCGTAGGCGAGGAACACCCCGGCGGACCGGCCTCCCTTGAGGATCTCTCCCGCCAGGGGCTTGGCCTTGTGGGCGATCGGGGAGTCCGCTCCCAGGAGGGTGTCGCCCTCGTCCACGATGATCAGCAGGGCCGGGTCGTCGGGCCGGGGGACGTGGTTGCGGCCGCCGCTGGCGGCCGACCGGAGGCGGATCACGGCGGCGCCCCATTCCAGGATCCGCAGGGCCTTGCCCCACTCGGGGGCGCCGTCCGGGGCGAGCCCGGCCGCGTAGTCCAAGGCAGGGCGCCAGAAGAACGGGATGGTGCCCTTGCGCAGGTCGCAGGCCATGACCAGCATGTCGGTGCGCGCGGTGGCCTGCTCTATCACGTTGTTGTAGAGGGTGGTCTTGCCGCCGCCGGTGGCCGCCGTGACGTTGGTGTGCCACCCGCCCTGGTCGTCGTAGACCGTCAGGGTGAGGGGGCCGCCGGTGTCCGGGTTGCGGCCGATGGCCAGCGGCTCGTCCATGACCGATCGGCGCGGCGGGGCGTAGGCGGGATCCAGGGCGGGGTGGGTGGTGGCGCCGGCCCACGGGTCGGTGACCTGGATGGTGACGATGATGTTCCCGGCGTGCCTGGCGTCGGCCTGGACGCGGACCCGCTCGGCCGGGAGCCCGGCAGCGGCGGCGAGCCGCTCGGCCAGGTCCCCGGCCGCGATTTTCCTGGCGGTGCTGCCGGTGGCGCGGATGTCGACGGTGAATTCCTGGCCGGTCGGGATGTCGGTCACGCGCACCAGGCGGCTGTGCTGCAGCCCAGCAGCGGCGGCGAGCGCCGCCCACCGGGCCCGCCTGGCCTTCATCGCGCGGCGGTGCCGGTGGACGTCGGACCACGTGACGGCCGACCAGGCCCCGGCCGAGGCGGCGGTGTAGCCGAGCAGCTCGGGCAGGCTGGTGACGCCGGTAGCAGCCGCCGCGGCCAGCCAGGCGGGGACTCCGGCGGCCAGCGCCGCGGCGGCGGCCGAGTACTTCCGGGACCGGTGGGCCTTCCACGTAGAGGTCCAGGCGACGGCCGCGGCCGGGGCGGCGAACCCGGCGAGCAGGGCCGGGTCGGCGTGGGCGAGGTAGCCGATTTCCCCGGCCGGGTACAGGGCGGCCAGGGCGGTGCCAAGCCCCCGGGTCTCCGGGCTGCTGGCGACCCACCGCCCGTAGCCGAGGGTCAGCCGTGCCACGGCGGACAGGGCGGCGGCCTCGGGACGGCGGGTCCGCGCGCCCCAGGGCTCGGAGGGGACGGGGGCGGCGGAACGGGACAGGCGCCGGGCCATGGTCGGCCTCCTTCGGGCACGGGGCAGCCCCGGGCGCGCGGGGCTCCCGGGGCTGCTGGCCGGATAGGGATGCGGGGGCGGGGTCTGCGCGCCCACCCAAAGGACTCAAAGGGCTGTGCTGACTGGGGGCTAGAGCGTGCGATTGCGGGTGTGCTGAGTGCTCGGTCGGGGGTCGTTAGGCGGCGCCGTCGCCGGTGATACGCAGTCCGCGGGCTGCGGCGACGCGGGCTTCGTGAAAGTGCTCTTTGAACGCCTGGCGGGCGTGCGCCACGGATTCGGACAGGCCGTGGAGGCGGTCGCTGGTGTCGTAGAGCGGGTTCACCACTGAGCTCGGCAGGCTCATGGCCGACAGAGCGTCGGCCCACTCGCTTATCAGCCGGGCCTGGAGCCCGATCAGCCCGGATACCTGAGCAACCGAGTCGATGAATTCCCAGTCGGTCGTCACCGGCTCGAACATCCACAGAGGTGACAGGAAGCCGGGGCCGTAGTGTTCGAATGGAGCCGGGAGGAAGCGGGTCTTGACCTGGACTCTGGGAGGTTCGAGCCCGCCGTTGATGGTCCGGCCGCCACGGTCCTTGCTGATGACCAGGGCCGGTTCCGTTCCTCCGAGGAGCACGAACATGCCTGGCGTGATGTCGCTGAAGATCACAGGGAACTCCTTCCTGTCATTTGTCGGCACCTGGTGTCGGCGCGCGCCTGCCCGGTTTGCCCGTCTCGCCATTCGATGCGCTGGCCGGGGTCCATCGGCTTGGGCGCGTACTCGCGCGCCCTGGGCGGCTTCCACCGCTGGTAGCTGCTCTTGGGTGCCTTCAGGCCGTGGTCGCACATGTGGCGCTCGTACTCACCGCGGCCGGTACCGGCGAGGTCGTGCTGCCCGGTTCCCCCTCCCGTTCTCGACAATTCTCCCCGGCCGGGTACAGGGCGGCCAGGGCGGTGCCGAGCCCCCGGGTCTCCGGGCTGCTGGCCGGGTAGGGATGCGGGGGCGGGGGTCTGCGCGCCCACCCAAAGGACTCAAGGGGGCTGTGCTGACTGGGGGCTAGAGCGTGCGATTGCGGATGAATCGTCCGCCGACTGACGAGTTCGTGATGGTGACCCGCCCGGTTCCGATGTTGCTGACGTGGTCATGGCCCGAATCTGCGCTGTCGCCGGTCCGATCACGGCCGTCGCAGGTCCGATCGCGCGTGTCGCGCGCGCGGCCGGACCCGGCGTCGTTTCCGGTGGTGACGCTGGCACCGACACCGATTGCCTGGCCGGTGATGGTCAGGTCGTTGCTGCCGAAGTTGAAGATTCCCATGGTGATCTCCTGTCCTGATCGCGATTACTGGTGGTTGGAAAGTTCGGCGTACCGGACGAACTGGCAGGCCAGCAGTCCCGTGGCGAGGGTCTCGATAGCGGAGGCGGTCAGCAGCAGCGGCGCCTGCGGGCCTGGCGCGAGCCAGAAGACGATGAGGGCCACCAGGCCTGACCCGCAGAACGTGGCGAGGTCGACGGCGAGCTGTGTCGCCTTCCGTGACCGCCGCCGCTTGTCCGCCGAGTGCTCGGTCTCCCACAGCATCCCGGTCAGGGACGGGTGGTCGCGCACGTAGCGCCCGATGGCCGTGATCATGTGGTCATTGGCCAGGTAGGTCCATCCCAGGATGAACGTCACAGGCGGGATCAGCAGGAACCTGGCCGGCGCGGGAGAGCTGGCGATCACGGCGCCGATGGCGACCATCGTGGCGTACAGGAGGTTGTCCCTGGTGCCGATCCGGCTGGCCTGCTCGGCCTTGATCTGCTTGTACTCGGTGAGCGCGATCTCGTCGGGAGGCGGCCTGGTATCTGCGCTGGGGGTTGTGGCGGGGGTCACCGGCATGGGGTCTCCTTCAAGGATGTGCCTGGGGGCTGGGCGTGCCCGCAGCAGGGGTGTGCTGAGTGCCGCCGGCGGGCCGGCGCGGGAGGGTTTCCCGGTCAATGACAGGTTCCTGGCCAGGGAGGTGACCGCCTGCATGAGCAAGGCGGACGAAGAACGGCAGGCACGGCTGGAGCGGGCCCGGGCGATCGGCCTGTTCCGGTACATGCTGATCCGGGAGGCGGCCGATCCCGCGCTGACCTCGCGGCAGCGCGGGGCGATGGTGCGCCAGATCGCCGCCCGCGAGCACCGCGGGCCGGCGGGTTCGACGCGCTGGTCCCGTCCCCGCGCCAGTCCCAGCCCCGGACCCCGCCGGAGGTGATCGAGCTCGCGGCCGCGCTGAAGAAGGAGAACCCGGCCCTCGTCGCCGCCTACGCAGCAGGGAAAACCACCGTCGACGAGCAATCCGCCCGCGCCGCCGTCACCGAGGTCACCGACACCTGACCAGGCACCTCACCCACAACCACCAGTACCACCACCACCACCAAGGCCCCGCAGCCACGCCGGCTGCGGGGCCTTTCCAGCCCCCTGTTTCGGCAGGGCCGCCGCCGGGCGGCTTGGCCATGTGGGGCTCCTTCCGGTTCCGGTCGGCTGCTGAGTGCCCGGCCGGGCGCGCGGTCCCTCCTAGCGAGTGCCGTGCGCCCTCGGGGCCGTCAGTGCCTGCTAGCGGGTGATCTCCCCGGATCCGCCGCAGCCGTCGCACGTCTCCCGGATAGTGACGCTCCCCGGAGAGTTGGAACCGGCTGGCGGAATCTCGTTGACCGTGACGTCGCCGCTTCCGCCGCAGTAAGGGCAAGTCTGGGTAATGGACATTTCGGTGTCTCCTTATTCCTGGTAGGGCGGGTGGGTGGCCCGCTGGTGCTGAGTGCCTCCCGGTGAAAGCGCGTCGCCGGGTTGGTTAGGCGGCGTCCTGCCCGGTGATGTGCATGCCGCGGGAGGCGACATCGCGGGCGTCCTCGAACTCGTCCTCGAACGCCTTCGCGGCCTGGGCGGCGCCGGAGGCGGCCTCGGTGAGGCCCTCCGACAGCTGGTCGAGGGGGCTAAGGACGGACTTGGGCAGGTTCAGCCCGCCGAGCCCCTCGGCCCACTCGCTGACCTGCTCGGCGAGGGACTTTAGGACATCGCCGAGGTGGACGCAGCTGTCGAGGAACTCCCCGTCGGTGGTCGGGGGCTCCAGGTTGATGGTGTACCGATGCCGTGCGCTCATGTGCTTCCTTTGCGGTCGTGCCCCCGCGGGGGCATTCGGGGTGGTGCCCGGGGCTCCGGGCGCGTCCGGGCCGGTGCCGCCGCGGGCGGCGGGGCCGTTGCCGGGCGGGATCTTGGCCAGGTGGATGGGGGCTGTGCCGTCGCTGGTGACGCTTCCGGCGCCCTGGCCGCCGGTACCCGGATCCGGGGGCTGGGTCCGCCAGATGAGCGGGCCGGTGCCGTCGCTGGCTGCACGCTCGTCCCAGCGGCGCCCGGCGACGTCGGCGGCGTGCTG
>JAFMRC010000023.1:1649-30216 GCA_017354375.1 Nocardiopsaceae bacterium | reverse complement strand
CGCCACGCCCGCGTGCCGGGCCGGGGCGGCGGCCAGCACGGTGGCGGTGAGCGGCGCCACGGTGACCGCCAGCCCGAAGCCGAACACGGCGACCGCCGGCAGCACCTCCGCCAGGTACCCGCCAGACGCGGTGACCCGGGAGAACAGCGCCAGGCCGGCCCCGACCACCAAGGGCCCGGCGCTCATCTGCAGCCGGGGCCCGATGCGCCCGGCGAGCGCGCCGGACCGAGCGGACAGCGCCAGCATGATCGCGGTGACCGGCAGCATCGAGACGCCCGCCTCCAGCGCGGTGTAGCCCGAGACCAGCTGCAGCTGGATCGGGAGCAGGAACAGCGTGCCGCCGATCGCCCCGTAGACCACGAACGTCACCACGTTGGTGACCGTGAACTGGGCGGAGGAGAACAGGTGCAGCGGCAGCATCGGGGCGGCCGCGCGGCGCTCCCGCCAGGCGAACGCCGCCCCGAGCGCGACACCGCCGATGAGGGCGCCCAGCGCGGGACCGCCGCCCCAGCCGCCGGAAGGACCCTCGATCAGGCCGTAGGTGACCCCGATCAGGCCCAGGGTGACGAGCGTGCCGCCGGGCACGTCCACCGGGCCGGTCGCACCGGGGTCGCGGCTCTCGGGCACGTGCCGCCAGGCCACGGCCACCACGAGCGCCGCGACCGGCAGGTTGATGGCGAAGATCAGCCGCCACGAGACGGCCTGCACCAGCCAGCCGCCGAGGAACGGCCCGACCGCGGTGCCGACGCCGGACAGCCCGGACCAGGCGCCGATCGCGCTGCCGCGGTCGCCGGGCCGGAACGTCGCCTCCAGGATGGCCAGGCTGCCCGGGGTCAGCAGGGCCGCGCCGACGCCTTGCAGCGCCCGCGCGACGATGAGGAACCCGGCGCCCGGAGCGACGCCGGACAGCAGCGAGGCGATGGCGAACCAGATGACCCCGGCGAGGAAGACTCGCTTGCGCCCGTACTTGTCGCCCAGCGCCCCGGCGAGCAGGAGCAGCCCGGCGAGCGCCAGCGTGTAGGCGGTGACCACCCACTGCAGCACCGCCAGCCCCGCACCGAAGTCCCGGCCGATCGCCGGCAGCGCGATCCCGACGACCGTCGCGTCGATGGACGCGACCGCCGACCCCAGGACCGTGGCCAGCAGCACCCACCTGCCCTGAGCGCTGGCGAGCCGGAGCCCGCCCTGGTCCCCGGCCACCTCAGCCGCTGGCGGGACTCCCATCCTGGCTACGATACAGGGCTGGAGAAGCGGGAACGGGAGTGAGACATGGGCAAGGAAGCGGACTCGACAGCGGTCCGCACGGCGATGTGGCGGGCACTGCACGTGCTCATCGACGAGCCGCCGCACGTGCTGGAGGACACGCTTGGCCTGCGGATCGCGGGGGTGGATGACGACGGCTGGCGGAAACGTCCCGATATGGACCCTGAACGTACAAGGCCCAACCGTTCCTCGATCGTGGCCCGGGCCCGCGCTGCCGAAGACATGGTGTCGAGCTCCGGCGCGCGGCAGTACGTGATCCTGGGGGCCGGCCTGGACACCTTCGCACTGCGGCACAAGGGGACCGTGCGCGTATTCGAGGTCGATGCCCCCGCTGCCCAGGCCTGGAAGCGGGAGCGGCTGGACGAACTCGGAGTGCTGGATCCGGGGCGCCTGCGCCTGGTACCGGTCGACTTCGAGGCCGGAGAGCCGTGGCTCGACAAGGTAGTGGCCGCGGGCCTCGACCCGGCGATCCCGGCGGTCGTGTCGATGCTCGGCGTGACGATGTACCTTACGCGCGAGGCGATCTCGGCGACGCTGCGGGCGGCGGCCTCGCTCGCCGCCGGCTCGGTGATGGTCTTCAGCTACTCGCGTCCCGTCGAGATGGCGCCACCGGAGATCCGCCCGATCCTGGAGGGCGCCGCCAAGGGGGCCGCCGCATCCGGGCACCCCTGGCTGAGCCTGCTGGCTCCCGATGATGCGGTCGCCCTTGCCCGCGGCGCCGGATTCGGCGACGTGCATGTGGTAACCTCGGCCGACCTTCACGACCGCTACTTCGCCGACCGTCACGATGGCCTCAGTCCTGTCGGTGGCGAAGACCTCGTGATCGCCGGGGTGCGGTGAGGCCGAATAGTGTCGGTCAGGTTTCGCTGGCGACGAGTTCGACCTCGAAGCCGTCGGCGCTGGTGAGGTACGCGGCGTAGTGGTCCTTGCCTCCGGCGTGGGGATGCGCCTCGGGAAACAGCAGCGTCCAGCCGTGCGCTGGTCCGGCTGCGGTGAGGGCATCGACGTCGGCGGCGCTGCCCGCGTGGAAGGCGAGATGGTTCATCCCGGGCCGGAGCCGGTCATGGTCGCCGCTGGTCAGGGCGGGTGATTGCTCGATGACGAGGTAGGTGCCGCCGAGCCGCCAGCTCCGGCCGTGTTCCCAGTCCTGGAACTGCGTGTAGCCAAGCTCGCCGAGCAGCCACCCCCACTGCTCGCGGGCACGGGCCAGGTCGGGCACCCACAGCTCGACGTGATGCAGGCTTCCCCGCGCGGAATGGTTCATTCAGCCTCTTTCTCCTCCCGTCCGCGATCCGGCCTGGGCCTATGTCACCGAGCCGGGTTCCGGGCGGTTGACAGCACTTTGTCGTGCTTTACCGTAAACGTGACAAGAGTCACGATTCTCCGCTGTCACCGAGAGGTCCCGGATATGGCTGACACCGTAGCTGGCGCCGAGCTCCCGGGTTCCGGGGGCGTGCGCCTGTCTCCTCGCCGCATGACCGTGGTGACCGGGGTGCTGCTGTTCGCCCTGATCGGGTACTCGATCCCGTCCAACATGCTGGTGCCACTGCTGACCTCGCTGGAAGCGTCATACCGGATCAGCGCGGTCGCGGCGATCTGGATCAGCCTCATCGCGCTGCTGTCCGGTGCCGCGTTCGTTCCGACGCTGTGTCGCCTCGGCGACACGTTGAGCTGGAAGAAGTCCCTGGTCATCGTCGGGCTGGGCTGCCTGGCGGTCGGTGCGCTGATCTCCGCGGTCAGCGAGAACCTCGCGGTGCTGCTGCTCGGGCGGGCGATCACCGGGGCCGGCCTGGTGATGTTCCCGATGCTGGCTGGGATCATCAACGACGAATTCCCGGTCATCCGGCGGAAGGTCGCGATCGCGCTGATGGGCGCGTTCCTGTTCCTCGGCACCGGGATCGGCGGGGTGATTGCCGGGCTGATCGTGGAGCACCACGCGAGCTTCCGGATCGTGTTCTGGGGCGCCTGCGCGCTGCCCGCGCTCGGCATCGTGGGGATGGTCTTTGGCGTCCCGAACAGCCGGGGCCGCCCCGAGGGCGCGCCCGCCAAGTGGCGGCACGCGATCGACCTGCCTGGGGCTGCCGGGTTCGCGATCCCCGCGATCGCCCTGGACATCGCGTTCAGCGAGGAGCCTGCCTGGGGCTGGGGATCGTGGGAGGTCATCGGCCTGCTCGTGGTCGCGGTCGTCGTCGCCGTAGCGTGGGTGGCCTACGAGTGGCGGGCCCCGAGCCCGATGGTGGACCAGGCGGTCTTCTGGTCCCGCCCGATGTGGGTGAACAACGCGGTGTCCATCCTGGCCGGGTTCGGGCTGTTCGGCGCGCTGATCGCTACCTCCGCGTTCGCGCAGCTTCCCCCGGTTCCGGGACTGGGCGGCCTCGGCGCGGGACAGGTGACCGGGGCATGGGTTATCGTTCCCGCGGAATGGGCCGCGGTGGTGGTAGGACCGCTCACCGGGTACCTCTCCCGCCGGTCGGGCAAGGGGCCGTTCCTGACCGGCGGCGCGGTCATCGAGGGGCTCGGGCTGCTCATGGTGATCGCGTTCCATGGCTCGCTGGCGGCGCTGGCGCTCTGCATGACCGTGGTGGGGATCGGGGTGGGGATGGTGACCGCGTCATTCGGCCTCATCTACGTGGAGGACATCCCGCCCGAGCACGTGGGCCGGATGTTCGGCATCTCCCCCATCCTGGCCACCGGGGTGGGCGGGTCGATCGGCGGCGCGGTGCTCGGCACGTTCCTGTCTTCCAGCACTCTGCCCCGCGTGCGCGGCGCGCCGCCCGGTCCGCCGCTACCGTCGATCGGCGCCTTCGAGGGGTTCTGGGCGCTGGCCGCCGGGCTTAGCCTGCTCGGCGCCTGCTTCGCCGCCGTGTACCTGGTCACCTACTGGTCCGGCTTCCGCGGCGGCGACCGCGCCATGGTCGCCCGACCCCTGATCGACGCGGACACCCCGTAACCGTGTTATAGGCCAGCCCGCAAGCGGCAGGATCGCACACGTTTACTCGCATATCGTGCATATAATCCACGGCATGCTCAGATCCGCGAAGCCGTACTAGGGCGGGACCAATCAAGGCGGCTACGCTACTTCACCGGCATCGGCGGGTGATTCTCGTTGTCTGGATCGCTTCACTGGTGCTCGCCGGGTGGTCCGCCCTCTCGCTGGCCGGCAAGCTTTCCGGAGGCGGATGGGATGTGCCCGGATCCGGTTCCCAGATGGCGGCAAGTCGGCTGTCGGCCGGCTTCGCCGGCCGGGGGCGCACCGACGTAACGCTCGTGGTGCGGGGTTCCGCGGCAGCGGCTCGCTCGGCGCTGGGACAGGTTCCCCGCGATCCGCAGCTTGAGGTCTCCTCGACCGGCCCCGTGGCGGCGAAGGGCGATACCTACACCATGCCGCTCGGCCTGCGGATGGATGACGGTACCGCCCGCAGGGAACTGCCCGGCATCCAGGCTTCCCTCGCGGCCGATCATCCCGGAGTCCGGCTGGCGCTCGTCAGTTCCGACGCGCTCTTCGGCGAGGTAAACACGCTCAGCCAGCAGGACCTGGTGATCGCCGAGCTCATCACGATGCCGCTGATCGTGCTGATCCTGTTGTTGCTGTACCGGTCCGTGGTGGTTGCCATGGTCTCGTTCGTGGCCGGCGGCACGGCGGTCATCTGGACGCTCGGGCTGCTCTCGCTGCTCGCTGGCCAGCATCAGATATCGATCTTCGCGGAGAACGCGTGCTCGATGCTCGGAATGGGGGTGGGCGTCGATTACTCGCTGTTCATTATTTCCAGGTACCGTATCGAGCGCTTCCGCACGAGGGGAGACGACGTCCCCGCGCTGGCAACCGTCTTGCGTACCAGCGGTCACACCGTGCTGTTCTCCGGGACGATCGTGATGGCGGCCCTGGCGGCGCTTTTCCTGATCCACCTCGACGTCATCGAATCCATGGCCCTCGCCGCCGTCATCGTGACGTGCTGCGCGGTGCTGGCCGGCCTCGTGGTGCTGCCCGCCGTGCTGCTCACCCTCGGAGCCCAGGTCGGCGGCCCGCGTCACGGACGACGCCGCCCGGACGCGGCGGGCGGCCAGCGCTGGGAAGGGTTCGCCAGGGCGGTCATGCGCCGGCGGCTGACCGCGCTGCTGGCCGGGACGGCCGCGCTCGCCGCGCTCGCCGTTCCAGCCCTGTCCATGCGCACGTTCACGCCGGATGTGAGCGTCCTCCCGCAGTCTTCCGCCGTCCGCTGGGGATATCAGGCGATCGCCGGCGCGTTCGGGGCCGGTGCCCCGTCACCGATGCTCGTCGTCATCCCGGCCGCGGACCAGGGCCAAGTGGCCAGCGAGGTCAGCCGCTTGCCCGATGTCGCGGCCGTGCAGACGGCCGGCTCCCGGTACTTCGTTTCCGCTGACGGGCGGACCGCGGTGGTGCAGGTGCTCGCGAAGGGGGGCGCGTCCGCGCCTGGCACGCTGAACCTGCTATCGAAGGTACGGGCGGTCACCGCTCCCGACGGTGGCGTGGTAGGGGGCGAGACCGCGGAGGGCGTGGACGCGAACGCCGCCATCGGGAGCCGGCTTCCGCTGGTCACCGTGGTCATGCTCGCGGTCATCTACCTGCTGCTGCTCTTCACGTTCCGCTCGGTGCTGCTGCCCTTGAAGGCGATCGTGGTCAACGGCCTGTCGGTGATGGCGACTTACGGGATCCTGGTGCTCGTGTTCATGCGCGGCGGCACTCCCCTGCAGAACTTCGTGCCGTCGGTGCTGCTCGCGGTCCTGTTCAGCCTGTCCACCGATTACGAGGTGTTCCTGCTCAGCCGGGTACGCGAGGAATACCTCAAGTCAGGCGACAACTCCGCCGCGGTGGCTTCCGGGCTCGCGCAGACGGCCCCGCTGATCAGCGGGGCCGCGGCCCTGATGATCGCGGTGTTCGGCGGCTTCGGGTTCATCGCGCTGATGCCGATGCGCCAGCTCGGCACCGGCCTCGCCGTGGCGGTGGCGCTGGACGCCACGGTCGTCCGGCTGGTCCTCGTGCCCGCCTTCATGCGGATCGCGGGCCGCTGGAATTGGTGGTTCCCAGGGGCTAAACGGCCTCCGATGTAAACGTGGGGCGGCGGGACGGGTCCCTTGCCGCGCCAGGCCACGATGTGGTCGGGGCGGATGAGGAGGGATTCTCCGGCGGCGAGGAAGTCGGCCGCCCGTGGATCCGCGAGGATCGCCCAGCCGGGGCCGGCCAGGTCGATCGTGGACCTGGTGCGCGCGGCGTCCAGCCAGCGGTGCGGGATCCGGGTGCCGACGCGGCCCGCGGGGGCGAACTCGGTGACCGGTTCCGGATCATCCGCGCTCACCTGGTCCCGCGCGATGGCGCCGTCGGTGTACTGGAAGCCGCCTGCCGCGAGCACGTACGGGTGGGCGAGAGCGGGATCCTGCGCGCCAGCCATGGCGCGCAGGCTGGCCGCGCGGCGGGCCGACTGGTCCGCCGCGAACCAGCCGGCTGGACGCCGTTCGGCATCATAGGTGTCTAGCAGTTCCGGCCCCGCCTCGCCGCGCGTGACCGCGGCCAGCTTCCAGCCGATGTTATGCACGTCGGCGATCCCGGTGTTCGCGCCGCTGGCGAAGAACGGGGGCATCACGTGGGCCGCGTCGCCCGCGAGGTGGACCCGGCCCGCCGTGTAGCGGTCGGCGACCAGCATCTCCGGCCGCCACGTCAGCACGCTGGCCACCTCCAGGTCCGGCGCGGGGACGCCGAGGGCGGTGCGCAGGATCGCGGGCCAGTCCCGTTCGGCCTCACGCCGATGCGACGGGGAGAGGGCGGGAGCACCGAAAACCCAGCGCCCGCGCCCGTCGACCGAGGTGAGGGTGCCGGGCGCGTCCGGGTGCTCGATCTGGCAGAGGTTGAACTCGCGGCCCTTCACCACGTCGGCCAGGTCGGCGCGGAAGTACACGCTCGTCACCGGTCCGCGCACCGCGCCGCGACCGGACCGGCCGATGCCCAGGGCCTGCCGGACCGGGCTACGGGCGCCGTCGGCGGCGAGCAGGTACCGGGCGCTTACCCGGCGCTCCGTCCCGTCACGGCGATCGACGAGCCGGGCGGCGACGCGGCCCTCATCCTGGCTGGCACCGTCCTGGCTGGCACCGTCCTGGCGGAAGCCGGTCAGCTCGGTCTCGAAGCGGATGTCCGCGCCCGCGTCTTCCGCGGCCCGGCGGAGCACCGGTTCCAGCAGGTCCTGCGCGATCAGGCACGGTTGTTCCGGGCTGACGTCGAGGGCGCCGATAGCGGCCGGGCCAGCGCCAGCCGCCGGCGCGCCCGGCCGCGCGCCTGACCAGAGCGGGAGCCATTCCGCCTCGGCCAGGGTCCGCCCCGCCGCCATGCGGTCGTGGCCGGCCAGGTCACGGGCGGCCTCGCGGACCGTCTCGGCCAGGCCGAGCTCGCGGAAGATCTCCATGCTGCGCATGTGGAGCCGACGGGCCTTGGGCTGCGGGGATGTGGTCGCCCGCTTCTCCACGAGGATCACCCGCACGCCGTGATGCCGGAGCACGAGCGCGGCCGTGAGGCCGACGAGCCCGCCGCCCGCGATGAGGACGTCCGTGCCTCGCGGGACATCGCCTCGGGCGACGTGGCCTCGTGCGACGCTTGCCTGTCGTGTACGTTGTCCACTCATAATGTACATAGTACATCACGCGATAGGCTGTGCGAGCTATGACTTCCGCCCAAGACGAACCTGCCGACGCAGATGACCGTCCCGCCGACGGGGACCCCGCCGGGACCGGGCTGATATGGTTCGAGCCCCCTCCCCCCGGCCGCGGTGCCGAACGGCTGGACAGGCGCCGGATCGTGACCGCCGCCGTGGAACTCGCCGACCAGGAGATGACCGGCGAGATCACCATGCGCGCGCTGGCGGCGCGCCTCGGCGTGCGCAGCCCGATGGCGCTTTACCGGTACGTCGGCAGCAAGGACGGGCTCAGCGACCTGATGGCGGACGAGGTCTACGGCGAGATGGACGTCCCGGCGGGCGAGGGCTGGCGGCCGGCCCTGCGCGGACTCGGCACCAGCGGCTGGGCGGCGGTCCGGCGGCACCCGTGGTTCGCGCGGCTCGCCTTCAGCCGCCCGCCACTCGGCCCCAGCGCGCTGCGCGTCTACGACACCGCGCTGGCGGAACTCGAGCCGCTGGGACTCGACGCGTCCACCCGCATGGGCTATGTCAACGTCGTGCTCGGGCACGTCTTCGGCTCCGGCCTCGCCCTCGGCGAAGAGCAGGCGATGCGGGCGCGCACCGGGCTGCGCACGGAGCAGGATCTGAGCGACGCCGCCGCACCCTACCTCGCCCGGATCGCGGAGTCCGGAAAATACCCGCACTTCAGCCGGTGGGCCAGCGATCCGGAACGCCTCCGCCCAGCGCCGCAGACCTTCGAGCGGATCCTCGACTGGCTGCTGGACGGCCTCGCCGTCCCGGCCGAATGAGGGGGTTGGCCCGGCCCCGTTATACGGAGCGCCGCTAATTTAAGTATGGGCTCCCTCGAAACAGGGACCCCGGGCTCCGGTGAGTCTAGATTCTTCTCGCAAAGGTAGCCGACGTAGGAAATTCCTTTTGCTCTCACCGCCACACGGCGGAAGTCGTCGGGGTCAAGGCCGCGCAGCCGACTCTGAATGACCTCGTCATAAACGGCGGCGGAAACGATCAGCGCGATGTCGAGATCATCGTGCTGGCGGAGCCGTTGCCGCACGGCCTCGGCATCGACCAGCCGCGAGATCGCGATGAGTGCCTTCCCGACCGGGCCGAAGCAGCCCGGCGCCACCGCTCCATGATGAATGGCCATGCGGAGCCTCAGCCGCGGCTCTCCATTTGCCCGGTTGACATCGGCGAGCCTGGACGCGAGTTCGCGAGGGTAATCCGCCACCAGGGATAGCCCGTCCACGCCCTGGGGTAGGACCGCGAGTTCCCCGTCCCCGCCTGGCTGCCGGTACCAGCGTTCGCGTTCCAGGCCCGTGCTCTCAGCGGCCTGGGCAAGCGCCAGCTCGAGGACATCCTGGACCCTGGCCTGCTGTGCCGTGGATCGCCTACTGAACCCCTCGACATCTACCGCAGCAAGATACCGGAACGTCAGGCTCTCAAGCCCCAGCGACCGCACCCTTCTGGGATTGGTACCAGAATCCATGCGCGCCATGATCCCACTCTGCCTCTCAGCGGCGTGAACCCCCTTCACATAAAACCCTACGCACCGGAAAAATGCAAAAAAAACAGCCTCTGACCTGGAATGATACATTTCATTCTGATTCCTGCTGATCTGGCGGAAGGCGCATGGCCGTAGAGCACGAAGGCATGTAGGCGTTTGATAGCTGGCAATTCACAACCTGCAGCTAGTTATAGGTGAATGGGGCGATTGTGGCAGGTGATGCAAAGTCCGGTCGGCTGCCGGCCGCCTTCCGCGGGGAGGGACCCGACTTTTGGCGAATGGCGGCCCCACAAATGCCGCAAATCACCCCTGTTCAGGGCCCTCATGCCCTAAAAGTCGATGTCACCGGGCCGGGCACGGCGGAAATGGCGATCCGGAGCCCTTGCCTTCCGGGACTCAGTACCGTCAACATGGTACGTAGTACCGAAGCGGGAAGCGGGAAGCACGGTACAGGGACCCAGGGAGCGGCCATGAGCGGAGGGCCATGAGCAAGGCACCGGCGCGGGACCGGCTGGCGCAAGCCGCGTTCGACCTGTTCGACGAGCGGGGGTACGAGCAGACCACGGTGGATGACATCACCGAGCGGGCGGGGCTCGGGCGCACGACGTTCTTCCGCCACTACCGGTCGAAGGAGGACGTCATCTTCCCCGACCACGACCGGCTGCTGGAGCGGTTGCGGGGGCGGCTGGCGTCCTCGTCCGCCGTGACCGCGCCGGCCGCGGTCTCCGACGCCGTTCGCCTGGTGATGCTGCGCTACATCCAGGAGGGGGAGGTCGCCCGCCGCCGGTACGCGCTGACCAGCAAGGTGCCCGCCCTGCGGGACAGGGAGATCGTGAGCGTGGCCCGCTACCAGCGGCTGTTCCGCGAGTTCATCGCGAGCTGGCTCAGCGACGGGGGCGAGGGCCGCGGGGACGGCGAGCGGGTCTCGCTGCGCGCCGAGGTGATGGCGGCGGCGATGGTCGCGGCGCACAACCACGTGCTGCGCCGCTGGCTGCGCGGCGAGTCCCCGGACCCGATCGCGGAGCTGGACGAATCGCTCGGGAAGGTGATAGCCCTGCTCCAGATGCCGATGAGGGTGCCGATTGAGGGTGATTGCGTGGGCGATACGGCTCGCAGCGAATCCGGCCTGCCGATCAGGCCGGTATACGACGCGCAGGCGCTGAGCGGGTTCGACCCGTCCGCCGCCCTGGGCGAGCCGGGCGAGTTCCCGTTCACCAGGGGCGTGTACCCGACGATGTACACGGGCCGGCCGTGGACGATGCGGCAGTACGCCGGGTTCGGCACCGCGAGGGAGTCCAACCAGCGGTACCACGAGCTGGTCCGCAACGGGACCGGCGGGCTGTCCGTCGCGTTCGACCTGCCGACCCAGATGGGCTATGACTCCGACGAGCCGATCGCGCACGGCGAGGTGGGCAAGGTCGGCGTGGCCATCGACTCGCTCGACGACATGCGGGTCCTGCTGCGGGGCCTCCCCCTGGACACGATCTCCACGTCGATGACGATCAACGCGCCCGCGTCCACCCTGCTGCTGCTGTACCAGCTCGTGGCCGCGGAGCAGCGAATCAAGGGCACCCAGCTATCCGGAACGATCCAGAACGACGTGCTCAAGGAGTACATCGCCCGCGGCACCTACATCTACCCGCCGAAGGACTCGCTGCGCCTGGCCAGCGACATCTTCGGCTACTGCCACCAGGAGATCCCCCGCTGGAACACGATCTCCATCTCCGGCTACCACATGGCCGAGGCGGGCGCCACGCCCGTGCAGGAGATCGCGTTCACCCTCGCCAACGCCAAGGAGTACGTGCGGGCCGCCCTGGCCGCGGGCCTGGACGTCGACGACTTCGCGCCGCGGCTGTCGTTCTTCTTCGTCGCCCGCACGTCGCTGCTGGAGGAGGTCGCCAAGTTCCGCGCCGCGCGCCGGATCTGGGCCCGCATCATGCGCGACGAGTTCAAGGCGGAGAACCCCAAGTCGCAGATGCTGCGGTTCCACGCCCAGACCGCCGGGGTGCAGCTCACCGCGCAGCAACCGGAGGTCAACCTGGTCCGGGTCGCCGTGCAGGCGCTCGGCGCCGTGCTCGGCGGCACCCAGTCGCTGCATACCAACGCCTACGACGAGGCCCTCGCCCTGCCCACCGACAAGGCCGCGCGCCTCGCGCTGCGCACCCAGCAGGTCATCGCGCACGAGTCGGACGTGACCAAGACCGTTGACCCGTTCGCCGGCTCCTATGCCGTGGAGTCGCTCACCGACGAGGTCGAGGCCGCCGCGCTCGCGCTGATCCGGCAGGTCGAAGACCGCGGCGGCGCGGTCGCCGCCATTGAGCAGGGCTTCCAGAAGACCGAGATCGAGGCATCCGCCTACCGCGCCGCCCAGCAGATCGACGCCGGCGAGCGGATCGTGGTCGGCGTCAACAAGTTCGTCACCGACGATGACGAGCCCTATGAGCCCCTCCGGGTCGATCCGCGGATCGAGGCCGACCAGTGCCAGCGGCTCAAGGCCCTGAAACAGGAACGGGACAACCGGGCCGTCACCAGCGCGCTCGACGAGCTGCGCCGGGTGGCGGAGGGCACCGGCAACGTGCTGCCCCCGATGCGCGAGGCCCTGAAACTGCGCGCCACGGGCGGTGAGGTCGCCCACGCCCTGCGCGACGTATGGGGCGTCTACCAGCCCCGCGACGCGTTCTGAGGATCGTTCCGGCTACCCTCGACTCGTTCCCACCAGAGGAGAAATCAGCTCATGATCGTAAGGATCGTCATCGGCCTGCTGCTGACGGCCGCCGCGGCCGCGATAGCGGGACGGCGGCTGTGGTGGCTGAAGCGGCTGGCGCTGTCCGGCCAGCCGGCGCCCGAGCGCCTCGAATACGCCAGGAAGAACGTCGGCACCGACCTCAAGGCCCAGCTGACCGAGGTGTTCGGCCAGCGCAAGCTGCTGAAGTGGTCGGTGCCGGGCGCGGCGCACGCGATGACGTTCTGGGGCTTCATCGTGCTGCTGCTGACGATCATCGAGGCGTACGGCAGCCTGTTCTCCCGGACGTTCGCGATCCCCGGCATCGGTCACTGGGCCTTCATCGGCTTCCTCGAGGACCTGTTCGCCGTCGCCGTGCTGGCCGGCATCGCCACGTTCGCGGTCATCCGGCTCCGGAACAACCCGCGCAAGGTCGGCCGCGAGTCCCGGTTCGACGGCTCCCACCTCAATGCCGCGTGGATCACCCTCGGCCTTATCTTCCTCGTCATCGCGACCCTGCTGATCTACCGGGGCGCCCAGCAGAACACCGGCGTGTTCCCCTACCCGCACGCCTGGGCGTTCGCCTCCTGGGTGGTCGCGCAGATCCTGCACCCCCTGGGCACGGGGGTCAACAGCGTCCTGGAGGCGACGTTCATCCTGCTGCAGCTGGCCGTCGTGCTCTCGTTCGGCGTGTTCCTCACCTACTCCAAGCACCTGCACATCATCCTGGCCCCGCTGAACATCCTGTTCTCCCGCCGCCCGAACGGCCTTGGCCCTCTGGAGCCGATGCGCAGCAAGGGCGCGGTGCTCGACTTCGAGGAGGCCGACCCGGACACCGACGTGTTCGGGCTGGGCGCGATCGAGGACTTCCCCTGGAAGGGCCTGCTGGACATGGCGACCTGCACCGAGTGCGGCCGCTGCCAGTCCCAGTGCCCGGCCTGGGCCACCGGCAAGCCCCTGTCCCCCAAGCAGCTCATCCTCGACCTGCGCGACCACGCCTTCGCCAAGGCCCCCTGGCTGCTGGCCGACGAAGAGGCCCGCGCCACCCTGCCCCCCGGCGTCCTGGCCGAGACCGAGCGGCCGCTGGTCGGCACCGGCGAGGAAAACGGCGTCATCGACCCCGACGTGCTGTGGGCGTGCACGAACTGCGGCGCCTGCGTGGAGGAGTGCCCGGTCGACATCGAGCACATCGACCACATCAACGGGATGCGCCGCCATCAGGTCCTCATCGAGTCCGCCTTCCCGCAAGAGGCCCAGACCATGCTGAACAACCTGGAGCGGCGCGGCAACCCGTGGGGCATGGCCGAGGACAAGCGCGCCGAGTGGATCACCGAGATGGACTTCGAGATCCCCGTCGTCGACGGCAAGATCGGCGACGACGTCGAGTACCTGTACTGGGTCGGCTGCGCCGGCGCCCTGGAGGACCGGGCGAAGAAGGCCGTCAAGGCCACCGCGGAGCTGCTGCACGCCGCGGGCGTCAAGTTCGCGGTCCTCGGCCCGATGGAGGCCTGCACCGGAGACCCGGCCCGCCGCCTGGGCAACGAGTTCGTCTTCCAGATGCTGGCCCAGCAGAACGTCGAGACGCTGAACGAGGCGGGCGTGGGCAAGGGATCGGGCAAGAAGGTCATCGCGTCCTGCCCGCACTGCTTCAACACGATCAGCCGGGAGTACCCGCAGCTCGGCGGCGACTACGAGGTGGTGCACCACACCCAGCTGCTCGCCCGGCTGGTCGCCGACGGGAAGCTGAAGCCGGTCACCGAGGTGAACGAGAAGCTCACCTACCACGACCCGTGCTTCCTCGGCCGCCACAACCAGGTCTACACCCCGCCCCGGGAAATCATCGACGCCGTCCCCGGCACCACCGCCGAGGAGATGCACCGCTGCAAGGGCAAGGGGTTCTGCTGCGGCGCCGGCGGCGCCCGGATGTGGCTGGAGGAGCGCACCGGCAAGCGGATCAACGAGGAGCGGATCGACGAGGCCCTGGCGACCAACCCGGACACCGTCTCCACCGCCTGCCCCTACTGCATGGTCATGCTCGGCGACGCCGTCAACGTCAAGAAGGCCGCCGGCCAGGCCAAGGACTCCCTGGAGGTCATCGACGTCTCCCAGCTCCTCGTCCGCGCCGTCCAGCTACGAGAAGAACAAAAACAATTATGCCGAACGGATCGTGGCGCCTCCCCCAGCGCCCGCCTCCCGCTCAGCCGGTCACCGCTGGGTCGCGAGCTGGTTCTCCAGGTCGCCGAGGACACGGTAGCAGCCGAGGACGCTGGCGATGGACGAGTTGGGCTCGCGGCCGTCGGTGATCGCGGCGACGAACTCCCGGTCCTGCAGCTCGATGCCGTTGAGCGACACGTCGACGCCGGACACGTCGATCGGCTCCTCGCGGCCGGTCACCAGGTCGTCGTACCGGGCGATGTAGGTGCCGTTGTCGCAGATGTAGCGGAAGAAGCTGCCCAGCGGCCCGTCGTTGTTGAAGCTGAGCGACAACGTGCAGACCTTGCCGGACGGGGTCCGGAGCTGGATCGACATGTCCATGGCGATGCCCAGTTCCGGGTGGATCGGCCCCTGCACGGCGTGGGCGATCTCCGTCTGCTCGCCGCACTGGTACTGGAACAGGTCGACGGTGTGCGCGGCGTGGTGCCACAGCAGGTGGTCGGTCCAGCTGCGGGGCTGCCCGGCCGCGTTCATGTTCGTGCGGCGGAAGAAGAAGGTCTGCACGTCCATCTGCTGGATGGACAGCTCGCCGGCCTCGATCCGGCGGCGCACCCACTGGTGGGAGGGGTTGAACCGGCGGGTATGCCCCACCATGCAGGTCCGCCCGGTCTCCTGCTGGACCCGCTGCACCTCCTGCGCGTCCGCCCAGCTGTCCGCGACCGGGATCTCCACCTGCACGTGCTTGCCCGCGCGCATCGCGGCGATGGCCTGCCGCGCGTGCAGCTGGGTCGGGGTGCACAAGATGACGGCGTCCACGTCGCGGTCGGCCAGCACCTCGTCCAGGTCCGTCGTGGCGTGCGGCACGCCGTACTTCCGCGCGACCTCCTCGGCCTGCTCCTGCCTGCGGCTGACCAGCGCCGTGACGGTCACGCCGTCGATGTTCGCCAGGCCGTCCAGGTGCTTGACGCCGAAGGCCCCGGCCCCGGCGAGCGCGATCCGCATTCGCGGTCCCTCCTCGTGATCTAGCTGTCGGCGGCCCGCAGCACCAGGTGCCCGACCGCGGTGTTGGACCCGGGCACATGGTAGAAGCGGTACAGCTCCTCCACCTCGGCGCCCAGGGCACCGCGCATGATCAGCCACATGACCAGCTCGATACCCTCCGCGCCCGCCTCGCGCACCAGCTCCAGGTGCTTGACCTCGGCCAGGCCGTCCGGGTCGGAGACCAGCCGGTCGAAGAACGCCTTGTCGTAGGGCGTGTTGATGAAGCCGGCCCGCGGCCCCTGCAACTGGTGGCTCATCCCGCCGGTGCCCCACACGTGCACGGTGAGATCGGTGTCGTAGGCCCGCACCGCCCGGCGGATCGCCTGGCCCAGCCGGTAGCAGCGGTGGGCGGTCGGCGGCGGGTACTGCACGACGTTCACGGCGAGCGGGATCACCCGCACCGGCCACCGCTCGGGCTGCCCGTAGACCAGGGACAGCGGGACGGTCAGGCCGTGGTCGACCCGCAGGTCGTACATCAGCGTGAGGTCGAACTCGTCCAGGATGAGCCCCTCCGCCAGGTGCGCCGCCAGCTCGGGGTGCCCCTCCACGACCGGCACCGGGCGCGGCCCGTATCCCTCGTCGGCCGGGGGGAACTCGTCGCCGCAGCCGAGCGCGAAGGTCGGCACGACCTCCGGGGTGAACGCCGACATGTGGTCGTTGTAGACGAGTATCACCACGTCGGGGACGTTCCGCTTCGCCCAGGCCTTCGTCCACTCGTACCCGTCGAACACCGGCTTCCAGTACGGCTCGCCGGTCTTGCCCAGGTCGATCGCGGCGCCGACGGCCGGGATGTGGCTCGTGGTCAGCCCGGCGGTGATGCGGGCCATGTCAGTTCCCGTCCTTGACCGACCGCCAGCCATCGGGCGAGCGGCCCCCGGAGAGCATCATCCGCTGGTACTCATCGACGGGCATCCCGGTCATCGTGCTCACCGCCTGGAGGTAGCTTTGCCCATCGGTGGCGAAGATCTTGGCCAGGAAGTAGATCTGGCCTCCCTCGTCCAGCATGGCGTTGTAGTCGCGGTCCAGCACCGCCCGCTTCTGCGCCTCGGTCATCTTCGTGGCGTCCAGGTAGGCGCGCTCGTCCGCCTTGAACCGCTCCCGGTTCTCCGGCTTCATCAGGCTCATGCAGAACTGGTTCAGCTCATATCCCTTCTTGGCGCGCGACGCGGTGAACACCCGGGTGCCGGGGACGTCATCGAACTCCGCGGTGTAGGACGTCATGGGACCTCCTCCCAGTACAGGCGCATCGGGTTATCGACGAGCAGCTTGCGCTGGCCGACCTCGCCGGGGGCGATCCGCGGCAGCAGGTCGACCAGGTCGCCCTCGTCTGGCATGTGGCTCTTCATGTTCGGGTGCGGCCAGTCGGTGCCCCAGATCACCCGATCGGGAAACTCCCGCGCCAGGTGCCGGGCGAACGGGACGAAGTCGTCGTAGCCCGGCGGGCCGCTGACCGTCAGCCGTTCCGCGCCGCTCAGCTTGGCCCACACGTTCGGGTGCTCGCGCAGCAGGCGCTGGAAGAGCGTGAAGCCGGGGCCGTCCAGCGGCTGGGTCACGTCGGGCCGGCCCGCGTGGTCCACGACGATGGTCGTGGGCAGCGAGGTGAACAGGTTCCAGCGCTCGCGCAGGTCGGCGGCCTCGAAGTAGACGACGATGTGCCAGCCGAACTCGGCGATCGCCTCGACCAGGCCCCGGTAGTACTCGTCCGGCTTGGGGTCGGCGAGCCGCCGGACGAAGTTGAACCGGACGCCCCGGACGCCGGCGTCGTGCATGTCGGCCAGCTCGGCCCGGCTGACGCCGGGGCGGATCGTCGCCACCCCGCGCGCCCGGTCACCCCCACTACGCAGCGCGTCCACCAGCGCCCGGTTGTCCGCGCCGTGGCAGGTGGCCTGCACGATGACGTTGCGCTCGAAGCCGAGGAAGTCCCGCAGCGCGAACAGCTTGCCGGCGGGCGCGTCGGCCGGCGTGTACTTCCGCTCCGGCGCGTAGGGGAACACGTCCCCGGGGCCGAAGACATGACAGTGCGCGTCGACCGCGCCCGGCGGCAGGGTGTAGGCCGGCTTGCGGGGATTCTCCCGGTAGGCGAGCCAGTCGGCGTCCGGCTCGAAGGTGGCGGTCATCGGCGGCCTCGGCCCCCCTTGTCGCTGAACGTGCTCCGGCTCCATCCTAGGTACCCTTCCGGCGGCCTCCCCCAACTTGGTACCCCCGCCGACGGCGGCGAGGGAAGAGGCACGGCCACAAAGATCGCGGCTACCATTGTTGTGCGGCACCGCAATTCTCAATTCAGCGAGAATAGGGAGATTTGAATGAAGCTCATTGGCGCCGGCTTGCCACGTACGGCCACGATGACGCAGAAAACCGCCTTGGAAATGCTGGGGATCGGCCCCTGCTACCACATGATCAACATAATCAACGACCTGGACCTCGTCCCGTTGTGGCTCGACGCGCTCGACGGCCGGCCGGACTGGGACACGATCTTCGACGGGTACGAGGCCTGCGTCGACCACCCCGCGTCGTTCTTCTACCGGGAGCTGCTTGAGGCCTATCCGGACGCGAAAGTCCTGCTCAGCGTGCGGGACGGGGAAAAATGGGCCCGGAGCGTACGGGCGACCATCTGGGACAGCCAGTACGGCGACACCGTGACGCGCTACCTCAGGGAGGCGCGGCGCAGGATCGATCCCCAGATGGCCCGGCACAGCGAGCTCATGCGGCGGCTTTTCCAGCAGTCGGGAATGTTCGGCGACGATCCGGAGCACTTCGACGAGGCCGAGACCGCCGCCTGGATGGAACGTCATAACGAGGAGGTCCGCAAGTACGTCCCCCCGGGCCAGCTGCTGGAATGGTCCCCCTCGGACGGCTGGGAACCGTTGTGTGAATTCCTGGGCAAACCGGTGCCAGCAGAACCGCTGCCGCACGTCAACGAGACCAGCGACTTCGCCATGAGGACCGTCGGCGCCAGCCTGGACATCCTGAACCAGTGGTACCGGGATTCGGTCGCCGCCGCGGCTAGATGTTGAAGCCGAGGGCGCGCAGCTGCTCGCGGCCGTCCTCGGTGATGTTCTCCGGCCCCCACGGCGGCATCCAGACCCAGTTGATCCGGAAGTCGCTCACCACGCCCTCCAGCGCCGAGGCGGCCTGCTCCTCGATCACGTCGGTGAGCGGGCACGCGGCGCTGGTCAGCGTCATGTCCAGGGTCGCGGTCCGTTCGTCGTCGATGTTCACGCCGTAGACCAGGCCGAGGTCCACCACGTTGACGCCCAGCTCGGGATCGACCACGTCGCGGAGCGCCTCCAGCACGTCCTCGACCTCCTGCGAGACCGCTTCTTCCTGCTGGCTGTCGGTCATGAGTGCTGTCCTCCTTCGGAGAGAGCGCGCGCGGTCGCGTCCTTCCACGCCATCCAGCCCAGCAGCGCGCACTTGATCCGGGCCGGGTACCTGGACACGCCCGCGAACGCCACCGCGTCCTCGAGGAGATCCTCATCCGGCTCGGCCTTTCCCTTCGACTGCATCAACTCGAGGAAGGCGTCGCTGATCTTCATCGCCTCGCCGGCCGGCTTGCCGATCACGAGGTCGGTCATCACCGAGGCGCTGGCCTGGCTGATCGAGCAGCCCAGCGAATCGTAGGAGACGTCCTCGACGACCGCCTCGCCGTCGGCGCCGTCCTTCAGCGAGACCCGGAGCGTCACCTCGTCGCCGCACGTCGGGTTGACGTGATGCACCTCGGCGTCGAACGGCTCCCGCAGGCCCTTGTGGTGCGGGTTCCGGTAGTGGTCCAGGATGATCTCCTGGTACATGGACTCAAGCTGCATGGTGTTCCCTATCAGGCCCCGAAGAACTTCTGCGCGTACCTAATCCCGTCGGCCAGGGCGTCCACTTCCTCGCGGGAGTTGTACACGTAGAAGGTCGCCCGGGTGGACGCCTGGACGCCGAGCGCCCGGTGCAGCGGCCACGCGCAGTGATGCCCCGCCCGGACCGCGATGCCCAGCTCGTCGAGGACCTGGCTGACGTCGTGCGGGTGCACCCCGTCCACGTCGAACGCCACGGCGCCGCCGCGATCGGCGGTGGTATCCGGTCCGAGAACCCGCACCCCCTTGATCTCCCTCAGGGCGTCGAGGGCACGGGCGGTCAGCGCCCGCTCGTGCGCGGCGACGTTCTCCATGCCGAGGCCGCCGAGGTAGTCGATCGCGGCGGCCAGCCCCGCGGCTTCCGGGGCCGGCGGCACGCCGGTCTCGAACCGCATCGGCGGCGGCTGGAACGTGGAGCCCTCCATCCGCACGACCTCGATCATGTCGCCGCCGGTCAGGAACGGCGGCAGCGCCTCCAGCGCGGCGTACTTCCCGTACAGCACGCCCAGGCCGAGGGGGCCGAGCATCTTGTGGCCGGAGAACACCAGGAAGTCCACGTCCAGGGCCTTCACGTCCACCGGGTGGTGCGGCACGAGCTGCGCGCCATCGACGAGCACCAGCGCCCCGGCCTGGTGCGCGAGGCGGGTGACCTCGGCGATCGGGGGGACCGCGCCGGTGACGTTGGATTGCCCGGTCAGCGCGACGATCTTCGTCCGCTCGGTGATGAGCGAGGTGTCGATGTCCAGGCGGCCCTCGGGAGTGACCGTGAACCACTTCAGCGTCGCGCCGGTCCGCTGGGCCAGCTGCTGCCAGGGCACCAGGTTGGCGTGGTGCTCCATCTCGGAGATGAGGATCTCGTCACCGGCCTTAACCGACGAGGTGAGCGCGTAGGCGACCAGGTTGACGGACTCGGTCGCGGCCTTGGTGAACACGACCTCGTTCTCGTCCGCCCCGATGAACCCCGCCACCGTGGCGCGGGCGCCCTCGTAGATCTCCGTGCCCTCTTCGGACAGCAGGTGCGAGCCGCGGTGCGCCGCGCCGTTGTGGCGCTCGTAGAACTCGCGCTCGGCGTCCAGGACCGAGGCCGGCTTCTGCGACGTGGCGCCGGAGTCCAGGTAGACCAGGGGCTTGCCGTTGCGGACCAGGCGGTTCAGCGCCGGGAAGTCCTTGCGGATCACCTCAACGTCGAAGGTCATGACGCTGCCTTTGCCCCCGCCGCCGCGGTGAACTTCTCGTAGCCCTCGTCCTCAAGGGTCTTCGCCAGTTCGGGACCGCCCTCTTCCACGATCCTCCCCGCCACAAACACGTGCACGTAGTCGGGCTGCACGTACTGCAGGATCCGGTTGTAGTGGGTGATCAGCAGGACGCCGTGACCGGGCCTGGCCCGGAACCTGTTGATCCCCTCGGCGACGACCTTCAGCGCGTCCACGTCGAGGCCGGAGTCGGTCTCGTCCAGCACCGCGATCTTCGGGTCGAGCATCTCCATCTGGAGGATCTCGTGGCGCTTCTTCTCACCGCCGGAGAAGCCCTCGTTGAGGGACCGCTCGGCGAACTTCGGGTCGATGGACAGGTCACCGAGCGCGCCGCGCATCTCCTTCATGAAGACGCGCAGCTTCGGCGCCTCGCCGCGCACGGCGGTGACCGCGGTGCGCAGGAAGTTCGACACCGACACGCCGGGCACCTCGACCGGGTACTGCATGGCGAGGAACAGCCCGGCGCGGGCGCGGGCGTCCACGGTCATCGACAGCACGTCCTCCCCGTCCAGCGTCACGCTGCCCTGGGTCACCGTGTACTTCGGGTGCCCGGCGACGGCGTAGGCGAGGGTGGACTTGCCGGAGCCGTTCGGTCCCATGATGGCGTGGGTCTCGCCGTCGGCGACCGTCAGGTTGACGCCACGCAAGATCTCGCGGAGCGTCCCGTCCGCCTCGGTGACGGCAGCGTGCAGGTCGCGGATCTCCAGGGTGGACACTTATGACTCCTCTATCGCGACGAGGACGTCGTCGCCCTCGATCTTCACTGGGTAGACGGGCACCGGCTCGGTGGCGGGCATGCCGGTCGGCTTGCCGGTGCGCAGGTCGAACCGCGACCCGTGCAGCCAGCACTCGATCGTGCAGCCGTCGATCTCTCCCTCCGACAGCGGCACCTCGGCGTGCGAGCACACGTCGCGGATCGCGTAGACGTTGCCGTCGGCGCGGGCGAGCGCGACCGGCTCGCCGTTCACCTCGACGGCGAGCGGCTCGCCGTCCGGGATGTCGGACAGGGCGCAGGCGCGGACATACTGGGGGGGCACGGCGACGGGATCATTCATGCCAGTTCCGCCTCTATCTTCTCGGTGACCCGGTCGGCGACCTCGGGGACGCCGATCTTGCCGATCAGCTCGCCGAAGAACCCGCGGATCACCAGCCGCCGCGCCTCCTCGAAGCCGATGCCCCGGGCCATCAGGTAGAACAGGTGCTCGTCGTCGAGGCGGCCGTTGGCGCTGGCGTGCCCGGCCCCGACGACCTCGCCGGTGAGGATCTCCAGGTTCGGCACCGAGTCGGCGCGGGCGCCATCCGTCAGGACCAGGTTCCGGTTGTATTCGTAGGTATCCGTACCGACCGCGTCGGGGCGGATCAGCACGTCGCCGATCCACACGGTGTGCGCGTCGTCGCCGTCGAGGGCGCCCTTGTAGACCACGCGGCTGCGGCAGTTCGGCGTGTCGTGGTCGACGAACAGCCGGTGCTCCAGGTGCTGCCCGCCATCGGCGAAGCAGATGCCGTACAGCTCGGCGTCGCCGCCGGTGCCGGAGTAGCGGACGGACGGGGACACCCGGACCAGGGACCCGCCGAGGGTGATCTGGAAGTGCTTCAGCTTCGCGTCCCGGCCCAGGGTGGCCTGGTGGTGCGAGACCTGCACCGCGTCGTCGTCCCACTCGGCGACCGACACCAGGGTCAGCTCGCCTCCGTCGCCGACGCCGATCTCCACGTTGTCGGCGTAGGTGGCGCTCCCCCGCTGGTCGAGCACCACGACGGCCTTGCCGAACGGCCGCACGTCGATGACGAGGTGGCCGGCCGTAGCCTCATCTGACACCCCGGTTACCCGGATGATCGTCGGGCGGGAGGCCACCGCCTCCTTCGGCACCGTCAGGACGTGCGCGGTGCCCGCGGCGGCGTACGCGCGGGCGCTCACCCGGTCCTCCGGCAGGAAGCCGGGGGGATCGGCAGGCGCGATGATCCGTTCGGCGTAATCGATCTCGGGGGCCGCGTCGATGTCCACCCGCACCCCCGCCTGCCCGAGCGGGGCGTCGGAGTGCAGTCCGCGCAGCCGGCGCAGCGGGGTGAAGCGCCACTCCTCCTCCCGGCCCGTCGGGACCGCGAAGTCGCCGGGGTCCGCGGACCGGAGCGCGTGCAGGCTCGTAATCGGCGCGGTCTCGACCGCGCCGCTCACCGCTGACATCAGCCGACCGCCCCTTCCATCTGCAGCTCGATCAGGCGGTTGAGCTCGAGCGCGTACTCCATCGGGAGCTCGCGCGCGATCGGCTCGACGAAGCCGCGCACGATCATCGCCATCGCCTCGTCCTCGGTGAGGCCGCGGCTCATCAGGTAGAACAGCTGGTCCTCGGAGATCTTCGAGACGGTGGCCTCGTGGCCCATCTCGACGTCGTCCTCGCGGATGTCGTTGTAGGGGTAGGTGTCGGACCGGCTGACCGTATCGACGAGCAGCGCGTCGCACTTGACCGTGGACCTGGAACGCCGCGCGCCGTCCTGCACCTCGACCAGGCCGCGGTAGGAGGTCCGGCCGCCGCCGCGGGCGACGGACTTGGACACGATCGTGGAGCTGGTGTTCGGCGCGCAGTGCACCATCTTGGCGCCCGCGTCCTGGTGCTGGCCCTGCCCGGCGAAGGCCACGCTGAGGGTCTCGCCCTTGGCGTGCTCGCCCATCATGTACACGGCCGGGTACTTCATCGTGACCTTGGAGCCGATGTTCCCGTCGATCCACTCCATGGTGGCGCCCTGCTGCGCGACGGCGCGCTTGGTCACCAGGTTGTACACGTTGCCGGACCAGTTCTGGATGGTCGTGTACCGGCACCGCGCGTCCTTCTTCACGATGATCTCGACGACCGCCGAGTGGAGTGAATCGGACTTGTAGATCGGAGCGGTACATCCCTCTACGTAATGGACATATGCCCCCTCGTCAACGATGATGAGGGTGCGCTCGAACTGCCCCATGTTCTCGGTGTTGATCCGGAAGTAGGCCTGCAGCGGGATCTCGACGTGCACGCCGGGGGGCACGTAGATGAAGGACCCGCCGGACCAGACCGCGGTGTTCAGCGCGGCGAACTTGTTGTCGCCGGGCGGGATGACCGTCCCGAAGTACTCCTGGAACAGGTCCGGGCGCTCCCGCAGCGCCGTGTCCGTGTCCAGGAAGAGGACGCCCTTCTCCTCTAGGTCCTCCCGGATCTTGTGGTACACCACTTCCGACTCGTATTGCGCGGCCACGCCCGCTATGAGCCGCTGCTTCTCGGCTTCCGGAATGCCCAGCTTGTCGTAGGTGCTCTTGATGTCCGCCGGGAGCTCTTCCCAGGACTCGGCTTGCTTCTCGGTCGACCGCACGAAGTACTTGATGTTGTCGAAGTCGATCTCGGACAGGTCGCTGCCCCAGGTCGGCAGCGGCTTGCGACCGAAGTACTTCAGGCCCCTGAGGCGCATGTCGAGCATCCACTCGGGCTCGCCCTTGCGAGCCGAGATGTCGCGGACTACGTCCTCGGACAGACCGCGACGCGCCGCCGCGCCGGCCACGTCGGGGTCGGCCCAGCCGAACTTGTACGTGCCCAGCCCGTCGAGCTGGTCATTCGCGGTGGTCGTCATAGTATTCAGAGCCCTCCGGACTCGGTGGTGTCGTTGCCCTTCCGCTCACGCACGTCACGTGCGTGGTGCAGATCCCGTCGCCGTGCGCGATCGTCGCCAGCCGCTGCACGGGGGTGCCCAGCAGCCTGCCGAACGCTTCCGTCTCCGCCTCGCACAGCTGCGGGAACTCGGCCGCGACATGCGCGACCGGGCAGTGGTGCTGGCAGATCTGCTCGCCGCCCGCCACCCCCGCCGACGGCGCCACGCCGACCGCCGGCGCCGGCCCCGCCGAGGCGGCGTACCCGTCGGCCGACAGCGCCCCGGCCAGCGCGGTCACCCGCGCCCTCAGGTCACCGTGACCCATGGCCGTGGCGTACCTGCGCTCCAGCTCCGCCACCTGGCGGCGCGCGAACTCGGTGACGGCGCCGTCGCCCAGCTTATCGGCGATGAAGCGCAGCGCGCTGGTCGCCAGGTCGTCGTAGGCGTGCTCGAAGGCGCTGCGCCCCGCGTCGGTGATGACGAAGAGCCTGGCCGGCCGGCCGCGACCGCGGTTGCCGTAGGTCCGGGCCGTCCGCGTCTCGACCATGCCCTCGGCTATGAGGTTGTCCAGGTGCCGCCGGATGGCGGCGGGCGTGAGCCCGAGCCTGCCGCCGAGCGTGGCGGCGGTCGACGGGCCCAGCTCCAGGATGAGCCGGGCGACCCGGCCGCGCGTGCCGCGCTCGGGCGACTCCGCCTTCCCCGGCGGCTCCGCCCTCCCGGCGATCATCCCGGCGTTTTTCACAACACCAGTGTGCCGTAAATCGGCGCCCCCTGGCAAGTTTTTCGCAACGCCGACGTGACGTAAATCACGGGGCGCCACGCGATGGCAACCACCCCGATTGCGGGCATCACGTTCACACCCGTCGCGGACTTCACATCCGTCACGGACACCACGGTTAGCCCATCACGATCAAACAGACACAAATCATCAAGATCACAGAATTAATCCTTTACTGGGCGAACCCAACACGTTACTGTCGCGAAGTGCACAACGACCGCGAGTGCCGTTAAGCCGGAAATCTCGCCGATTGTGCATAGAAGTAGGCAAACATCGTGAGGAGCAAGCATGCTGAGACGATGGTATATACCACTCGCCGCGCTGACCGTGACCGGCGGCGCCGCGGTCGCGGCGACGGCCGGCACCGCATCCGCCTCCCCCGCCCCGGCGAACTCGCACGTCAACACGGCACCCGCCGGGGTCCGGCAGGGCGGCGCCCCCGCGCACCTGACCAAGCCCACCGGCCCGCAGGCCAGCCGCGGCGGGATCTCCCACGCGACCAGCACGAACTGGTCCGGGTACGCGGCCAACGGCAGCACCTACTCGAAGGTCTCGGCGAGCTGGGTGCAGCCGACCGCGACCTGCTCGTCCGGCAGCCAGTACTCCTCTTTCTGGGTTGGCCTCGACGGGTACAGCAGCAACTCGGTCGAGCAGGACGGCACCGACTCCGACTGCTCCGGCGGCAGCCCGTCCTACTACGGCTGGTACGAGATGTACCCGAACCCATCCCACAACTTCGGGAACACCGTCAAGCCCGGGGACACGATGAGCGCGTCGGTCACCCACAACAGCGGCAGCTCCTACACGCTGGTGCTGAACGACGAGACCGCGGGCTGGAGCGCCACCGAGCCTGCGACGCTGTCGGGCGCGCCGAACAGCTCCGCCGAGGTCATCATCGAGGCGCCCTCGTCCAGCAGCGGCGTGCTGCCGCTCGCGGACTTCGGCACGGTGAACTTCAGCAACTCCCAGGTGGACGGCGCGGCGATCGGCAATGACTCGCCGACGGAGATCACCATGACGAACAGCAGCGGGGCCGACAAGGACACGGTCTCGTCGCTGAGCGGCGGGGAGAACTTCAGCGCGACCTGGAAGGCCTCGAACTAAGTTCTTGCCGGGCCGCGGCTGCCGGGCAGCCGCGGCCCGGCAAGAAACCTCGTATCGGCCGCTAGAAGGCGCTACCCTTTGTGCGCTCGTCTTCGCCGATGCTAGGAACGTACTGCCATGGCCCCGTCCGGCGTCGCCGACCGGCTCGACGTTCTCGTCCCGCCCGGCGGCACCGTCATCGCCCTCAGCGACCTGCACCTGCCGCCCGAGCGCACCGCCGTCTCCGGCCGCTGCTGCGAGGTGATCACCCGCCGGCTGGCCGACGAGGCCGCGCCCCTGACGGTCCTGCTGGCGGGTGACATCGTCGAGATGCTCGCCTACCCGGATGCCAGCGCCGCCGACGTCCTCACCGCGCACCAGGACCTGTGCGACGCGCTCCGCGCGGTGACGGCGCGCGGCGGCCAGGTGGTCTACGTGATCGGCAACCACGACGTGAACCTGGCCTGGGACCTGAAGGCGGCCGAGGCGGTCCGCGACGCCACCGGCGCCAGCGTCTGCCTGGCCGCCGACCTGCGCATGCCGGGCGGCGAGCGGATCCGGGCCGAGCACGGCCACCAGCTGGACCCCCACAACTGCTTCCACGATCCGCGCAACCCCCTCGACACGCCGCTCGGTCATCACATCGTCCGCGAGGTGGTCCCGAAGGTGGAGCGGCTGGGCCGGGACTGGCTGGACGGCGCGCACGAGATGGCCGACCCGGCGGACTTCCCGTCGTTCCTCGCCTCCCGGCTGGTGTACCGGAAGCTGTCGCGCCACCTGTGGTGGCTGATCCTGGTCCCGGTCGCGCTGATGGCCGTGCTGCGCGTGCCCGAGGTGGTGCATCTCCGGTCCCGCTACCCGGACGCCAGCCAGTGGATACACGACGGGGAGATCCTCGGCTACGGCGCGCTGGTGGACATCGTGGTGATCGCCCTGGTCCTGGCGATCATGTCCCGCCGGGCGTGGACCGCCATCAGTGCCCTGGCCCTCACCGAGCGCGGCTACGGCCAGAACTCCGCGGCCCGCGAGCGGGCCACGGAGCTGATCGCCCGTGGCTACGCCGGCTACCTGTCCGGGCACACCCACCACCCGGAGCTGCGCGCGCGCGGCGACGGGTTCTACGCCAACGCCGGATCCTGCACCTCGGTGGTGGAGGCGATCGACACCGTGCGCGGGATGCCCCCGGTATACCTGCGCACCCAGCAGCTGTCCTGGCTGGAGATCCGCGCCGCCAGCCCGGCCGACGGTGACCCGATGCGCGTGCAGCTGCGCTCCGCCCGCGTGCAGCTGCCCGGCGCGACTCGCGCGGAGCGGTTCCTGGCCGCCGCGCGCAACCCGCACGCCTCGGTGCCGTGCGCGGTCGCGTCCTGGCCCGGCGGCCCGGACTGGCCATCTACTACGCAACGTAGGAGGCGACGCCGCCCCGCCGACCGCCGGCCCGTAGACTTCGAACGTGACTAGCGTCCCCGCCGTCGAGATCACCGGCCTCGTCAAGCGGTACGGCACCACGACCGCCGTGGACGGGCTGAGCCTGACCGCGCGCCGCGGTGAGGTGACCGCCGTCCTCGGGCCGAACGGGGCCGGGAAGACGACCACCGTCGAGGTATGCGAGGGCTACCGGCGCGCCGATGGCGGGACCGTCCGGGTGCTGGGGATGGATCCGGCCGCCGACGGCGCCCGGCTGCGGCCCCGGGTAGGGATCATGCTGCAGTCCGGCGGCATCCCGCCCGCCGTCCGGGCCGGCGAGTACCTGACCGTGATCTCGAAGTTCCATGCCCATCCGCTGGATCCGGCGGAGCTGCTCGGCCACGTGGGCCTGGCCGGGGTGGCGCGCACCCCCTTCAAGCGGCTGTCCGGCGGGCAGCGGCAGCGGCTGTCGCTGGCCGCCGCCGTCATCGGCCGCCCGGAGCTGGTCTTCCTCGACGAGCCCACCGCCGGGATGGACCCGCAGGCGCGGCACGCCACCTGGGACCTGATCTCCGGCCTGAAGGCCGCCGGGGCCAGCGTGATCCTCACCACCCACTTCATGGAGGAGGCCGAGCGGCTCGCCGACCACGTCGTGATCATCGACAACGGCACGGCGATCGCCGACGCCACCCCGGCCGAGCTGACCGGCTCCGCCGGGCAGCTGCGGTTCCGCGCCGAGCCCGGCCTGGACACCGACAGCCTGCTCGCCGCGCTGCCGGCCGGCAGCGCGGCGAAGGAGTCCCCCGCCGGGCACTACCTCATCGAGGTACACGACGCCGTCGAGCCGGGCATGGTCGCCGCCGTCACCGCGTGGTGCGCCGAGCGCGGCGTGCTGCCCTCCAGCCTCCGGATCGAGTCCCGGACGCTGGAAGACGTCTTCCTCGAGATGACCGGAAAGGACCTGCGGGATTGAACCTCGCCCCGATGCCCGGAGCCGCCCCGGCCCGCCGGATGGTGACCGCGCAGGCCCTGCTGGAGACCCGGCTGCTGCTGCGCAACGGCGAGCAGCTCACGCTCGCCCTCGTCATCCCGCTGCTGCTGCTGGTCGCGTTCAGCGCGGAGAACCTGGTGAGCTTCGGCACCGGCCTGAGCCGCGTGGACTTCCTCACCCCGGGCGTGATCGCGCTGGCCGTCATGTCGACGGCGTTCACCAGCCAGGCGATCGCCACCGGGTTCGAGCGCCGGTACGGGGTGCTGAAGCGGGGGGGGG
>JAFMRC010000023.1:0-1639 GCA_017354375.1 Nocardiopsaceae bacterium | reverse complement strand
GCGCCGAGCCGCTGTCGCGCGGCGGGCTGATCGCCGCGAAGACCGGATGCGTCATCGTCGTGGAGCTGCTCCAGGCGGCCGTCATCATGGCGGTGGCCCTCGCCCTGGGCTGGTCCCCGCACGGAGGCGGCGCCGCGATCGTGACGGTGCCGCTGCTGGTGGGCCTTGGCACCGCCGCGTTCAGCGGGTTCGCGCTGCTAATGGCCGGGACGCTGCGCGCCGAGGCCACGCTGGCCGCCGCGAACCTGGTGTACGTGGTGCTGCTCGGCGTCGGCGGCGTGGTGTTCCCGCTGGCGAAGTTCCCCGCCGGGATCCGGCCGGTCCTGCAGTTGCTGCCCACCGGGGCGCTGTCGACGGCCCTGCGCGGCGTGCTCGCCTACGGCGCCGGGCTTCCGGTGAAGGAGACGGCCGCGCTCGCGGTGTGGGCCGTCGCCGGGATCGTCCTGGCGGCCCGCTGCTTCCGCTGGGAGTGAGCCCTGGGATCTATCGGAGCAGGGCGAGGTTGACCGCGTCCGCCATCGCCTGGTAGCCGACGTCGCTGGGGTGAGTGTGGTCGCCCGAGTCGTCGATCGGCGCGAACCGCGCCGGGTCGGCCGGGTCGCGTACCGCCCGGTCGAAGTCGATGACGCCGTCGAACGCGCCGCTGGTGCGGATCCAGGCGTTGACCCGCTCGCGGATCCGGTTCTTCGCGGGACTGTAGTAGCCGGCCCCCTGGAACGGGGTCAGGGTGGCGCCCAGGATCCGCACCCCCGCCGCGTGCGCCTGGGCGATCAGCTGCTTGTCGGCGTCGATCAGCTGGCGAGCCGAGTTGACCACGCCGTCGCCGATGTCGTTGATGCCCTCCAGCAGGATCACGGTGGTGACGCCGGGCTGGCCGAGCACGTCCTGGGCGAACCGCGCCTGGGCGCTCAGCCCGGCGACCCCGCCGTTGGGGCCGTCGCCGTTGGCGGTCACCCGGTTGGAGGCCAGGCCCTCGTTGGCCACGGCCATCTGCTGCCCGGTCGGCAGCGCGAGGAGCCGGCGGGCCAGGTCGTCGGGCCAGTTGGCGTTGGCGCCCATCTCGGATCCGACGCCGTCGGTGATCGAGTCCCCGAGGGTGACGACGGTTCCGACCTGCCGCGGCGCGCTCACCACGACCCCGTCCAGGTAGAACCAGCTGCCGATCTGGTGCCAGGAGGCCGCCGGCGCGCCCGCCCGCGCGTAGTCGCCCGGCGGGGAGAGGTAACTGGGCTGCGTGGCGAAGGGATGCCCGGTGACCGGGCCGCTGCCGCGGGCCACGTGCAGCGTCACGGACAGGGTGGTCTCCGGGGGGAGGGAGCCGGCCACGGGGTCGCTCAGCGCGTCGGAGCCCGGGGGGATGGTGACGCTCCCGCTCCCGCCGAACGTCACCCGGCGCGGCCCCGGCGACACGCCCTTCCCCGCGGCCGGTTTCCCGGTGGCCGGGTCCTTCCCCGTGGCCGGGACGGTCACCTCGACGTCGTCGAACGTCGCCGGCGAGGTGCCGAACTCGTTCGACAGCCGAAGGCGCGGATCCCGGCCGCCGACGCTGGTGCGCACGACGTCCTGCACGGTCCGGTACCTGGCCGCGGCCGGGGATCCCGCGGGAGATCCCGCGGGAGATCCCGCGGGGGCCCCGGCC
>JAFMRC010000121.1 GCA_017354375.1 Nocardiopsaceae bacterium | reverse complement strand
TGTACGGGGTCAACACGGGGTTCGGGGCGCTCGCCGACACGCCGGTCGGCGCGGCGGACCTGGCGGCCCTGCAAAGCGCGATCCTGCGCTCCCACGCGGCCGGGACGGGAGACCCTCTCCCCGATGACGCGGTCCGGGCGCTGCTCCTGCTGAGGGCGCGCACGCTCGCGGCCGGGTATTCCGGGGTCCGCGCCGTCCTCCCGGAACGGCTGCTGGAACTGCTGCGGCTCGATCTCCTGCCGGTGATCCCGGGCAAGGGCTCCGTGGGCGCGTCGGGAGACCTGGCGCAGCTCGCGCACCTCGCCCAGCCGCTGATCGGGGAGGGCCGCCTGAGGGCGCCCGGCGATCCGCCCGCGGGCCGGCCGGCGAGGGAGGCGCTGGAGTCCCGTGGCCTGGAGCCGCTGGCCCTCGCGCCGAAGGAGGGGCTCTCCCTGGTCAACGGCACCGAGCCGATGCAGGCGCTGCTGGCGTTCTCGGTGCACGACGCGGAACTGCTGGTGCGGGCCGCGGACGTGGCCTGCGCGCTGTCGGTGGAGGCGCTGCTGGGCACCGACCGGCCGTATGATGAGCGGGTGCAGGTGATCCGGCCGCACCCGGGGCAGCTGGCGTCCGCGGCGAACCTGCGCGCCCTGCTGCGCGGGTCCCCGCTGCTGGCGTCGCACCGCCACAGCCGGCACGCGGTGCAGGACGCGTACTGCCTGCGCTGCGCGCCCCAGGTGCACGGGGCGGTGCGGGACGTCCTCGGCCACGCGCGGTCGGTCATCGGCATCGAGCTCGGGGCGATCGTCGACAATCCGGTCATAGTGCCCGACGGTGAGGTGATGACGACCGGCAACTTCCACGGCGAGCCGCTCGCGTTCGCGGCGGACATGCTGGCGATGGCGCTGTCGGAGCTGGCGTCGGTGTCCGAGCGGCGGGTGGACCGGATGCTCGACCCGGCGTTCTCCCGCGGCCTGCCGCCGTTCCTGGCGCCGCGGGCGGGAACCAACTCGGGGTTCATGCTCGCCCAGTACACCGCAGCGTCGCTGGTGAGCGAGAACAAGGTGCTCGCCCACCCGGCGTCGGTGGACACCATCCCCACGTCGGGGAAGCAGGAAGACCACGTGTCGATGGGCTGGACCGCGGTCCGCAAGCTCCGCGAGGTGGTGGCCAACGTTCGGACGTGCCTCGCGGTGGAGATCCTGTGCGCCGCCCAGGGCGTGGACCTGCGGGCCGACGTCGCGGCGCCGAGCGAGCCGCTGCGCGCGGTGCACGCGCTGGTCCGCACCCGGGTGGCGCCGATGGACACCGACCGTGAGGTCGCCGGGCAGATCGCGGCGGTCGACGAGCTAATGCCAGAACTATGCGAAACAGCTCAAGCCGTTTGTCCCGATTTCGCATTATTCGACCGTACGGATTTATGGGGAATTCGGGGATTTATCCGTAGATTAACGGCCGAGTCAGGACGCCTGGCGGAGGAGGTCGGTGAGTTCCGACTCGACGTCCACGTGGTCCGTTTCCTGGCCGCCCGGGACGATCTCGTAGGTCCGGTGGAGGAAGTCGGCGACCTCCCTGACCGGTGCCTCGAAATGCGCCTCGCCGAACGGGGAGGAGAGCTGGATGTTGAGGACGGTGCCGGGGATGCCGCTCTCCGAGTCGGCTGACGGCCAGACCTTGACGTCGCCGATGCCCTCGCTGTCCTCGACGCCCGCGGACAGCAGCTCGCGAGCGAAGATCCATTCCACGGGCTCGTCGAGGCCGACGTGGAAGGCCACGCGGATCGCGTAGGGGTCTTCCCTGGAGTAGTACAGGGAAGCCACCAGCGGCACGATCGTCTGCTGGGGAACGACGAGCCGTAGTCCGAGTTCGGCCGAAACCGTGCTGCTGTTGTTCATCGTTTGCGCAACCTCTTCGCTGGGTCCCGGTGGGGCCGGGCTCTGGTTGGTAGTGACGCCGCCACGCGCGAAAGGGCAAATCCAGATCATCAGGGTGTTTAATGTCCGATTATTTCCGTTTGCCGGTTATTGGCGGGAAACGTTGTCCTCCGGGGATGCGTCACGGCCGCTGCCGTTTCAGCTGCCGTGTGTTGTAACAGCGCCTCTTCAGTTTTAGATTCCTGCGTATCGATTGCAGCCCATGTGACCTTCGTCGCACCCCGCGCCTGTGCAGGGGTTTCGCCCGCAGGCGGCCCAGGCGCGCGGCCCCGCAGGACCGACTTTTGCTGCCATCGATTGCACTCACCATCTGTAGCAACCATGAACTACTGTATACGAGGGTATGCATCTTCGCGTGCATACGCACGTGCATCAGCACGTTTTCAGCGTAACGATGTGTGCGGCACACCGCAAGATGCGCTACGCTGTACATCGCCATGGAGGGCCGCCGCGTTACACGGCTGCCCTGGCGTCCCGGGCGATTGGCTCAGCGGGAGAGCGTCCGCCTCACACGCGGAAGGTCACTGGTTCGATCCCAGTATCGCCCACCGGGCTTGCAACGCGGTGACGCTCGCCGAGTCCGGCAGCCCGCACGCGGCCCGTTGGGGCTGCGCGGTCAAGGCCCACGGCGTCGATACCGCCTACCGCGCCGTCTCGGAACTGGCCCTTCTCGCCGGGGCCAGCAGCTTCATCGCGGGCTGCGCCAGCGCCAAGGCAGTCCGCGACCTGAACGCCCTGCTGTACGCGGACGGAATTCACGACAGCCTCTACCGGGCGACAGGCCGCGCCCTCGCCGCCCCGGCGGCGGACGCCGTCCGCATCCCGCCGCCGCGAGCGGCCGCGCTGGCCAGCGGCTGACCAGAAGACAGCGCTACGCGGCGGGGCCGCCGTCCTCCAGCGTCGCGACCGTGCCCGCCTCGCACGCCTCCAGGCAGGCGGTGATCCGCCGGGCCAGCAGCGGCGTGACCCGCCCGGCAGCCTCATCCGCGGTGACGAACTCGAACCCGGACAGCTCGCCGTCCACGAGGACGATCCCTTCAACGTCCTCGGGTGACAGGACGCCGCCGTCGTACACGATGACCACCCCGTCCGGGAGGAGCACCTGGTCCGGGCCGATCGTCCGGGCCGGCACCCAGTCCACCGCCAGCACGCGGCCGGGCGGCCGGTCCAGGCCCAGCTCCTCGGCTACCTCGCGGCGGCACGCGGCGTTCGGCGACTCATCCGCCTCGACCGCCCCGCCCGGGAGCTCCCAGGGCTCCTTGTAGACCGGGTTGACGATGAGGACGCGTCCCTCCTCGTCGCGGAAGAACGCTGCTGCGCCCATCCGCTTGCGGGCCAGCGACGCCACGTACTGATCTGGCGGAAGCACAGGGCGCTCAGTCACACTATGAACACTAGTCGTAGGCTGCCGGTCTCTGATGCTCAACAGCGGAACAGGCACGGACGGTGCCGGTGGTAGGTGACGCCTTACCAGCGGGCGGGAGTGGGTACGAAGTAGCGGGGCCGGGGCGGGGGCGCGCCGACCAGGGGACGCAGCCGCG
This sequence comes from Nocardiopsaceae bacterium, assembly GCA_017354375.1. Classification (GTDB taxonomy): domain Bacteria; phylum Actinomycetota; class Actinomycetes; order Streptosporangiales; family Streptosporangiaceae; genus Trebonia. Next base: position 10,306 of record JAFMRC010000121.1, on the reverse strand, counting down.
GAACGGGGACACGACCGCTGATGACAGTTACTGAAAGCCGCATGCCCGCGAGATGGGTGGCCGCGCATCTCGTCGCACGGATCGCCGAGCTCGGGCTGATCGTGCTCGGCTTTGGGTACACGGTCTTGTCCGACGACGCGGCCAGCGACCTGTCCTACCTGATCAAGTGGGATCTCCTGGCCGTTTGCTACCTGGCTACCGGGTACACGGTGATGCGCCTGCGTCATCGGCGACAGCCGGGCCCGGGTGGATCCGGCGGGGGCCTGGGACTGGAACTGCTCACCGGCGCCCGGCTCAGCTTCGTGTTCACGTTCGCCGCCAGCCTGGTCGGGATGGGCAGCGCCGACTCGGTCATCTCCTACGGTGGCCAGGCCGATAACGGGGAAGAGATCAAGATCTTCGGCGGCCCGGCGATCGTCCTGGCGTGGCTGCTGCTGCATGCCGGGTACGCCCGGTTCTATGCCTGGCGGTACTCCCGGCGGGAGGCTTCGGCGGGCGCGGGTGCCGTGGGGACTGGTCTGGCGGCCGAGGGTCCTTCGGCCGGCCCGGGTCCGGGGCGCGGACTGGAGTTCCCCGCGTGCGCCGTGCCGGCGGGTACCGACTTCCTGTACTTCGCGTTCACCGTTGGCACCACGTTCGCCGTTTCCGACGTCAAGGTCACCACCCAGGCCATGCGCTGGCACGTCATGACGCACGCCATATTCAGCTTCTTTTACAACACCATTGTCCTGGCCGTGGCGATCGGGCTCCTGACCGGCAAGTGACCCGGCCCGGCCCAATCAGGCGATACCAGCCCGCGGAACCGGGACCTCGGGCTGATCCGGGCGAGGCGCCAGTGGCAGGATCGGGGCATGGACCTGAGCCCTCGCACGTACCAGGAGTCAATCGAGATCGCGGCGAGCCCGGAGGCGGTCTACGCCCTCGTCTCCGACATAGCCCGGACCGGTGAATGGTCGCCGGTGTGCCAGCAGTGCTGGTGGGAGGAGGGCGATGGGCCGCGCGTCGGCGCGCGATTCACCGGGCGCAACGTGACGGCGGAGCGCACGTGGGAGACCACCTCAATGGTGACCGCGGCCGAGGCAGGCCGCGAGTTCGCGTGGGAGGTGGGGAAGGGGCTCGTGCGGTGGGGCTACCGGATGGAGCCCGTGGAGGGGCGCACGAGGCTGACGGAGAGCTGGGAGTTCACCACAGCGGGGCTGGAGTACTTCGCCTCCGCTTTCGGGGACGAGGCCCAGGGCCGGGCCGACGCCGCGACGCGGGCCGCTCACGACGGCATCCCCGCGACGCTGGAAGCGATCAAGCGTATCGCCGAAAAGGCATAGTGGAGTTCCTCCGGCGCGATCGCCAGGCGCAGGTCCGGGAAGTGCAACAGGAGGGCGGCGAGGGCGGTCTCGGCCTCGGCGCGGGCCAGGCGGGCGCCGGGTCAGTAATGGATGCCATTGACCGAACGACAGGCGGCTGACTGCATCGTCCGCAGGCCCTGGGAGTCGGGAGCGGTCCCGAGCCCCGGGGCATAGGTAAGTAAGTCATGGAGACTGCCCGGGTTCCCTGGCTGTGCGCGGTGACGTTGCTGCTGATGGCGGCCGTGATGGGGTGCGGTGCCTCCGCGAGGCCGCATGCGGCACCCGCGAAGTCGCACACGCTGGTCTTTGACTTCACGGGAAGGGGCGAGCTCTCCTCGCTCGCCTACGTCATCAACGGGAAGGCAACGGCGATAGGGCAGGTGATGCTGCCCTGGCGGAAGACCCTTCACCTGCCGGCGAAGGCGGGCGGGTACACCTGGAAGCTGACCGGGCGGCTGAAGTCCGGATCGGAGCAGGACGTGGTGTACGTGGACGGCAAGGCACTGGTCAGCGGGTCCTGCCAGGGATCCGGCTGCAGCATCCGCGACTCCGGCTCGGTCGGTGGCTGAGGCCAGCGCAAGGATCCCGCTTCCGCCCTGGCCGCTATCCGGCGCGACCGCAAAGTAATCACGCTCTGGGCGATCGGCATCGGGATCCTCCTCGCAGCGCTGTTGGGCCTGTGCGCGCTGGCGATCGCTACCGGGCACTTCGACTTGCACTGTCCGGGAACGGTAGAGCATCTCACTAATAGTCGGCTGGGAGAAAACGGTCAATAAGGGCCACGATTTCATCCAGCTTGGGAATGTTCCCGGCGCCGAATTTCGGCAAGGGCTCTTTTCCGGCCTCCAGCTCCACCTTGAGTTCAAGCGCCCCGCGGCGAAAAGCGTCCGCGAGCCGTATTCCTTCCGCTCGCTCGAATACGTCGAAGGAGACGCCATCAGAGTAGATGCAGGTCCGCAGGTCTTCGGCTTCTTCGGGATCTGAGACGTGCGGGACGGCGCGGTCCAGGATGAGCTCCAGCGTCCTGGTGCTCAGCCCAAGGATATCCCCGACACTGTCGGAAAAGCTGATAGTTGACAATTGAAATCCGACCTTCAGGCGACAGTAACCACGCCATCGACGCGTCCGCGCAGTGTACGTAACGCGACCAGCGCGTACAGCATAGCGACAGCAACGGCGCCAGCGCGTACACGATTCCACGACAGCAACGAGACCATCGCTGTTGCCGGGTCGTCGTGGAGCCGCCGCCACGCCGATCGGATTGCCGCAAATCCACGGTTGACGTGAAATACGCGGTAGTGTCGATTGCACGCGACTAGTCTCGTCAGCTGTGAACCGTAGGCCTGCGATGACACGGCGGCCAGCCCCGCGGCCCCCCCGTCCAGGGCCGCGGAGCCGCCAGCGCCGCGGGACCGTCAGCTCCGCAGTGCCGCCAGGGTCACCTTGGTGGCGTCCGCGATGAGGGCGTCCTGCGACATCGCGTTGGCCGAGCCGCGACGGGACAAGACGGCGATGACCACCGGGGCCTTCCCGGGGGGCCAGGCGACCGCGATGTCGTTGCGGGTGCCCCACCCGCCGTTGCCCGTCTTGTCGGCGACCTTCCAGTTCCGCGGGACACCCGCCCTGATGTAGGGGCCGCCGGTGGTGTTGGCCAGCATCCAGCCGGTGAGCAGCTTCCGTCGGCTCTCCGGCAGCGCGTTCCCGAGGACGAAGTCGCGCAGGTCGGTGGCGATCGCCCGGGCGGTGGTCGTGTCGCGGGTGTCGCCCGGGGTGGCCTCGTTCAGCGTCGGCTCGGTCCGGTTGGAGTCGGTCGTGATGTCGCCGAGGTGGCGAAGGCCCTCGGTGAACTTGCCGGGTCCGCCGAGCTGCGTCAGGAGCAGGTTCGCGGCCGTGTTGTCGCTGTAGTCCAGGGCGGCGGCCATCACGGCGCGCAGCGTCATCCCGGTGCTGACGTGCTGCGACGTGATCGGGGACCACTCGACGAGGTCGCTCTTGGAGTAGTGGAGAACCTGGCTGAGCTGGGCGCTGGTGTCGCGCTGGAGCAGTAGCCCGGTGGCCAGGGCCTTGTACGTCGAGCAGAAGGCGAACCGCTTGTCGGCGTTGTAGGTCATCGCGCGGCCGGTCCCGGTGTCAATGGCGTAGACGCCGAGCTGTGCGTGGAACTTGCGCTCGAGCGCGGCGAGCGCCCGGTCCGCCCGCGCTCGTGCCCCCGGGGCGGCGACGGATGGCCCGGCCGTCGCGGACGCAGTCGCGGACGACGTCGAGGACGAGGTGGCCTGGGCCGGCCTGGCGCCGCCGTTCCCGGCCCCGGAACACGCGCTTGCCAGGGTGGACAGGATCAGCAGCGGCGCGGCGAGCATGACCCTCCGGTACCTAGGTGAGTTCATGACCGATAGCCTGCTGCCAGCAATCCATGCCGTCAAAGACGAAAATAACTATTTCAATGCTGATCTGGCATAGTTACTGGATGGAGACGGCATAGAATCGGTGACCATGGACCTGGTGGCGTCGTGCCGCGCCTTCGTGCACGTGAGCGAGCGGGGCAGTTTCACCCTCGGGGCCGCCGCCGCCCGCGTGCCGCAGTCGGTGGCCAGCCGGCGAGTCGCCGCGCTGGAGGAGCATTACGGCGAGAGATTGTTCGACCGGACGGCGCGGCGGGCGGTGCTCACCGCCTTCGGCCGGGACATGCTCCCGTCGGCGAAGCAGCTCGTGCAGCTGGCGGAGGCGATGGAATACCACGCCGAGCGGGCCAGGCTGAGGCCACTCAGCCTGGCGGTGCCCGGTACGTGCCCGGTACGGCAGCTGGCGGCGCTCGACGCCGCCGTCCGTGACACGGGCGTGGTCCTTGACATCCGCGCCGCCGACCCGGCGGAGCGAGCCGAGATGCTGCGGTCGGGCCGCGTCCAGGCGGCTCTCATCGCTGTCCCGCCGGGCGATGCGGACTGGGCCGTCCCCCTCGGCGCCGCGTCCCCGTCCCGGCTCCCGTCCGAGCCTGCATCCCCGTCCGAGCCTGCGTCCCCATTCGACGAGACCGGACCCCCGTTCGACGAGACAGGACCACTGCGGATGGAAAACCTGCGGCCCCGCCGGGGGCAACGGCAGCCGCCGCGGCGCATCGTGCTCCAGCCGGAAGACGACGTCCCCCATATCAGGGATCCGCTGCGGCAGTCCGGCCACCGCGCCGCGCTGCTGCCCGCGCAGGTCACCGTGGCCGGATCGTTGATCGCCGCGGTCTCCGAGGTGATGCGCGCGGGTGATTTCCTGCTATGCCCCCGGGCGCAGGCAGTCGACCTGGGGCTCAGCTGGCGGCCGATCGCCGGGACGCCCGTGGCCCGCGGGTACACCGTCTCGGCGCTGACCAGCACCGATGCCGAGCGCGTGCGGGTCGCTCTCGCGCCGCACGCGGCCCGGATCCTGGGAGCGCCCCCCACTCACGGGGAACGGGCCGACGGAGAACCGGCCGACGGGGAGCGGGCCGACGGGGGACCGGCGTGAGCGCGGGGCGAGTGACCGGCGAGCTTCGGGACACGCTCGCGGAGGCGGGCCTGCGCGGGTCGTTCCTGGTCCGGGACCTGTCCACGGGCGAGGAGATCGGCATCGACCCGGACGACGAGTTCGCCATCGCGTCGCTGGTGAAGCTGCCGCTCGCCCTCGCGGTGCTGACCCGCGTCAGCGACGGGCTGATCGACGGCGCGGCCCTGATCGACGTCAACCCCGGGCAGGTAGCCGGCGGGTCGCACGGCCTGTCCAGGTTCCGTCACCCCGCGCGGATCGCCGTCGAGGACCTGCTCTACCTCTCGGTCGCCGTCAGCGACAACACCTCAGCGGACGCACTATTCGATCTCGTGCCGCCGGCCGAGGTGGACGCGGCCCTGCGGGAGGCCGGCATCACCGGCATCACCGTCCGGCACCGCATGCGCGAGCTCACCGACACCCCCGCGCAGCGGCTCGGCGCCCGCGACGTGTACCTGGCCCACTCCCTGGCCATCGGATCGGGAACCGCCGGCGGCGGGCACGCGGTTCGCCAGCTCGACACCAGCCACGCGAACACGGCGTCCGCGCGGGCCTTCACCGACCTCCTGGAGGTCCTGTGGACGGACCGCGTCCCCGCCCCCGTCCCCGCTCCTGTCGCCGAGCGGGTCCGGTCGCTGCTGGGGGAGAACCTGATCAGGCACCGGCTCGCCCCCGACTTCGCCTCCGACGCCTCCAGGTGGTCGTCCAAGACGGGGACCATGCTGAACCTCCGGCACGAGGTGGGCGTGGTGGAGCACGACGACGGTAGCGCCTTCGCGGTCGCCGCCTTGACCGAATCCCGCGTGCCGGCCGCGGTCCAGCCCACCGCCGAGGCCGTCATGGGCCAGGTCGCGCGTGCGCTGCACGACCATCTCCGCGACCGCTGACCTCTCCGCGACCGCTGAGCGCCGGGCCGGACCGAGACGGCGAGTCAGCCCGAGACGGCGGCCTCGACGGCCTTGGCCATGGCGGCTTCGCCGGCGGCGTTGGGGTGGACCGGGAAGGCGCTGCTGCCAGGGACGAACGGCTCCACCCAGCGCACGCTCTCGCTCTGGCACGCGTCGTGGCCAATGGTGGGGGTGTAGGTGTCGACGAACGTGGCGTCGTTCGCCTGCGCCTGCTGCTGGAGCATGCTGTTGAGGTCGTGCTCGATGCCGTTGAGGTAGGTCACGTCGCCAGTGGTGAGCGGCATCTGCGGCCAGCAGTTGCCCTGCTGGGGCAGGATGTCCGGGTAGCCGACGACGTAGACGCGGGCCTGCGGGGCCAGGGTGTGGATCCGCTGCAGGGCCGTGGCGATGTTGCTGGCGTCGGAGGCGATGTTATTGGCGAACCGGTTCCCGAAGGCGGCCTTGCAGGGCGCGCCGGCGTTCTCCGGGTCGGTGGCGTCGAGGCTGCCGCAGCCGGCGACGGCCGTGATGAACGTGTTGTCGTCGTTTCCGCCGATGCCGAGGGTCACCACCTTGTCCTGGGCACTGAGGGCGTTGAACTGCGGGGCCACGCCGGGATACTGGCTCTGGGTCATGTCGGAGACGGTGGCGCCGCCGCAGCTGACGTCGGTGAGGGACAGGCCGAGGTCCTTGGCCATGAGGTGGGGGTAGTTGTCGTCGGACTGCATGCATTCGGCGGGCGCGGTGGTGGAGACAGGCTGGACGAACGGGGCGGAAGTATAGGAGTCGCCGAGGGCGACGTAAGCCCCGCCGCTCGACGCGGCGCTGGCCGAGGTGGGGATGCAGAAGACGGCGGCGGCGGACAGGGCAACCCCCGCGGCGGCGCACAGCACCCCCTCACGCTTCACGTTCACGTGATCACGGTCCTTCCATGCGGTGACTACGTTACGAAGCAGTAACATATGCACCTTTTTCGTGATACGTCAACGGGCCTGACGCGATGTGACCGATGCAACGCCAGAGAAACACGCAGGTCAGTAGGCCTACGTACCACGCGGATCAGTAGCCCACGTAACTGCCGCCGTGCTCTACCGAGACCACGCCGGGCACGTTGTCCAGCGAGCCGTACGTGGCGATCGCGTACTTGCATCCGGCCATGATGTTGTCGACCGGGTTCAGGATGTTGCCGTGGCCGGGCGAGGCGTACTGCTGGAAGGTGGGAGCGATCGTCTGCATCAGCCCCTCGGACGGATGCCCGGCGGCGGCATTGGAGTCCCAGTTGTTGACGATGCTCGGGTTTCCGCCCGATTCGTGCTCGATGATCAGCTTGATGGCGTTCGGGTCGAGCTTGCTGGCCGGGACGCCCTCCTTCTCCAGCTCCTTGATCGCCTCCTGGACCCACTGGTCCACCTGCGGGCTGCTCGCCGCCGCGTTCGGCGCGACGGGCGTCCCGGTCGCGCCGCCGCCCGCGGCGCTGTAGCCACCCGCGGCGCTGTAGCCGCCGCTAGAGCCGTCGGCCGAGCCATCGGACGCGTAGCCTCCGCTCGAGGAGACCGCACCGGTCTCCGCCGAGCCGCCGCCGGAGCCGGACTCGGCCCCGCTGGCGCCCGACAGCCCGCCAGACGCCCCGGACGGGTAGACCAGGTCGAAGGCCCCCTGCTCGATCTGCGACTGCGACTGCGGGGACTGGCCATTGAGCAGGGAGTGGATCGCCCCGGCATCCGGACCGTTGTAGCCGGCGAGCTGGGCGGCGCTGGCGCTGGTGATGTGGTCCTTGTTCAGCAGCTCGGCGAGCTTGTAGGTGTCCGCGGTCTGGCCGAGCTTGCCCGCGTCCTCGCTGAGCTGGCTAGACAGCATCTTGACCGCGCCTTCCGCGGCACTGACGGCGCGCTGCGCCGCTCCCATGAGCGAGGCGATTTGCTGCTTCTCGGACGACGATACGGATTTCCCGGCCATCGCCGCGTTCGCGGCGGCGGCGATCTCGCCGATCATGCTGGACAGCTGCCCGGCCATCGGCGTGATCTGCGATTCTTGGCTGCGCCAGGAATTCTGGAGGCTCTCGATGTGGCTGACATCTGCCGTGAAGCCCCCGGTGCTCGTCTGGACACCCATGGCTCAGCCCACCTTCGCGGCGAGGGCTTTCAGGGCGCTGGCCGCCTCGTCCAGCAGGCTGACGCAGTTCTTGAAGTCCCTGGCGCGGGCATCCGCCGACTCACGGAACTGGTCCGCGGCCTTGCCGCTCCAGTTCGCGCCCGACGCCGCGTCGCTCAGCTGCTTACCCGAGGCCTGGACCTGGTTGGCCATCTTCGTCACCTCAGCCGCGAGGCCACTCACCGATGCCATCCGTACCCCTTACGATTCCGTCCGCCGCGGCCAATTCGCATCCGGCACTACGGGCATACGCTAGCAAATTTCCGCGATTCATCCACGGTTCATTCATGAGGACCAGTTTCCGGCGGTCCGGGCGCGTTTCCGGCGATCCGCCCACGGCGATCCGCCCACGGCGATCCGGGCGCGGCCGGCGGGGAGCCGCGCCCGTTCGCGTCCTCACGACGCCTCACGCCGCGGCGGCGACCTGGCGCCCGAAGCGGCTCTCGACGAACTCGTCGAGCACGTCGCGGATCATGGCCCGGCGCCTGCTGCTGCCGAAGTTGCCGCCGACCTTCTCGATGATGCCGGCCACGGGCGCGACCTGCTGCGCCGCCGTCAGTCCCTCCTCAATCAGTCGCCGGGCCTCCGGCGAGGCGTATACCTCGCGGGCCGCGTCCAGCGCCCGCTGCAGTCCCTCGCGCCCTTGCCGGGTACCGACCCAGTAGCCGGCCGCGAATCCGATGATGACTTCCATGACCGCTACATCTCCCTCAGCTCGAGATAGCGCCTGATGTCCGGGAGCGATTCGAGGACCGCGGCCAGCACCGCCGCCAGGAAGATCGCCCTAACCAGCCTGTAGATCACCGTGTACACCCTCCTGTCGCAGGATCTCCTCCACAGCGCGGACCGCGTGCGGAAGAGCCTCCCGCACCTGGTCCGACAGTCCCATGCCATCGCGCACGTCCGCGGGCTCGCACGCCACCAGGAGGGTCCGGGCGGGCCGGGCTCCCAGCGAGTCGATCGCGGCGAAGACCTGGTCAGGCGCGAGGCCGTGCGCGTCCATCACGCCCGCCGGGGCGCCATCGGGGCCGCCCCCCACGCCGTCATCCGGGCCGATCTCCAGCACGGTGACGGTGCCCGGATCCGCACCGCGCGCCGCGGCGTCGATCAGGATCAGCAGGTCGCAGCCGTCCAGCAGCTCGTAGGCCAGGTGGATGCCGCGGATGCCGAAGTCCGCGATCTCCACCCCGTCCGGCCACGACCGCCCCGCGAGCAGCCGCACCACCTCCACGCCGAACGCGTCGTCGGACTGGAAAATGTTGCCGACCCCGGCGACCAGCGTCCGCCGTGCGGATGCGACCTCCTCGCTGGCGCTCGTCGATCGCATTCTCAGAAATGCAGTGCTTCCTTGTTCGCTCGCACGCTCGCTCACGGGAGCTCCACCTCGTCCGGCGAGAAATACAAAAACCTTCCATGAGCCGAACGGATGTCCGCGCCTGGATCATCCACCAGTGACACCGCCAGGTACCCCTCGCCGTCGACGTCCTGCAGGACCGCCTCGACGAGCGCCTCCCGCCCATCGAGGAACATGTCCTGCGCGTCCGCCCTCCGCCCGGGCCTGCCCTGCCCTGCCCGGCCCGGCCGCAGCACCACCCGGCTGCCGCGGGCGACCCGCTGGCCGGCCAGCACGACGAAGTCGGTGCCGGGCGACACCGAGGCGTCCGCGGCGGGGTCCCACCACGGGAGGTCCGCGCCCTCGGTGGTCCAGACGGGAACGCCGCCGGGGGCGCCGTCGAGGGGGTTGCCGGGGGCTGTACCGCCAGGAGCCAGTCCGCCAGGAGCGGAATCGGCCGCGCCGGCCGGCCGGAGCGCGGCCATGGAGCGGATCGTGCCGTGCAGCTGCTCCATCGTGGGCGCGTCCATGGCCTCCACCCGGTCGATGAGCGCCGCCGCCCGCGGGTCGGTGGCGCGGGCCTCCGCCTTCTCCTCGTCCGACAGCGCGAGCGTGCGCAGCGTGAGTATCTCGTCGATCTCGGTGCCGTCGTACAGCTCCCCGGGGCTTTCCGCCGCTACTTCCGGGTAGTCGGGCAGGATGATCGGCGACGCCAGCATGGTGTGCCGGCTGCCCTTCGGCCCGGCCAGCACCGGCCAGCAGCCGGCGCTCTCGCACTCCGCGACCGCCGCGCTCGCCCACTCCGGCGGGTCGGTCATGGACAGGAACGAGCCGCCGGAGACCGTGATGATCATGTGGGCGGCGACTAGGGCGCGGGGCAGCGCGTCGTCCCGGTTCCGGGGAGGCTCCGGTTCCGTCTCCGTCTGGTTCGTCACCTCGACGGCGAGTCGCGCCGCCTGCCACGGCCCCGGTAGCGGCGTGGCGCGCACCGATACCCGGCCGGCGAGCGGCTTGCGGGAACGGACGACGACGGCGTCCCCGGCCCCGGAGTCACCGGCCGGCTCGCGGTCCTCGCCGCC
>JAFMRC010000120.1 GCA_017354375.1 Nocardiopsaceae bacterium | reverse complement strand
GGCGGGCCGCCGCGCGGCGGACGCCGTGGGCGTTGTCGGCGTCGTGGGCGTCTTGGGCGTCGTGGGAGCCGAGGCCGGCGAGCAGCGCGGCGACGCTGCCGTGACCGGGCAGTTCCGCGCCGGGGTCCGCGTCGTGCCACGGGGCGAGCACGAACGCGCGCTCGTGCGCCCGCGGGTGCGGCAGGGTCAGCACCTCGTCGTCGCTGCGCTCTCCCTCGACGGTGATGATGTCGATGTCGAGGGTGCGCGGTCCCCATCGGACCTCGCGGGTCCGGTCGAACGCGGCCTCCACCTCGTGCAGCCGGTCCAGCAGCGTCCGCGACGGCAGCGCGGTCCGCGCCAGCAGCACCGCGTTCAGGTAGTCCGGCTGCGGGGGGCCGCCCACGGGCACGGTCTCGTAGACCGGCGACACCGTCATGACCTGTACCTCCGGAATTCCGGCGATCGCGTCGAGGGCACCTTGCAGAATGTCGAGCCTGTCTCCGAGGTTACTGCCCAGCGCGAGGACGACGGCCCGCCTCATCATGACTCTCGCGCGGCGCGCCAGGCGGCGGCGACCCGGACGGCGTCGGCGTTCGCCGGAACCTCGTGCACGCGGACGCACCAGGCGCCGGCCGCCGCCGCCAGGGCGGTCACGGCGACGGTGGCGTCGTCGCACTCCCCGAACGGACGCGGCGTGCCGTCCGGCGACGCGAGCAGCCTGCCCAGGTGGCGCTTGCGGGACGCGGCCACTAGCACGGGGAAATCCCGGCCGCCGATGCGGGCCACCTCGGCCAGCCTGCTCATCAGCCGCCAGTTATGGGCGTCCGGACCGTAGGCGTCCGGAACCTTGCTGAAGCCCAGGCCCGGGTCCAGCACGATCAGCGACGGGTCCACGCCCTCGGCGATCACCGCCTCGATGCGCGTGGCCAGCTCGTCATGCACCTCGCGGACCACGTCGGCGTAGACCGCGCGGGAGTTCATGTCGTGGCTGTGCCCCCGCCAGTGCACCACCACGTACGGCACGGACGCCTTCGCCACCAGGCGCGGCATGTACGGGTCGGCGAGGCCGCCGCTCACGTCGTTGACCAGGCTGACCCCGGCGTCCAGCGCGGCCTCGGCCACGGCGGCGCGCATCGTGTCCACGCTGACGACGACCCCGGCCGCCACCAGCTCGGTGATGACCGGCAGCACGCGGCGGAGCTCCTCTTCCACCGCGATCCGCTGAGCGCCCGGCCGGGTGGACTCGCCGCCGACGTCGACGATGTCCGCGCCCTGGGCGACCAGTTCCAGCCCATGTCGGACCGCCGCGTCCGTGCCGAACCACCGGCCGCCATCGGAAAAGGAATCGGGCGTGACGTTGACCACGCCCATGACAAGCGTCCGGTCCGCGGCCGGAAGCCCCGGCGGAGAAGGGGGAACCGACATAGTGCTCAGTCCTTGGGTCGAGTAGCCGCCACGGGCACCAGGCGGCGCAGGCGATTCCGGGCCCTGCGCGCGTACCTTTTCACCTCGACCTTAGGCCACACCAGGAACGCCTCGGCCTGAAGGGCGGCGAGCGCGATGCGCGGAGCGTCCCGGCCGCCGGGGAACACGAAGAACCGCGGCTGCCACTCGGGGCAGAACTTCGCGTTGAACTTGTACAGCGACTCGATCTGGAACCAGCGGGACGCGAACACCAGCAGCGACCGCCAGGCCTTCAGGATCGGCCCGGCGCCGATCCGCTCGCCGCGCGCCAGGACGGCGCGGAACATCGCGAAGTTCAGCGAGAGCCGCTTCACGCCGAGGTCCGGGGCGGCCTTGATGGCCTCCACGATGAGGAAGTCGTTCAGCCCAGGCTGCGCGTCGCGGTCCCGGCGCATCAGGTCCAGCGACAGGCCGTCGCCGCCCCACGGCACGAAGTGCAGGACGGCCCGCAGCTCGCCACCGAGCCGCGCGGTCACCAGCACGCAGTCGTCGTCACCGAGTCCGCCGATGCGCCCGAGCGCCATGGAGAAGCCTCGCTCGGTGTTGCTGCCGCGCCAGGTCTCGGTCGCCTGGACGATCTCGGCCAGCTCCGCGGCGGGCACGTCCCGCACCCGGCGGACCCGGGCGTCGTACCCGTTCTTGGCCACCCGGTTGACCATCTGCCTGACGTTGCGCATCGACCTGCCGGACAGGCTGAAGTCGGCGACGTGGACGATGGCCTCGTCCCCGAGTTCCAGGGCGGTCAGGTTGCCCTCCCGGCACCACACCTCGGCGCCGAGCTCGCTGCAGCCCATCACCGCGGGCCGCCAGGCGTGCCGGTCCGCCTCGTCCAGGAACTCGGCCATCGCGCCCGGCCACGCCTCCGGGTCGCCGATCGGGTCGCCGGAGGCGAGCATGACGCCGGAGACCACCCGGTAGCAGACGCACGCCTTGCCGGACGGGGACCAGATCACGTTCTTGTCGTCGCGCAGCGCGAAGTAGCCGAGCGAGTCCCGGTCGCCGCGGGCGGCGAGCAGGCCGCGGATCCGCGCCGCGCCCGCCTCCGACAGCCGGGCCAGGGGCTGCGCCGGCCGCAGGAACAGGTAGATCGTGACGACCAGCGTGAACAGGCCGAGCGCGCTGGTCAGCACGTAGTACAGGTCGCCGCGGCCTTCGGAGACGAACGAGACCGGCCCGTTCGCCCCCACCAGCTCGAACACCACGTCCTGCACCCGCTGCCCGGCCGAGTAGCTGCCCTTCAGCTCGCTGACCGACTGGAGTCCCAGGCCGATCGCCACGTCGGCCGCGGCCAGGCCGCAGAACACCGCCGTCGCGTGCCAGCGCGTGCGCGGGTCTCCGACCGCGTAGAAATCATCGCGGAAGAACAGCAGCGCCCCCGCCAGCACGACGACCACGACCGCGGCGCTCAGCGACGGCCAGTGCGCGAAGCGAAGGTGGATGGCGAAGTCGAACACGAGCAGCGCCAGCACCGCCTGCCAGGCCCGGCGCTTGCGCCGCCGCAGGCCGTGCGAGAGCAGCAGCAGCATCAGCCCGATGATCACGTCGGCGCTGTGCGCGACGTTCGTGAGCGTGCCCGGCACCAGCGCGTTGATCCGGTGCAGTTTCTGGTGCCATTCCGGCTTGAAGACCGCCAGGATGTCGGAGAGGCCGATCAGCAGGCAGAAGAGCGAGGTCAGCAGAGGCACCCATGCACGGCGCCTGGAGTTCCGGCCCTGCTGGCCGGACGGCCGTCCCCCGCGGGGAGCGTGGTCAGCGGCGTTGCTCTCGCTCATGCTCAATCTCTTGTCGGTCGTAACCAACGTGCCCCGCTCCCGGACGTCTACTCACACGGTACCGTGCGGGCCTCGTCAGTGGTGGCCGAACAGCAGGCTCATCGCCTCCGCGCGACTGCGCGCGTTTTCCTTGAAGATGCCGCGCACCGCCGACGTCACGGTCTTGGCGCCCGGCTTATGCACGCCGCGCATGGACATGCACAGGTGCTCGGCCTCCAGCACCACGAACACCCCGCGCGGCTCGAGGACCCGCATCAGCGCGTCCGCGACCTGGCAGGTCATGCGCTCCTGCACCTGCGGGCGGCGGGCGTACACGTCGATCAGCCTGGCGAGCTTGGACAAGCCGGTGATCTTGCCCTTCTCGTTCGGGATGTAGCCGATGTGCGCCTGGCCGAAGAACGGCACCAGGTGGTGCTCGCACGTGCTGTACAGCTCGATGTCCCGCACCAGCACGATCTCGTCGTGCTCGGAGTCGAAGACGGTGGTCAGCACGTCCTCGGGGCGCTGCCGCATCCCCGCGAACTGCTCGGCATACATCCGGGCGACCCGGGACGGGGTGTCGAGCAGCCCGTCCCGGTCCGGATCCTCGCCCACCGCGAGCAGGATCTCGCGCACGGCGCGCTCGATCCGTGCCTGGTCGACCTCACCCGCGCCGGGGAAGTCCACGGCGCCTAGTCGTCCTGGGGTTCTTGCCCGTTCGGCGACGCGCTGGGCGACGACGGCAGGGCAGAGCCGTCCGGGCCGGCGGACGACGAGCTGGCGGCCAGGGCCAGCTCCTTCGGCGACTGGACCGGGGGCTTCTCCGACGGCAAGCGCTTGCCGTAACCGGTGTAGGTGCCGCGCAGCGACCGCTTCTGGATCGGCGCGAAGACGTCGAGCACCTCCTCGCGCGACAGCGTCTCCTGCTCCAGGAGCCGCAGCACGAGGTTGTCGAGCACGTCGCGGTACTCGACGATCACCTCCCAGGCCTCGTCGTGCGCGGACTCGATCAGGCGGCGGATCTCCTCGTCGATCGCGGAGGCGATCTCCTCGGAGTAGTCGCGGCTGTGCGACCGCTCCATGCCGAGGAACGGCTCGCCGTCGCCGCTGCCGAACTTCCGGGCGCCCATTCGCTCGCTCATGCCGTACTCGGTCACCATGCCGCGGGCGAGCTGAGTGGCCTTGTCGATGTCGTCGGCGGCGCCGCTCGTCGGCTCGTGGAAGATGACCTCCTCGGCCGTACGGCCGCCGAGGAGCATCGCGAGCTTGTCCTGCATCTCGGCCCGGGTGGTAAGGAACTTGTCCTCGGTCGGCATCGCCTGGGTGTAGCCGAGCGCCCGGCCGCGCGGGATGATCGTGATCTTGTGCACCGGGTCGGACTGCGCCATCGCGTGGCCCACCAGGGCGTGCCCGCCCTCGTGGTAGGCGATGAGCTTGCGCTCCTTCTCCGACAGCAGCACGCTCTTGCGCTCCGGGCCGGCCATCACCCGGTCGATGGCCTGCTCCAGCGAGGCCATGGTGATCTGCTTGCCATTGTTCCTGGCGGTCAGCAGCGCCGCCTCGTTGATGACGTTCGCCAGGTCGGCGCCGGTGAAGCCGGGCGTGAGGCGGGCGATGACGTCCAGGTCCGCGCCGGGCGCGATCGGCTTGCCGCGGGCGTGCACCTTCAGGATGCCCTTGCGGCCCGCCAGGTCGGGCTGGGCCACGACGATCTGCCGGTCGAACCGGCCGGGGCGCAGCAGCGCCGGGTCCAGGATGTCGGGCCGGTTGGTGGCGGCGATCACGATCACGCCGCCCTTGGTGTCGAAGCCGTCCAGCTCGACCAGCATCTGGTTCAGCGTCTGCTCGCGCTCGTCGTGGCCGCCGCCGAGGCCGGCGCCGCGGTGCCGGCCGACCGCGTCGATCTCGTCCACGAACACGATCGCCGGGGCGTTGGCCTTGGCCTGCTCGAACAGGTCGCGGACCCGGGAGGCGCCGACGCCGACGAACATCTCCACGAAGTCGGAGCCGGAGATCGAGTAGAACGGCACCCCCGCCTCGCCGGCCACCGCGCGGGCCAGCAGCGTCTTGCCGGTGCCCGGCGGGCCGTACAGCAGCACGCCCTTGGGGATCTTGGCGCCGATCGCCTGGAACTTCGCCGGGTTCTGCAGGAACTCCTTGATCTCGTGGAGCTCCTCGATGGCCTCGTCCGCCCCGGCCACATCGGCGAACGTGGTCTTGGGCGTGTCCTTCGTGATCAACTTCGCCTTCGACTTGCCGAAGTTCATGACGCGGGACCCGCCGCCTTGCATCTGGGTCAGGATGAAGAAGAAGAACAGCGCGATGATCAGGTAAGGGACAAACGTCTCGATGATCGACAGCAGCGTGCTCGACTGCGGGATGTGCACGTCGTAGCCCTTGGGCAGCCTGCCCGAGTCGGCTTCCTTCTGCAACAGCTGGTACAGCGTGTTCTGCTGGCCGGCGACGTAGCTTGCCTGGTACTGCTGGCCGCTATCCGTCGTGATCTGGATGGTCTGGTTCTTATCGGTGATGACCGCGGACTTCGCCTTGCCCTGCTCGATCAGGCTGACGACCTTGGACGTGTCAGCCTGCTTGTAGCTAGAGCCCGAGTTGGCCCAGCCCAGGGTGATCGCGATCACCAGCACCGCTAGCAGGACCAGCAGCAGCGGCCCTCGGAAATAGCGCTTCAACTCCATTGCGAGCGACCCCCTCGGCTCGGGGCCGTTCCCTCCTGACCAGCCGGTTGCCGACAAAGATTTACCTGACGGTACATCAACGCCATCACGTACGAGATGTGTTCCCTGGCTCGGGCCGTCGCGCCACTAGCGGAGCACCTCGGGGGCGAGGGTGCCGATGAACGGCAGGTTCCGGAACTTCTCCGCGTAATCCAGGCCGTAACCGACCACGAACTCGTCCGGGACCTCGAACCCCGTGTAGGCGACCTCGATGTCCAGGTGCG
The DNA here is from genome assembly GCA_017354375.1 of Nocardiopsaceae bacterium. Taxonomy (GTDB): domain Bacteria; phylum Actinomycetota; class Actinomycetes; order Streptosporangiales; family Streptosporangiaceae; genus Trebonia. The sequence goes on along the minus strand of JAFMRC010000120.1, from coordinate 7,615 downwards.
CGGCGGACGGCTTGCGCAGCATCGTGCACACCGCCACCGACGCCGGATTCCGCGACTTCAGGTTCCCGACCAGCCAGGACAGAGTCAGGCCCGAGTCGATGATGTCCTCCACGATCAGCACGTCCCGGCCGCTGACGTCGGTGTCCAGGTCCTTGAGGATCCGGACCACGCCCGATGACTTGGTCCCCGACCCGTAGGACGACACCGCCATCCAGTCCATCTCGGCCGGCAGGTGCATGGCCCGCGCCAGGTCCGCCATCACCATTACCGCGCCCTTCAGCACGCCGACCAGGAGCAGCCGCCGGCCCGCGTAGTCGGCGTCGATCCGCGCGGCCAGCTCGGCCGTCCGCGCCGCCAGCTGCTCGGAGGTGATCAGCACCTCCTTCAGCGCCGATCCCATGTCTTCCGCGTCCATGCCGCTCCTTTACGTCGTACCCACGAACATCACCTGGCCATCGCGACGCGACGCGCGTACCCCGCCGGGCAGGTCGATCCAGCGCTGGCCGCGGAAGTCCGTCACCAGCTCCGCCACCCGCGCCACGTGCCCGGCGGTCAGCGCACCCGGCGGGCAGCCGGCCGCGATCGCGGCCGAGCGGAGAACCCGGCTGCGCACCGCGTCCGGCAGCTCCCGAAGGGAGTCAGCGGCGAGCGGGGAGTCAGCGGAGATCCGTTCAGCGGCAAGATTGTCCAGGATCTCGGCATCGGCCCGCAGCTGGGTCGCCGTCCGCGCCAGCGCCTCCGCGACCCCCGGCCCGAGCGCGGCCTCCAGGGCGGGCAGCGCGTCCAGCCGCACCCGCACCCGCGCGTGCCGGCGGTCGGCGTTGTGCGGATCCTGCCAGGGGTCCAGCCCGAGCGCGGCGCAGGCATCGCGGGTGACGGCCCGGCGCACGCCGAGCAGGGGGCGCCGGAACACCCCGCGGCGCGGGGGCATCCCGGCGAGCGACCGCGCGCCCGATCCGCGGGCCAGCCCGAGCAGCACGGTCTCCGCCTGGTCATCGAGGGTATGGCCGAGAAGGATGGCTTTCGCCCCGGTTTCGGTAGCTGCCCCCTGGAGCGCCTGGTAGCGGGCGGCGCGGGCGGCGGCTTCCGGCCCGCCACCGCCGGTGACCGCCACTGCCCGGCTGAGCACCGGATCCATGCCGAACGAGGCCATGGCGCCTGCGGCCGTCGCCGCCGTCCGCGCGGATTCCTCCTGCAGGCCGTGATCGACGGTGACTCCGCCCGCCCGCAGGCCGAGGCGCGGCGCGACGAACGCGAGCGCCGCGGCCAGCGCGAGGGAGTCGGCGCCGCCGGAGCACGCGGCCAGGACCAAGGTGCCGGGGGGCAGGTCGGACAGGGTTTCACGCACCGCGTTGCGGACGGTGGCGACGGCGGGAGGAAGAGCCAAGCTAGCCGACCCGGGCCAGCCAGTCGGCGGGGGCGGCCAGCTCGGCGCGGGTGGGGAGCGTCTCCGGGGACGTCCACACCTGGTTGAACCGCTCCATCCCGGCCGTATCGACGATGGCCTTGACGAAGCGGGAGCCCTCGGCGTACTGCTTCATCTTCAGGTCGATGCCGAGGATGCGCCTGATGACCTGCTCCACCCGGCCCGCGCTGCCGCGGCGGTTGCTGAACTTCTCGCGGATCTCCTTGACGCTGGGAACAACCTGCGGGCCGACCGCGTCCATCACGTAGTCGCCGTGGCCCTCGACCAGGGTCATCACGGCGGTGAGCTTGCCGAGCAGTTCCTTCTGCTCGGGGGTCTGGATGGCCTCCATGAGGCTCTCGCCGTCGCCGCCCCTGACCGCGCCGGCCACCGCGCCCGCCGCGTTGCGCAGCCGGTCCGCGATCGCGCCCGGGTCCAGGTCGGAGGCGAGCAGGAACTCGGTCATCAGGCCCTGCACGTACTCGCGCAGCCACGGGACGCTCGTGAACTGGACGCGGTGCGTCTCCTCGTGCAGGCACACCCAGCGGCGGAAGTCGTGCGGGTCGACGTCGAGCTCGCGCTCGACCATGACGATGTTCGGCGCGACCAGCGTGAGGCGGCCGACCCCGGCTCGGACGCTATTCCCGTTCACCGCGTTCCCGTCGGGGCCATCCGGTGCCTGCGCCTCTCCCGGCGGGAGGAACAGCTCGTACTGGCCGAGCACGCGGGAGGACAGGTAGGCGAGGATCAGGCCCGCCTGCACGCCGGTCACCCGGGATCCGACCGAGTTCAGCACGCCGCCCGCCGCGGGCACCGAGCTGCCGCGCTCGGCGAGCTTGCCGGCGAGCGGCTCGAGCACGACGCGGAACCCGCCCACGTTCGCGCGGATCCAGCCCCCCCGGTCCACGACCGCCACCGGGCCGCTCGACGCCAGGCTGGTCAGGCTCGTGACCTCACGGACCGGCTGCTGGACCACCGCGGTCAGCCCCCTCAGCTCGGCCACCACGGCACGCGCATCGGCCAGGCTGACCTGAGGCCCTTGCCGGGCGAACCGGAGGCCGGTGGAGATCGCCAGGTCCCAGTCGATCATCTGTACGCTGCTCACGATCTCTACGGTACGCGCAATCGCGCGGGACGCGGAGACCGCTGGTCCTCACGCCCCTCCGTGAGGAAGGTCTCACGCGGGCGCGGGAGTTTTTGCTGGCAAACCCCGGCCAGGCCACAGCCCGTCGCATAGCTTAGGCCCGCGACGGCAACTATTACCCGGAGTGAGCCCATGGACGTCGAGGTAGTCATCGAGATCCCCAAGGGGCAGCGGAACAAGTACGAGATCGACCACGAAACCGGTCGCATCCGGCTTGACCGCATGCTGTTCACCTCGACGAGATACCCGGCTGACTACGGGTTTATCGAGGACTCCCTTGGCGGCGACGGAGACCCGCTGGACGCCCTCGTGCTGCTCGACGAGCCGACCTTCCCCGGCTGCCTGATCACCGCGCGGGTCATCGGCATGTTCGAGATGACCGACGAAAAGGGGGACGACGCCAAGATCCTCTGCGTTCCCGCGGACGACCCGCGAATGGCGCACCTGGAGGACATCAGCCACGTTCCCACCTACGACCGGCTGGAAATCCAGCACTTCTTCGAGGTCTACAAGGACCTGGAGCCCGGCAAGGCGGTGGAGGGCCTCAAGTGGACCGACCGGGCGGGCGCCGAAGCCGAGGTGGAGGCCTCGCGCAGGCGGTTCACCCAGGCCACGCACGCCTAACGCCCGGATGGCTTCTGCCTCCTGGAGGACCCGCGCCTCCTGGAGGGCCTGCGCCCGGATAGCGTCGGCTCGCGCGCGGACGGCGGCGTAACTCTCCCGCTGGCCGTCACCGCCGAGCGCGGCGAGGCCGGCCGACAGCCGCACCGCGATCCGTGCCGCGCGGGCGGCGGGGTTCCAGTGCCTGGCCGCGGCGTGCATGGCCATCGCGCGAGCCGCGGCCACCGCCCAGTCCGGTGCCGTCAGCTGCACGAACCGGGGCGCGGTGGCCAGCCAGGAGCCGGCGGCCGGCCCGGCGCGGGTCACGTCACGGATCACGCTCCACGCGCGCTCGGCATCAGCCAGCCCGGCGTCGAGCTCGGCCAGGGCGGCACGGCCCTCACCCGTCTTGAGCAGGCACCGGCCGAGGTGGAAGCGGGCCCGCGCGCGGCCGAAGTCCCGCTCCGCCCGGGCCGCGGCCCACGCCTCGTCGTACATTCCGATGACCTCGCGCAGCAGGACGATCGCGTCCTTGGTGTTGCCGGCCGCGTCGGACGCGAGCGCCACGCGGGTGAGCACGTCGATGCGGCGCGCCTCGTACGCTTCCGGGTCCGCCGCCGCGAGCACGGCGTAATGCCCGGCCGACTCGGTCAGCAATTCGAGGGCGTCACCGATCCGGCCGTAGGCCGCGCTGCTGCCCGCGTGGCAGGCCAGCGCGGCGGCGAGCTCCGGCCGGTGTTCGCGCGCCTTCTGGTAGAGCTCGCGGCCGATCGACAGGGCGGTTCCCGAGTGCGCCAGCGCCTTGTCGTGGCTACCCGCGAGCGATGCCCGGATGGCCTCACCGATGTGGAAGTCGCACCGTCTCTGTAGCGTGAGCCGCGCGTGCGACGGGTTGCGCTGCGCCATGAACATGCCGGGACCCTCTCAACGGCAACCGCTCTCCTCTGTCCTCCCCTGTAAAGATCATTACATAACCCCGCGTAACTATCAATACACGGCATGAAACTATTTGAAGTATTGATGTCCCAATATTTCCTATTTTATGGATGGATACAGGACGGCTGCATGCTCGCGTGGCCTCATGTGCCAACGCGCTCGATTGCGCAATCGATGGGGCTATAGCGCGCTCGATTGCGCAATCGAGCGGCTGCGGGCAGAGCGGAGCGAGGGGTTACGAGCTGGCCGGGGAGTGGCGGGAACTGACGCAGCCCGCCATGGCCGCGGCCAGCGTGAGGAAGCCGGCGGTGCGGTCGAAGGTGTCGCCCATCGTCTGCCCGGCCAGGTAGTCCTGGTACGCCCGGTACCGCTCCATCTCCCAGCGTCGGCCGCGCGTGCCGAGCGAGTCGAGCGCGGGCTTGGGGACTTCCCGCCACGTCCACGCCGTGATGGGGGCCTCCTGGGTTCCCCCCGGGCCAGCCTCGGGCCGGATGAAGTCCGCGTGGTCCGCGTAGTAGCCCATCCGGTTGCGGACGAACCGGAGGCCGCCGAAGGTTCCCTCGGTGCGCTCCCGCTCCGCTTCCGCCAGGCCCGCCAGCGCCGCCTCGTACTCCTGGAGGTGGTACCGGACCATCGTGGCGTCGACGATCGTGACCCACCAGACCGCCTCGCCGATGACCGCGAACGCCTGCGGGGAATCCATCGGGCGGACCCGGCCGAGTCGCTCGGTGGTGTCGCGCATGCCGATCACGGCCCATTCCAGGACGCTGGCCTGGGCCTGCGCGTCCTGCCGGCGCTCCGGCACCCCGCTCCCGGCGCCCCGCCTATCCGGATCCAGGTTGTCCCGGTTCCACGCGACCCGGCAGCGGGCCGAGCAGAACCGGGCGTGCTCGCGCTGTGGCTCGAACGTCTTCCCGCAGCGTGCGCAGGTCCTGGTGTCCATCTCGTCATGTTACGCGTAACACGGCTTCCCTCCACAAGGGGTTCAATGAGGAGTTCCCCGCTTGTTCCAAGGCTGTTCGCCGCCCGGCGGGGTTCCGTTGGCATCCAGCGGCCGGCACGGAAGGTAACCGCAAACGGACAGCTCTGGGGTGCGAACGTGCCTACGCTGGGTATGCATCCTCCCAAACCGGTAGTGATGCCGACGCTAGGCCTGCATGCCTCGTCATACGCTTGGTGCCACGAACGGAGCATGCACTCGCATGTATCACACTTGGTTACCGCGAGGCTCGCAGCAAGGAGGACCGGTGGACAACGCCGAAGGAGTGCTCAGGAAGGCGCCCCTATTCAACGCGCTTGATGATGAGGATGCGCGGGCGCTCCGCCGCCAGATGACGGAGGTGAAGCTTTCCCGCGGGGAGCATCTGTTCCATGAGGGCGAGGATGGCGACGCCCTCTACGTGGTGCTCGACGGCAAGGTGAAGCTCACCAGGGCCGCCGCGGACGGGAGGGAGAACCTGCTGGGCGTGATCGGGCCCGGCGAGATGTTCGGAGAGCTGTCCCTGTTCGACCCGCGCCCCCGGACCTCCAGCGTGAGCGCCGTCACCGACGCCGTGCTGGCGTCGCTCAAGCACGAGGCGCTGCTGGGGTGGCTGCGGGAGCGGCCCGAGGTATCGATGCACATGCTGCGCGCCCTGGTGCAGCGGCTGCGCCAGGCCAACGACGTGGTGGCCGACCTGGTGTTCACCGATGTTCCCGGCCGCGTGGCGAAGAACCTGCTGAACCTGGCGGAACGCTTCGGCACCGCCGAGCCCGACGGGCTGCACGTGCACCACGACCTCACCCAGGAGGAACTCGCCCAGCTGGTCGGCGCCTCCCGGGAGACCGTCAACAAGGCCCTCGCGGACTTCGCCGCCCGCGGCTGGCTGCAGATCTCGGCCCGCTCGGTGCTGATCCTGGACGTCGAAAGGCTGCGGAAGCGGGCGCGCTAGGACCAGGTCGACCGAAGGTAGTCAAGCTGGGCGCGGACCGACCGCTCGGCGGCCGGCCACAGCGACTTGTCGACCTCGGCATACACGATCGCCACGACCTCGGCCGGCGTCCGCGCCCCGGCCTCCAGCGCCGCCCGCACCTGGTCGAGCCGCTCCTTCCGGTGCGCGATGTAGTAATCGAGGACCCCGGCCGGGTCGGTCAGTACAGGTCCGTGGCCGGGTAGCAACACATCCAATTTTCCCGAACGGATCGAGCCGCCTGCCAGAGCGCGAAGCTCCTCCAGCGTTCTCAGGTAGGGGCCGAGTCCGCCGTCCTGCGCGATCACCGCGGTTCCCCGCCCGAGCACGGTATCGCCGGTGAGCAGGGCGTGGTCGGCTTCCAGCAGCAAGCTGAGGGAGTCCGCCGAATGACCGGGGGTTCCCACCACCCGCAGTTCGCACCCGCCCGCGGTGATCACGTCGCCGGGGGTGAACCCCTCGCTGCCGAGCCGCAGCGCCGGGTCGAGCGCGCCGACCGGGGCACCGGATAGTTCCGCGAACCGGGCGGCGCCACCGCAGTGGTCCAGGTGGCCGTGCGTGAGCACGATCTGCGCCACCCGGCGATCGCCCGCGGTGGCTAGTTCCAGCACCCGTCGCAGGTGCTCCTCGCCGCGCTCATCACTGGCGGCCGGCCCCGGGTCCACCACGACGACGCCGGAGGACCCGGGCTCGGCCACGATCCAGGTGTTGGTCCCGTCCAGCGTCATCGCCGACGGATTAGGCGCGAGCACGCACCGGGCCCGCTCACTCCCCGACCCGTCGATCGATGGGTCTGGCATTCGCGCGCTCACAACGGGTACGGCACCCCTTCCGGGACTTCTAGCCAGGCGTGGCCGTCGTCGACGACGATGCGGGGCTGGACCGGCTTGATCGTCCGCGGCCTGGCCAACGCCTCGGAGAGGCTGCCAGTCAGCCCCGCGAACTCGCCCAGGATCGCGGCCGTCGGCGGCAGCAGCGTGATCTCGCCGGCTTTCGCCGCCGCCAGCGCGTCGGCCGGATCGACCCAGGCGATCTGGTCCGCCTCGGCCAGGTTGCCATCGACCAACTGGCCCGCTGGCAGGACGGCGGCGAAGAACCGGGCGTCGAAGCGCCGCGGTTCCGCCTCCGGCGTGATCCACCGGCCCCACGCGGTCAGCCGGTCCGCGAGCACCACCAGGCCACGCTTGGCCAGCAGGTCCGGGAAGGCCAGCTCGCCCGCGTTCAGCGCGGCGCGGTCGGCGTCCCAGGAAGGCCCGGATGGCTCGGCGACCGTTCCGTCCGGCGTCCCGGCGAGCAGCACGCCGGACTCCTCGCAGGTCTCGCGCACCGCCGCGACGACCAGGGCGCGCGCCAGCTCGGGGGGCGCGCCCAGCTTCTCCCCGAACTCCTCCGGCGGCGGCCCGTGCCAGCCGATTCCGGAATCGGCGTCGGCCTCATCCACTCGCCCGCCGGGAAACACGTAGGCGCCGGCCGCGAACCGCATCGTGCCCGGCCGCTTGAGCATCAGCACCTCGGGCGGCGCCGGCGCCCCGGACGGCACGGGTCCTCCGGGCGGCACGGGGCCGCCACGCTCGCGCAGGA
>JAFMRC010000556.1 GCA_017354375.1 Nocardiopsaceae bacterium | reverse complement strand
GGCCCCGGGCGGGGCCTGTCCGCGACCGCCGTGCGTAGCACGCCCGGGGATATTGCGTGCCGCGGTCGCGGCGGGTCGGCTGAGTCGTGTCAGCCGACCTTTCATTCCCGCCTGCGGCCGACCCGAGCCGCCGACGGGGAGTCCTGTTCAGCCTCCGGGCTCCGGTGGCTCGTGGCTGTCGTGCGCCTGGGCGTGGTGCGCCTGGGGGCTGTGCGGGGTGGCCAGCTGCCCGGCGATGGCCCTGGCTCGTGCGCGGGCGGGGTGACTGGCGGGGAGGCGGAGGCCCTGGTGCAGCGCGCTGGCCTCTTCGAGGCAAGCTTGGGCGACGCTGGTGTTGCCGGTGCGGGCGTGGGCCTCGGCGAGGGCGGTCAGCAGTTCCGACAGGGGGAGCGGCTGGTCCTCGGCTTCCATCACCGGGCGGGCTTGCTGGAGCAGGTCGATCGCCTCGCCCGCGTGCTCGCCGCCCGGGGCGGCGGCGAGGCGGGTGATGGCCAGGATGTACCTGGCGCGGGCGGCGTGGTAGTCCTCGCCGAGCCGGGTGAAGATGCCTAGCGCGGTGTTCAGGTGGGCGTGTGCCTGCCGGTGGTCGCCGAGCGCGGCGTAGGCCCGGCCGAGCAGCCGGTGGAGGATCGCCTCGGCCCGCTCATGCTGGCTGACGCGCCGCCAGCAGTCCAGGCCCCGGTTGCAGTGGCTGATCGCGGCCTGGTAGTCGCCCCGCTCCAGGGCGCAGATCCCCGCATGCTCCCTGGCGCTGCCTTCCCCGGCCCTGTCGCCGTTGGCCCAGGCGGTCGCGACGGCTTCCTCGGCGACCGGCGCAGCCGCCGCGGCCTCGCCCATGGCGATGAGGCACGAGGCCAGCCGGGTGGCGGCGTGCACTTCCGCGCGGGGATCCGAGCACGCCTTCGCGGAGGCGACCGCCTGCTCGCACACCTGCTTCCATGCGGGGTAGTCGTGCCGGCTCCGGCACCAGCCCCACATGGTGTCGCAGAATTGCCATGCTGTGGCGTGCCTCGCCTGGTCTGCGGCGGTTTTCTGGGCGTGGAGTAGGTTGGCCTGCTCGGCGTCCAGCCAGGCCACCGCGTCGGCGGTGCTGGCGTGGGCGGGCTGGTCCCGGGCCGGGAGGCTGAAGGCCTCGGCGATCCGCCGTCGCCCTGGCAGGATGAGCAGGTCGGCGGCGGCGCTGGCGCGCAGGTAGTAGTCGATGGCCCGCGCGACCGCGGCGGCGCGCTCGTCCTCGCCGTCGGTGGCGGCTGCCGTCTGCCTGGCGTGCGCGCGGGACAGGTCGTGGTAGCGCCACCGTCCGGGCAAGGCTTCCTCTAGCAGGCTGGCGCCGGCCAGGACGCTGATCAGGTGACCGGCCTGGTCGGCGTCGGCGTCGAGCAGCGCGGCGGCAGCGGCGGCGGTGAAGTCCGGCCCGGGGTGCAGGGACAGCAGCCGGTAGGTGCGGGCGGCCTCGCGGTCGAGGCGGTCGTAGCTGGCGTGCATGGCGGCGGTCACGATTCCTTCCTGGCTGGTGCCGGAGGCGGGCAGGCCCTGCCGGCGGGCGGTGAGGTCGGCGACCACCTGCTCCATGCCGAGCTGCGGGCGGACGGCCAGCAGTGCCGCGGTGGCTCGGATGGCCAGCGGGAGGTTCCCGCAGCAGTCGGCGAGTTCGGTGAACGCGGCGGCCGGGGCGTCGCGGCCAGCGACCCTGGCGGCCAGCTCAGCGGCGGCAGCGGGGCCGAGCGGGCCGAGGCTGATGAACCTGGCCCCGTCCAGGGCGACCAGGTCCGCGAGCTGGTGTCGGCTGGTGATGATGACCAGCCCGGCGCCGGGGAGGATCGCGCGGGCCTGTTCCGCCGACGCGGCGTCGTCGGCCAGGATCGCGACGGGGTTCTGTGCGGTCAGCGACCGGAACAGCGCCGCCGCTTCCCCCGGCCCCGCGGGCAGGCCCGATGGGTGCACGCCCAGGGCGCGCAGCCACCCGGCGAGCACGGC
>JAFMRC010000353.1 GCA_017354375.1 Nocardiopsaceae bacterium | reverse complement strand
TCACCTCGAACTTCGCCGCGAGCGCCGCCTCGTCGATATCGCTGATCGCCATTAACCCATCCTGGCACGGAAGTCACGCACCAAACCGGACAAGCGCAAATAAATAAACGACGAGTCCCCTCGCTCACATATCCTCCACGCGGAGCCCTGTCGCCCCGGCGCGACTCGCCCGGCACGCCCCCGCGCTCCGGGCATATCCCCACAGAACCAGATAATGCACCCCGCTCCGGCCGCGCATACCCCCAGCTTCGACGCGGGTCCCCCGGGAAAGCACTGCGGGGCCGGACCCCGGGAGATACGGCTAGCGGGTGCGCCCGATAAGATCGCGGTTTCTGCGATCGGGCGCGGCCGCTAGCTGGCCGCAGGCGCCGTCGATTTCGCGACCGCGGGTGTCCCGGACGGTGACCGCCACGCCGTGGGCGGCGATCCGCTCCGCGAACTCCTCCTGGACCCCAGGGCGGGACGCCGTCCACTTCGAGCCGGGCGTCGGGTTCAGCGGGATCAGGTTCACGTGCACCAGGTGCCCGGCCAGCAGCGAGCCGAGCAGGTCAGCCCGCCACGGCTGATCGTTGACATCTCTGATCAGCGCGTACTCAACCGACACGCGCCTGCCGGTGGCCGCCGCGTACTCCCAGGCCGCGTCTAGGACCTCGGCGACCTTCCAGCGGCGGTTCACCGGGACCAGCTCGTCGCGCAGCTCGTCGTCCGGGGCGTGCAGCGACAGCGCCAGCCGCGACGTCAGCCTCTCCCCCGCCAGCCGCTTGATCGCCGGGACCAGGCCCACCGTGGACACCGTGATCGCCCGCTGCGAGATGCCGAGCCCTTCGGGCACCGGCGCCGACAGCCGCCGCACGGCAGCCACCACGCGGGCGTAGTTCGCGAGGGGCTCGCCCATGCCCATGAACACGACGTTGGAGACGCGGGAGGTGGCGGTCGGCGGCGCCTTGGGGTCGCGGCCGGAGGCCAGGACCCGCTCCCCCTCCACCACCTGGGACACGATCTCGGCGATCGACAGGTTCCTGGTCAGCCCGGCTTGCCCGGTCGCGCAGAACGGGCAGCCCATCCCGCACCCGGCCTGGGACGACACGCACATCGTCACCCGATCCGGGTATTTCATCAGCACCGCTTCCATCAGAGCGCCGTCGAACAGGCGCCACAGCCATTTCCGCGTGCCGCCGCCGTCGCACGACAGCACCTCGTCCGCCGACAGCAGCGACGGCAGCAGCTCGCCCGCTAGCTCCGGCCGCAGCGCGGCCGGCAGGTCCGTCATGTCCTCCGGCCTGTCGGTGTGCCGACCGAAGTAGTGCCGCGACAGCTGGTCGGCCCGGAACGGGCGCTCGCCCAGGGCGGCGACGGCATCCCGCCGCTCCGCCATCGACAGATCGGCAAGGTGGCGGGGAGGATAAGGCACTGCGGCTCCTGCTAAGTCTTGATCACGGACGGCGAGCCAGTCCATATTGATGGTATGACGATCATGCGGTCTGACCCCGAGGCGGTCCAGCAGACCGCGATCCTGCTGGACAGCGTCAGCCCGTACGGTAGCCGGCGGCTGACCGTCGAGTCCGACGGCACGGTCACCGCGGCATACCTGCGTGACGCCACGTCCGTGATCGCCGCGACCTGGCTCGCCAACCACGCCCGCGCCCCGCGCGACACCGACACCGGCCGGCTCGACGCCGGGCAGGCGCCGCTGATGCCCGCCAACCGGACTCGGCACCCGTACGGCCGGCCGCCGCTGGAGGCGGCCACCTTGCAGGCGCTGTGGTTCGAGGAGGGCGACGGCGTCGCGCTCTTTGAGCAGGGCACGCTGCTCGCGGTCGTACCCGGCTGGTCCGACTCTAGCCACGGCATGCCCGGCTACAGCAGGGACGTGATCGGGCAGACGCCGTTCGCGTGGTCGCTGGACGACGCGATCGACGGGCTGGGGCCGCGGGTCGAGCGGGCCGGTGAGTTCTGGCAGTGGCGAGAGTCACCGGGCAGCTGGGGACAGTTCCAGTCCGCGCTGCTCTCCCACCTCAGCGAGCGGCTCGGCCCCGGCGCGCACTACTGGGACGGCTCCCGGGGGCAACGGCCCGCCATCGGCATCTCCGAGCGGCCGCCCGCGCCCGGCCGACCCTACACCGTGCTGTCCACCGTGGGGATGAGCGCGCAGCGGATGCCCGCCGTGGAGCAAGTTCTCGATGACCCCCGCGACTACGCGCGGATCGAGCTGGCGGTGGCCACGACCATGCCGCCCGGAGTGGCGGCGCTGACGTTCCTGTGGCTGGCGGCGTACCCCTGGCGGGCGGTGACCTGGTTCGGCCCCGGGCACAGTGTGCGATGGTACGACTCATCCGGCACGTTCCCGCTGGGCGGGGGGCACGAGGGCGTGCTGTTGCTCGACGACCCGTCGGGGCTGCACGGACCTGGCGTGCCCGACCTGTCGGGGTTCGGCGTAGGAGACGACCTGGTCCGGTGGCTGTGGATAGTGCCGATCACCGAGCGGGAACGGCTGATCGCGAAGGAGCACGGATCCGCGTGGCTGGTGCGGAACCTCGCCGACGAAGGGCGGAGCTGGGTCGTCAGCCCGTGAGGGCCTGGCCCGGAACATCCGGGCGCGCGGAGAGGGCCTGCTCGACCCGAAGCCACTCCCCCGGGTCCGCCACGATGACCTGCAGCACGTGATAACAGGTTTTCTCGCACAGGTCCGCGATCTCGTCACGGGTCATCCGCCGGGGTTCGGCGAGCCAGCCCTGCACGACCTTCTCGGTGAAGGCGAGCCAACCGAAGACGGCGGCGGCGAGGGCTGGCGTCTCCGGCACCCCGACGTCGCGGAGCGCCGCGAGCACCCAGCCCGATGCCACCTCGACGATGCCCTGGTGTGCCTCGCGCGCGTCGGTGTTGGCGTCGGAGGTCACCGCGACGTACAGCCTCGGGTGCTGCTCCGCGTAGACGATGAGGCGGTCGAGCGCGCGGCGGAGCTGCTCGGCGTGGCTGCACGCCGGATCCGGCTCCATCTGGCTGAGCAGTTCGGCGGCGGCCTCCTCGGCGAGCGCGCTGCGGAACCCGAGCTGGCTCCCGAAATAGTGGAAGACGAGCCCCGGGGAGACCCCGGCGAGGCGGGCGGCCTCATCGACTGTGATCTCCACAAGGTTCTTGACGTCGAGGAGCTTCCGGGCCGTGTCGAGGATCTGGCGGCGCCGATCCCCAGGGGTCAGCCGCCGGGGTGGTGTCGTCACGGCCTCATTCTAGGGTGCGACTGTTGCTCCGTTCAGCGTGTCTTAGGCGGCATAAGCACGTTTGATATAGCACAATGGTTACAGGAATCATCGTTCTGATGTTCGATGGAGGCTGCGGGTGAGCGGACTGCGTGCGATCGCCGCCCCGTTCGTCGCGGCGGCGCCGGGCGGGGCACGGGTGCGGACCCGGCTGCGGGTGTCGCCGCAGGATGCGGCAGTGCTGCGCAGGACAGGTTCGCATCTGGGGTCGCTGGCCGGGCGCGACCTGAGCGTCCGGGTTCGGGAGGGTCGCCTGGACGCGGCAGCGCAGGCGGTGTCGCGGCGGGAGCGGAAGCGGGAGCTGACGCCGCTGTCCTCGTCCCGGTGGGCCGGGTCCATCACGCGGGCGACGGAGGATCAGGTGCGGCTGGCGGAGCGGAACCTGGCCGCGGAGCGGGCCTCGCTGCGGCAGCGGGTCAAGGCGATCGAGGCGCGGCTGGCGGTCCCGGCCGGGGGCCGGGCGGGACGGGTGCGCGGGTATGCGAGTCAGGCCGAGCGGTACGGCAAGCAGGCCCAGCTGCAGGCGTTGAAGGCCCGGCTGCGCCGCGTCGAGCTCAAGACCGGCACCGGCCGGGTGCCGGTGGTCCGGGGCGGGAAGCGAATGCTGCACACCCGGCAGCACCTGGCCGCCGCTGGCCTCACGCACGAGGAGTGGCGGCAGCGGTGGGAAGCCAGCCGACTCTTCTTGACGGCCGATGGCGAGAAGGACAAGCACCTGGGCAACGAGACCATCCGGTGGCATCCGGACGAGGGCTGGCTGGAGGTGAGGCTGCCCGCGCCGCTGGCGCGCCTGGCGAACCGGACCCACGGCCGGTACCGGCTGTCGTGCCCCGTCACGTTCTCCTACCGGGGCGGCGAGAGGCTGCCGCGCAGGCCCGGTCCGGCGCGATCCGCTACGACATCAGCCACGACCCGGTGAAGGACCGCTGGTACCTGGACGCGTCCTGGACGATCCCCCGGCCCCCCGTCCCGGCGCTGGAGGAGCTGCGGGCGGCGCCGCTGGTGGCCATCGACCTGAACCACGGGCACCTGGCCGCCTGGGTCATCACCCCCGACGGCAACCCGGCCGGCCCGCCGGCCACGATCCCGCTGGACCTGGCCGGGCTGCCCGCCACCCGGCGCGACGGCCGGCTCCGCGCCGCCATCAGCGACCTGATCCGCCTCGCCCGCGCCCGCGGCTGCCACGCCATCGCGGTCGAGGACCTTAACTTCACCGAGGCGCGCGATCTGGGCCGGGAGCGATCCGGCACCCGGCCCTCGCGCGGGAAGCGCGGCCGGGCGTTCCGCCGGGCCGTGGCGGGCATTCCCACTAATGGCACAGTCAGATATCAGAACTGTCTGAATGCCTGCCGCCAGGGTGCGCGAATCGGGCAGCGGGGTGGCGTCATCAGCTGTGGCCAGCGTCGTCGAACAGGGGCGGGGTCTGTGGCGTGTCGGCCGGTGCGCGGCGTTTCGTTGCGTGTTTCGTGACGATCGCAGTCGCGGCGAGCGTCGTGAGCTCGGTGATCAGGAGGTGCAGGGTTCGCGCGGTCTCGGCGGGCCGGGGCCGGCGTGCGGTTCCTGGTGCGTCGAACAGCGCCTGCTGGCCGCTGGCGGTGTCGGCCAGGGCTCCGGTCAGTTCGCTGGCCTGCTGCCGGATCTCGACAGCGCGGGCATGGCGGGCGCCCGGCGGGAGCGGTTCCGGCTCTGCGGTGGCGGGCTGGCCGGACTGCTGGCGGGCGCGGTAGGCCTTTGCCTTGCAGGCGTCCGAGCAGTAACGGGGCCTGCGTCCGCCGTGCGGGCGGCCGCTGGGCAGGAGCTGCCGGTCGCAGACGGGGCAGCGGGCTGGCGCGGTCACGGCTGGCGCGGCGTTTCGTGACGTGACGAAACGAGCTGCTGCCTGCGGCTGACATCGGCGGCGTAGCCGGCCCAGTCCCCGGCGGATGCCTTCTGCCAGCCGACGGCGGCGTGGATGCTGATGCCGAGCGTCTTGGCCAGGATCGCGGCCGGGACTTCGGCGGCCAGGGCGAGCAGGGCGGTGCTGCGGGCTCGCCGGGGGCTGATGCCGATGCCGCGCAGCCGCTTGGCGAGCGCGTCGGCGGTCAGGGAGGTTCCCGGCCACCGCCCGGGGAACAGCCAGTCGCCGGGGGCGGCGAGCAGGCCGCGGCCGGTTGTCTCGGGGCTGTCGGCGAGACCCGTGACGAGCGCGTCCAGCGGGGCGGGAAGCTCGACTGGCCGGCTGCCCAGGAGCAGCAGGACGCGGTCGTCCTCGCGCAGGACGTGCCGGGTGGTCAGGGCCGTGATGTCGCTGAGTGTCTGGCCGTAGAGCAGGACGAGGAGCCCGGCGGCCCGGAGGCCGGGCGGGCAGGCTCCGTCGTGGAGGAGGCGCCGGGCGTCTTCCCAGCGGCGGTCCTGGTCGAGCGGCCCGGCCGGGCCTGTCCATTGCGGCTTGACGGCCGTGAGGCCGACGGCGTGGGGGGCG
>JAFMRC010000352.1 GCA_017354375.1 Nocardiopsaceae bacterium | reverse complement strand
TGCGGCGGCCGGCGCCGCGCCCGCGGCGAGCGGGGCCGGATACGGGCTGGCCCACCACGTGCTCTGGTGGGTACACGGGTTGTCCGCGCTCACGTTCGTCGCCTCGATCCCGTTCACCAAGGCCGTGCACATGCTGGCCAGCCCGGCCACGCTGGCGGTACGGGACGAGCGGGCGGGGGTGGAACTGCCGGTCATGGCCGCCGACACGGCCGCCGAGGATGTGGGCTACAGCCGGATCGAGGATCTGTCGTGGCGGCACCTGCTCTCCCTCGACGCCTGCACCAAGTGCGGCAAGTGCCACGACGCCTGCCCGGCGCGGGCCTCCGGTTTCCCCCTGTCGCCGCGGGACCTGATCCTCGACCTGCGGGAGGTGGCCACCGGCACCGGCGGCGCGGGGGAGCCGGTGCTCGGCGAGCCGGTCCGCACCGAGACGCTGTGGTCGTGCATGCAGTGCATGGCGTGCGTGGAGATCTGCCCGGTCGGGATCGAGCACGTGCCGATCATCAATCAGATGCGCCGTCAGCTCGTTGAGCGCGGCGATATGGAGTCGGCGCTGCAGCAGACCCTGGAGACGATCCACCGCGCGGGCAACTCGTTCGGCGAGCCCGCGCGCAAGCGGCCGCGGTGGGCCAGGAAGCTCCCCTTTGAGGTAAAGGACATTCGCACGGATCCGGCGGAGCTGCTGTGGTTCGTTGGGGATTATGCGTCGTTTGACCCGCGTAACCAGGAGGCCACGCGAGCCCTGGCCACGATCCTGCACCAGGTCGGCGCCGATTTTGGCATTCTCCGCGACGCCGAGAAGACCGGCGGGTGCGACGTGCGCCGGGTGGGCGAGGAGGGCCTGTTCGCCATGCTGGCCGAGGCCAACGTGGCGACGATCTCGGAATGCCGGTTCGACCGGATCTTCTCCTCCGATCCGCACAGCTTCCACACGCTCAAGAACGAGTACCCCGCGTTCGGCGGCTCCTGGACGGTGCTGCACCACTCCCAGCTCCTGCTCGAGCTGATCGAGGCCGGCCGCCTGGTTCCCAGGCGCCAGCTCGGCTACCACGTCACCTACCACGACCCGTGCACCCTCGGGCGCTACAACGGGGTCTTCGACGCGCCGCGCAAGGTGCTCGCCGCGATCGGCGTCGAGGTCCACGAGATGCCGAGGAACAGGGACAACTCGTTCTGCTGCGGCGCCGGGGGCGGGCGGATCTGGATGAAGGATCCGCCGGGCACTCGCAGGCCGAGCGAGCAGCGGATCGACGAGGCGATGGACCTCGGCGGCCTGGACTATTTCGTCGTCGCCTGCCCCAAGGACGTGACGATGTACTCCGACGCGATCAAGACCACCGGTCACCAGGACGATATCCAGCTGCGCGAATTGTCGGAGCTCGTGCTCGAGGCGCTTGAGCCGGCCGACTCGGAATAACCACTGACGCATCCCCGAAAGGAGCAGTCCATGGCACGGGATTCTAAGTACGACATTCTCTTCGAGCCGGTGACGATTGGCCCGAAGACCCTGAAGAACCGGTTTTACCAGGTGCCGCACTGCAACGGCGCGGGCTCGGAGAAGCCCGGCATGCAGGCCTACAACCGCGGCATGAAGGCGGAAGGCGGCTGGGCCGCGGTCTGCACCGAGTACTGCTCCATCCACCCCGAGTCCGACGACATCATGCGCGTGTCCGCGCGCATCTGGGATGACGAGGACGCCAGGAACCTGTCGGTCATGTGCGACAAGGCGCATGAGCACGGAGCGCTGGCGGGCATCGAATTGTGGTACGGGGGACCGCACGCGCCCTGCATGGAGTCTCGCCACCAGCCGCGCGGCCCCTTCCAGATAGCGTCGGAATTCGAGATCAACACCTACCCGCGCTACATGGATGCCGACGACATCCGGCTCGTCCAGCGGTACTACGTGGACGCGGCGATCCGGGCCCGGCAGGCCGGGTTCGACATCGTCTACGTCTACGGCGCGCACAGCTACCTGCCCCTGCAATTCCTCTCGCCGTACTACAACAAGCGGACCGACGCCTACGGCGGCTCGTTCGACAACCGCGCCCGGTTCTGGCGGGAGACGCTGGAGAAGGTGCGCGAGGCGGTGGGGGATGACTGCGCGATCGCGTCCAGGTTCGCCGTGGACACCCTGTACGGGGGGAGCGGCGTGCAGGTGGGCACCGACGGCGTGCGGTTCGTCGAGCACGCCGACCACCTGGTCGACCTCTGGGACCTCAACGTCGGCGACATCGCCGAATGGGGGCAGGACGCCGGCCCCTCGCGGTTCTTCCCCGAAAACCACCAGAAGCCGTACATCGAGCCGATCAGGGCCGGTAACCACACGAACAAGCCGGTCGTCGGCGTCGGCCGGGTGACCAGTCCCGACACCATGGTCAAGGTCATCCAGTCGGGCCAGCTCGACATCATCGGCGCCGCGCGGCCGTCGATCTCCGACCCGTTCCTGCCGCGGAAGATCGAGGAGGGGCGGCTGGACGACATCCGCGAGTGCATTGGCTGCAACGTCTGCATCTCGCGGTGGGAGATCGGCGGGCCGCCGCTGATCTGCACGCAGAACGCCACGGCGGGCGAGGAGTACCGGCGCGGCTGGCACCCCGAGAAGTACAGCCCGGCCGCGAACGCTGACAAGAGCGTGCTCGTCGTGGGCGCCGGGCCGGCCGGCATGGAA
Source organism: Nocardiopsaceae bacterium (assembly GCA_017354375.1). GTDB lineage: Bacteria > Actinomycetota > Actinomycetes > Streptosporangiales > Streptosporangiaceae > Trebonia. The sequence goes on along the minus strand of JAFMRC010000352.1, from coordinate 3,059 downwards.
TGCGCGATGGTGCTCGGCAAACGCGGCATGTCCGCCGTGCACCTGGTCGAGGCCGCACCCGAGATCGGCGGCAGCGTGAACTGGATCTCGCTGCTCGGGCACGGTGACGGCAAGGAGAACCTGTTCCGCGGCACGGCGCGCGGTCTCGGCAACTGGAAGCACATCGTCACCTACCGGACGATCCAGCTCGACAAGCTGAAGAACGTCGAGGTACACACCGGCACGCGGCTATCAACGGCGGAGGTGCGGGACTACGGCGCCGAGATCGTCGTGATCGCGACCGGATGCCACTGGGCGCGAGACGGCATGAACTCCGCGACCCACGAGCCGATCGCTGGCGCCGACCCCGCCGCGGACTGGCAGGTGACGCCGGACGAGGTCGTTCTCGGAACCAAGACGGTCGGTCCCCGGGTGCTGGTCCTCGAGAACGAGGGCTACTTCATGGGCGTCTCGGTCGCGCAGAAGCTCGCGGGCGAGGGCCACGACGTCACCCTGGTGACCCAGGCGAGCGACGTCGGCAGCTACATGGAATTCACCCTTGAGGCGCCGATGATGCACCGGGACCTGCACCGGCTCGGCGTCCACTTGTACCCGTCCACCATGGTGGAACGGCTCGACCCCGGTCACGTGACCGCGTACAACGTGTGGAACCCGGAGCACAAGGAGCACTTCGACGTCGATACCGTCGTCATGTGCACCGGACGGGTGTCGGATGACGAGCTGTACCGTGAGCTCAAAGCCGATCCCGCCGCGCTGCGGGCCGCCGGGGTGGAGAACGCCTACCTGATCGGCGACGCCGCCGCGCCGCGGATGATCGCCGACTCCATCTTCGACGGCCACCGGCTGGCCCGGGAGATCGATGCCCCTGACCCGGCCATCCCGCTGCCCTTCATCCGGGAGCGCCGGATCTGGGGCGAGGTCACGAACAAGGACTACGAGGACCAACTGCGCGGCTGATCCCGGGCAGCTGATCCCGGGCGGCCGGGAAAATCATTATCCCGAACGGATGCCGGCGCCTGCCCCGCGCCCCCCGCCTGCGGTGCCGGTGGCTACCGCAGTTGGCCGATAACCTCCTGCACGGAGTCGGTCAGAAACGTGAATATGCCCGTGACGATGGCCAGAATGAGTCCCAGGACCAGGCCGAACCCGGCGCCGATCCCGCTCGGGTATGTCGCCCACCTGATCAGCACGATGAGCACCACCAGAGCGCTCACGGCGAATGCGGTGACGTGCAGCCTGGGAACGGGACGGAAGCCGAGCCCGGGCAGGAAGGCGGCTACGCCGAGCGCCAGAAGCAGCATCATGGGGAACCACGCCCAGAAGCCGACGGTCCAGGCGTCCGCGGTCACGGTCCCGAATATTCCGAGACTCGCGGTCGCCCACTGGATGAATGTATCGATGAACGCGATTACACCGCATCCCATAAGTACCCAGGCGGTGCGATCGAACCCGCGCCAGTCGAACTGCTGCGGCATTGTTCCTCCCGGCAGTATGGCCGCCCAGAATGCTATCAGCGAAGCGCGAATACCCACCGATCTGGTTTGTTGTTTGTGGGCGCAACTGGTATCGAACCAGTGACCTCCCGCTTGTAAGGCGGGTGCTCTACCGCTGAGCTATGCGCCCGGGATCCCCGGCGCGGCCGGGGACGGCTGAATCCCTGTTAGAGTACCGGTTCCCGCCGGGTCGGTGATACGAATGCCAGTCCACTAGCAGGCACCCGGCAAGGGCTTGCCGCAGCCGCCCTAACCAGCCGGCACGCCGGCTCCTGGTTCATGCGGCTTCGCCCGGAATAGCGCACGTCTGCGGGCCTACACTCTGATTGTGCATGTGCGCGCCCGGCTACGCATCGACGAGAGCGTGAGCGAGTCGCGCGCGCTCCGCGACGAGGTGCGGGACTGGCGGGCGCGCTGGGACGCGATCGACGCGATGGGGAGCCATCTCACCCAGCTCGACCTCCTGGCGGGCGTCGTCACCGGCCTCATCGACGAGGTCACCGCCCGGCTGGCGGCGATCGACCCGGCCCTGCCGGCCGGCGAGGCCTACGACGCGTGCCGCGAGCAGGACCGCAGGCTGCTGCACGCGCGCCGGCTGTGGCGCTGGTACGCCGACAAGCTCGACCAGCGGAACGGGCCCGAAGATGACGCCCGGGTCCAGACGCTGGAGGCGGCCGATGAGGTCATCTGGAGCTGCTGGAAGACGGCGTTCACGGTGCTCGGCGAGACCGTGCCCCCCGCACCCGTCGCCTACCTCGCTCCGCAGTTCTCCGCGTCCGCGACCCCTCGCTCCGACCCGCCGGATGGGCTCCGTCCCGGCGCGGACGACCTGCTCCGCGAGCACGTCGAGCAGCTCCCGCTCCCCGTCGTCGGCCTGCCGCCGGCCTGCGAGCGCAGGCCGTGGTGGCTCATCCTCGCCGCCCACGAGGCCAGCCACCACATCCAGTTCGAGGCTGGGCAGTCCGAGGCAGGGCAACCCGGGGCCGGGGACCTGGAGCAGCGCACCCAGGACGCGGTCACCCGTGCGGTCGGCGCGGGCGCGGCGAACCCGGCCGAGGTCCGGGCATGGCAGGCGTGGTGCCGCGAGCTGTTCGCCGACGCCTGCTCCGTGCTCCTGGCCGGCCCGGCCGCGATCTGGGCCGTCCGCGAGCTCGAGACGCGCCCCGCCGCGAGCATGACCAGGAGCCCGTCGCTCACCTACCCGCCGCCCGTCGTCCGGCTCGCCGTCCTGGAGTCGGTCGCGAACCAGGCGGGCATCGGCGTCCCCCGGTGCCACGATGACCCGGCGCTCGGGGCAGAACCAGATTTCTACCGAACGGATGGTCAGCTCCTGCACCACGTCCCCGCCGTCGCGACCGCCTTGCTAAGCCTGACCTCGAAGCCGGCTGCCCGCCCGCTCCGCGACATGGCGGAGGGGACCGTCAAGGCGTGCGCCCCCGGTGGCGCCATCGCCGGCTGGCGCGCGGAACTCACCGGGACCGACGAGCCCGTCCCGCGCCACGCGCTGGACGCGGCCCGCTTCTGCGCCGCCGCCGGCGTCGAAGCCTGGCAGCGCCTCTCCGCCGA
>JAFMRC010000351.1 GCA_017354375.1 Nocardiopsaceae bacterium | reverse complement strand
GGCCCGCCGGGCTCGCGCCCTGGCCTCCTCGGCCACCCCGGGATCGATGTAGGGGCGCAGCGCGAGCTGGCCGTCGCGGATCTCGATCACCTGCCGGTAGAGCAGCAGCCCCGCGTCGCGGTGCCAGCCGCGACCGCCGCGCGGCGGCAGCAGCGCGAGTTCCGGGCTGGTGCGGTGCAACGCTAGCCACAAGGGATGGAGCAGCCTGTAGGAGCGGTTGTCGTGGACCCACCGGGCGGCCTCGCCGAGCAGCCGGCTCAGCGCCGGGGCCGTGATGCCGACCGCGAGCAGCAGCTCGGTCAGCAGTTCCAGCGGCAGGGCCAGCCCGCCGACCCCCTGCTCAAGGCGCGTTCCCAGCGCGTCACCGGCCAGCAGCAGGGCCTTGAGCCCGAGGAAGGCCAGGCCGGAGACGGCGCCCGCGGCGACGAGCCGGAGGCCGACGCGCAGCGGACGCCGGTCCGCGAGCCGCGCGTAGCGCGCGCTCAGCCGGGAGATCGACGCGAGCGAAAGGCCGGCGTACGCGATGTAGACAACGAAGAAGAGCCCTTCCGCCTGCGGCCTGGGCGGCGGCGGGAAGGCGAAGAACAACACGGTGAAGGCCGACAGGGCCGCCACCAGCCCCATGCGGCACCGGCGCAGGCGCGGCAGTGCCGCTCGCGCGGGGAAGTTAACGGTGACGAAGAACACCCGGCCGGCGTGCGCGGCGGTCATCGCGCCGACGTCGGCCATCGCCTCCGCCAGGTGGGTGATCCCTACCCCGGCGTCGATGGTGTCGGCGAAGGCCTGCGCTGCCGTCCCGGCGCACAGGCCCGTCAGGCAGACGCAGACGGCGTTGCGGCCAGGGCGAGAGCCGCCACGGTGCCGCTCGCGCATCCGGAAGGCGACCGCGGTCAGCAAGACGACGGCGACAACCGCGACCGGGCCATTCATGCCGCAGCCTCCCCGCTAGTTAGATTGCGTCGTCCAGGCGCCTGAGGAGGCCGGCCGTCACGGGGTCGCTCGCCCCCGGCCTCTGGCGCTGGCGTCCGGCCCGCTGGGAGATCATCGAGGCGAGCATCTCGGCCTCCTGCTCCTCCTCGCTGGTGTAACCGGAGCGGCCCAGCACCCGCCGCACCAGGTCCGGGTTCAGCCGGGGGAACAGCTGGCTGGCGTGCTCTTCGCTGATCTCCGGCGCGCCGACGTGCCCGCACAGGAGGTGGCTGAGCTCGTGCAGGATGATGTGCTCGGAGTGCAGCGGGCTCGTCGCCCGCTCGTAGACGATGTAGTCGCGTTCTTCGGTGCTGATCCACATCCCGGCGGGGGCCCCGGCGGGCAGCTCCGCGCCGAGCAGCGCGACCGGGCGACCGCGACGCCGGCCGATCCCGGCGCAGAGCGCCTCGACGTCGAAGGGCTCCGGCAGGTCGATTTCGGCGAGCCTCGCCCGGCAGCGCGTGATCAATGCCGCAACGTCCACAGCCAGACGGTATCCCTCGCCCAGCCGGGGCAGCCAGCCATCGCCCGCACGGCACTCGCCAGATCCTGCCCAGCCCGTTCTCATCGAGCCACCCGCCTCATTCCTCACCCGGATCATGCGGGGGCAGCCCCTCCAGCTCGCGAACCCGGCCGATGACGTCGTTGATCGTGTCCAGGCTCGCGGGCGACAGCCCGGCCGCGCGCAGCGCGACGTCGCGCACGCCCGCGTCCTTCATCGCGGTCAGCAGGGCGAGCTCGGCCGTCACCTGCGCGCTGGCGTCGTCGTCGAAGAAGTAGGCGGGCGGCACCCCGAAGAACCGGGCCAGCGCGTTGAGGTGCCTGAAGGTCGGGTTGTCCCGCTGCCCGGTGCGCAGGTACCAGATGTAGGAGGCCGAGATCGTCACTCCCTGGTCACGCGCGATGGCCGTCGCCACTTCCTCGTTGCTGTACTCGCGCCGACCGGGCTCGCGGACGGTGCGGAACAGGTACTCGAGCCTTTCCGCCAGCGTGCGCCGCGCCGGGCCGCTCCCGTCTTCGCTCGCATCGCCCATGATTGCCTCCTGACGCGACTGAGGTGAATATCTTCGCACCAAACCTTCATTCATGTTGTCACACCGGGCCGTCCCGGTCCATGCAACGCGGCCAGCGCCGGGGCAGAGGGTAGGGACTAAGGCAGGCGCGATGATCCGTTCGGGATAATAGGGGGTAGCCTGCTCCCGGTTTGACCGCGCGACCTCGGCGGGGGAAGGATCAAGCCTGGAAGATCCCTTACTGGCTGCAGAAGGAGCTACGTGAGCATACTTGGCACCCGGGTTCTGCGGACCGAAGATCCCGGCTTCCTCACGACGGGGGCCGTGTATACCGAAGACGTGCAGGACGAGCGGCTCGACGGTGCCGTGCACGTGCACTTCGTCCGCTCGACCATCGCCCACGCGAAGATCAACAGCATCGACGTCAGCGCCGCGAAGGACGCCGACGGCGTGGTCGCGGTGTTCACCGGCAAGGACCTGGCCAACGACGGGTTCAGCCCGGCGCCGCCGATGATGCCGAACATGAACCAGCGGATGGCACGGCCGATGCTCGCCACCGATACGGTGCGGTTCGTCGGAGAGCCGGTCGCGGTCGTCGTCACCACCGAGCCCTATCAGGGCGAGGACGCGGTCGAGCTCGTCGACGTGGACTACGAGCCGCTGCCCGCGGTGGTCGCCCCGTCCGACGCGCTGGCCGCCGGCGACGGGTTCCTGTTCCCCGAGGCGGGGACGAACGTGGTCGTGAGGTTCGGCGACGAGGCGAAGCTGGACCCCGGCCTGTTCGAGGGCTGCGAGGTCGTCGCCAGCGAGACGATCGTCAACCAGCGGGTCGCGCCCGCGCCGATGGAGAGCCGGGCCGCCGCCGCGGCATGGGACGCCGACGGGAAGCTGACCGCGTGGATCCCCAACCAGGGAGCTCAGGGCACGAAGGGCGCCCTCGCCGGGCTGCTCGGCCTGGACCAGGACAAGCTGCGGGTCATCACTCCGGACGTGGGCGGGGCGTTCGGGGCGAAGTTCGGCGTCGATCCCGAGCACGGGGTCACATGCTGGGTGGCGAAGCGACTCGGCCGCCCGGCCCGCTGGACCGAGACCCGCACCGAGAACCTGCTGGCCATGACCCACGGCCGCGCGCAGCGGCAGAAGATCACGATCGGGGGCACTCGCGACGGGAACGTGCTCGCCTACCGGCTGGAGATCCTGGCGGACGCGGGCGCGTACCCGACGATGGGCTCGTTCCTGCCGTCGCTGACCATCCTGATGACGCCCGGACCGTACGACATACCGAGAGCCGAGGCCGTCGCGACGACGGTCGTCACCAACACCACGCCGACCGGGGCGTACCGGGGTGCCGGCCGTCCGGAGGCGACCGCCGCGGTCGACCGGGCGATGGACCTGTTCGCCGCGGCGGCCGGGGTGGACCCGGCCGAGGTGCGCCGCAAGAACCTGCTGCCGAAGTTCACCGAGCCGCACGAGACGGCGTTCGGCGCACGGTACGACAGCGGCGACTACGTGGCGGCGCTGGAGAAGGCGCTGGCCGCCGCGGACTACGACGGCCTGCGCGCGGAGCAGACCCGCCGGCGCGCCTCCGGCGACCCGGTGCAGCTCGGCATCGGGCTGTCCAGCTACGTGGAGATCACCGGCGCCGGCGCCGAGGCGGGCGGCCCGAACGAGAACAGCACGGTCGAGGTGCACCCGGACGGCACCGCCACGATCCTCACCGGCACCTCCCCGCACGGCCAGGGCCACCAGACCGCGTGGGCGATGCTGGCCAGCGAGGAACTGGGCATCCCGGTCGAGGCGATCACCGTCAAGTGGGGCGACACCGACCTGGTGCCGAAGGGCGGCGGTACCGGGGGGTCAAGGTCCCTGCAGCTCGGCGGCGCCGCGGTCCAGCAGGCCTCGCGGGAACTGCTCGACGTGGCCCGCGACCGCGCCGCGGCTAGCCTGGAGGCCAGCGGCGAGGACCTGACCTTCGACGTCGCCCGCAGCGCGTTCAGCGTCAAGGGCGACCCGGACGTGAGCGTGCCGCTGGCATCGCTCGCCGAAACGGAACGGCTGTTCGTCAACACCGTGTTCCGGCAGCCGGGGGCGACGTTCCCGTTCGGCACGCACGTGGCGGTCGCCGAGGTGGACACCGAGACCGGCAAGGCCTTCCTGCGCCGCATGGTGACCGTGGACGACGCGGGCACCGTGCTGAACCCGCTGCTGGCCGAGGGCCAGCGGCACGGCGGGATCGCTCAGGGCGCGGCGCAGGCGTTCCTCGAGGAGGTTGTCTACGACGCCGACGGGAACCCGCTGACCTCGACGCTCGCGGACTACCCGTTCCTGTCGGCGACGGAGGTACCGAGCTTCGAGCTGGTCGATAGCCAGACCCCGACGTCCTACAACCCGCTCGGCGCCAAGGGCATCGGGGAGGCCGGCACGATCGGCGCCACCCCGGCGGTGCAGAACGCGGTCATCGACGCGGTCGCGCACCTCGGTGTCCGGCACATCGACATGCCGACATCCCCGCAGCGCGTATGGCGGGCGATCAATGCGGCGTCTACCGGCAATGCGGCGTCCACTCCCGCGGGGAAGGAAGCGTAGGCATGCAACTCAAGCTGACCGTCAACGGCGTCGCGCGGAGCGACGACATCGAGCCGCGACTGCTGCTCGTGCACTACCTGCGCGAGGTGCTCGGCCTGCGGGCCGCGAACGTCGGCTGCGACACCACTTCCTGTGGCGCCTGCACCGTCCTGCTGAACGGCGAGTCCGTGAAGTCCTGCACGGTGCTCGCCGTCCAGGCCAACGGGCAGTCGGTGACGACGGCCGAGGGACTCGTCTCGGAAGACGGCGAGATGAGCCCGGTGCAGAAGGCGTTCCAGGCCGAGCACGGCCTCCAGTGCGGGTTCTGCACGCCGGGCATGGTGATGGCCGCCACGTCGCTGCTGAAGGAGAACCCGCATCCGACCGAGGCCGAGGTGCGGGAGGGCCTGGAGGGCAACTTCTGCCGGTGCACCGGCTACCACAACATCGTCCGCGCCGTGCTGGCCGCGGCCGAAGGGGTGCCCGCGAGGGCCTCCGGAGGAGCGTCGGAAGGGGTGTCCGCGTGATCCCCGCGCCGTTCGAGTACGAGACCGCGTCGTCGACGGCGGAAGCCCTGTCGCTGCTCGCGACCCATGGCGAGGACGCCAAGCTGCTGGCCGGCGGGCACTCGCTGCTGCCGATGATGAAGCTGCGGCTGGCTCAGCCGGCCGTCCTCATCGACATCGCCCGGGTGACCGAGCTGTCCGGCATCCGCGTCGATGGTTCCGACCTGGTGATCGGCGCGACGACGCGGCACGCGGACGTGTCGTCCTCCGAGCTGGTGAAGAAGGAGGCGCCGATCCTCGCCCACGCCGCGGCCCAGGTCGGCGACCCGCAGATCCGGCACCGCGGCACGATCGGCGGCTCGCTGGCGCACGCGGACCCGTCCGCCGACCTGCCGATGACGCTGGTCGCGCTGGACGGCTCGCTGGAGATCACCGGGCGGTCCGGGACGCGGACGGTCCCGGCCGGGGAGTTCTTCACCGGGTTCTTCGAGACGGCACTGGAGCCGGACGAGATGCTGACCGCCGTCCGGGTGCCGCGCGTGGGCTCGGCGCCCTGGGGCTACCAGAAGTTCGTCCGCCGGGCGAACGACTGGGCGATCGTCGGCGCCGCCGCGGTCGACGGCCGGGTGGCCCTGGCCAGCATGGGCGCGACGCCGCTGCGCGCCCGTGGCGTGGAG
>JAFMRC010000022.1 GCA_017354375.1 Nocardiopsaceae bacterium | reverse complement strand
GCGCCGGTGACCAGCGCCTGCCGCGGTCCGCCACGCCCGCGCTCCGGCTCGCGCACGCCGACCGCGGCCGGCGCGGGAACCTCTGCCGTCACCGCTCAGCCCTTGCCGTCACTTCTCAGCCCTCCGGGATGGATGCCTGGTCAGCCCTCCGGGTTGGATGCCTAGTCAACCCTACCGGGCATCCGGCCGGGCCACGGGGAGCCTCGCTTCTCGTCCCCCACGCTCCCGCTTCGCGTTCCCCACGCTCCCGCTTCGCGTTCCCCACGCTCCCGCCGCTCCCGCCGCTCCCGCTTGCGGCCCGTGTGCGCACTTGGGCAACCTCTAGCCGGCCCGAATGCGCACTTGGCATCCTGGGGAGCGCGGGTGCATTCCCGCCGCGCATGCCCCTTCCAACGGGCCGGGTGCGCACTTGGTCACGCTCTAGCAGGCCCAAGTGCGTACCTGGCGCGTTTAGGGGTGCCGCCCCGGGCTCCCCGGGATCCCTGGGCTTCCCGGGCAACCGCGGGGCCGGAGCCCTCCGGTACACATCATGCGATAGTATCGTTACTACTTGTTAATAACCGGAGGAGAACTCAGCGGGGCCGCAGGTCGTTCTAAGGAACGTGAGGGGTTCCGCGACTGATAATGATGACGGGCAAATTGCGACTCGCCGCCATTTGCGAATACCGCCCCCGATAGGACCAATGCCGCCTATGCTCATCCGCATGCCAGCCCCGACCGGACGCCTGGAGCTCCCGCATCCCAAACGCCTGATATGGCAGGCGGGGTGGAGCGTGGCGGAATCACTTGGTCTCCCGTTCGGCGCCTACGTCGTCATCACCGACCTAGTCAGCCCGGTCGCGGGGCTGCTGGCGGGCACCGGCGTGGTCTGGCTGCTCATCGCGATCCGCAAGCTGGTCAGCGGGTCTGCCTCGGCGCTGCTAATGATCTCGGCCCTCATCCTGACGATCCAGACCGCCGTGGCGATCAGCACCGGGTACCTGTGGATGTTCGAGCTGCAGTTCCCGCTGGCCAACCTGGCCATGTGCGTGGTGTTCGCGCGTACCGCCCCGACCCGTAAGCCGCTGGTCACCCAGCTCGCCTCGGAGGTGGTCGCGCTCAAGGAGCACGACCACCCGGGCCTGCACCGTTTCTTCCAGGGCGCCACCTGGTTCTGGTCTGGCCTGTTCCTGCTGCTGACGCTGGGCATGGGCATCATGATGGTCACGGAGCCGTTCAAGCTGTTCATGCTGCTGTCGACGATGGTCACCCTCGGCCTGACCGCCTTCGGCGCGGCCGTCTGCGCCGTCTGGTTCTTCGCGGTGCTCCGCCGCCTCGGCATCCGCCTCCACTTCACCGCCGCCTAGGCCCCGCTCCCCGCGGTCGCGTGTGCCTCCGCGTGCCGCGCGCCTCCCCCGCGGCCGTTTCCTCCCCGTGATCGCCCCCGCCCGCGACTCCCCCGCGTGCCAAACGCGCATTTGGGCCGGCTAGAGCATGCCCAGGTGCGTACTCGGGTCGCAAAGCGGGGGCGTGGGTGACGCGAAGCGGGGCGCCCCGTGGGACCCCGGGGCGGCACCCCTTACGTGCCAGGTGCGCATTTGGGCCAGCTAGAGCGTGACCAAGTGCGCATTCGGCTCGCAGCGGGAGGGCGGGCGCCGCAGCGGGAGGGCGGGCGCCGCAGGGGGAGGGGGTGGGTTTCGCCCTAGAGGTCGTGGGAGGCGATGGGCTTGAGGGCCTTGATCTTGGCGAGGAGGCCGTTGACGAACGCCGGGGAGGAGTCGGTGGAGAGATCCTGGGCGAGCGCCACCGCCTCGCTGATCGCGACCGGGTCGGGTACGTCGTCCGCCCACAGCAGCTCGTACACGCCAATCCGCAGGATGTTGCGGTCCACGATCGGCATCCGCTCAAGCGTCCAGCCCACGGCGTTTTCGGAGATCAGCGAGTCGATCCGCTCGCCATGGGCGGCCACGCCGCGAACTAGCTCCGCCGCGTACTCGCCGGACGGCTGCTCGCCTGACGGCCGATCGCCGCCGGGCGGCTGGCGCTCGGCAAGCACCTCCAGGCATCCCAGCCCGCGCAGCTCAGCCTCGAAGAGGATGTCGAGCGCCCGCTTGCGGGCCTTGCTACGCGCGGCCATAGCTGTCCGATCCACAAACCCTATCGGGCAGCCGGTGCTTCCTAAGCATCAGGCCCGGCCGAGGTAGGTACCGCTGCGGGTATCGACCTTGATCTTCTCGCCCGTCGTGATGAACAGCGGAACCTGGATCGTCGCGCCGGTCTCCAGCGTGGCCGGCTTGGTGCCACCGGTGGACCGGTCGCCCTGCAGGCCCGGGTCGGTCTGCGTGATCACCAGCTCGACCGCGGCGGGCAGCTCCACGTACAGCGGGGTGCCCTCGTTGAAGGCGATCGTGGCGGTCTGCTCCTCCAGCAGGTAGTCCGCGGCCCCGCCCACCACCGCGGCCGGAACCCGGGGCTGGTCGTAGTCGGTCAGGTCCATGAAGACGAAGTCCTCGCCCTCACGGTAGAGGTACTGCATCTCCCGCTTGTCGACGTTAGCCACGTCCACCTTGACGCCGGCGTTGAAGGTCTTGTCGACGACCTTCCCGGACAGCACGTTCTTCAGCTTCGTCCGCACGAAGGCGCCGCCCTTGCCGGGCTTGACGTGCTGGAACTCAACGACGTTCCACAGCTGCCCGTCAAGGTTCAGCGTCATGCCGTTCTTCAGGTCGTTCGTGGTTGCCACGGATCGTCTCCAATTACAGGACGAGCGGTTTCTCGTAAGTCCAAAGCCGGGGGCCGGGCTCCCCCTCCCCCGTCACGACTGGCACATTCTCGGTCCAGAAGCCGCTCATCGGCGGCAGGCGCGTACGGCTCGACGGTTATGGGAACCCGGCTAGCCAGTCTACCCGCACTCGGGTGCCCCGGCGTATTCGCGTGGCGGCCAGCCGGGCCACGTGGCGGTCAGCTGGCCAGGTCCCGGATCCGCTCGATGGCCGCGACGCGCTCGGCGTGCGTGGCGGCGAGGGGGGTGACGTTGACAGTAGTGACCCCAGACTCACGAAACGCGGCGATCCGTTCGGTGATATAGGTTTCCGGGCCGATCAGCGAGGTCTTCTCCAGGAGCTCGGCCGGGACCAGCGCGGCGGCCTCGTCCTTGCGCCCGCCCAGGTAGGCGTCCTGGATCTTCCCGGCCTCGGACTCGTAGCCGAACCGGCAGGCCAGGTCGTAGTAGAAGTTCTTGCCGCGTGCACCCATCCCGCCGATGTACAGCGCGAAGACCGGTCGCATGACGTCCCGCAACTCGGCTACGTCGTCCCCGATGACGAGCGGCGCGGCGGCGATGACGTCGAGTTCTCCCAGGACCCGGTCGCGCCTCGCCTTCCCTTCGGCCAGCGGCCCGCCCCACACCTCGCTCATCTTCTCCGGGTAGTAGAAGACCGGCTGCCAGCCCTCGGCCAATTCGGCCGCGAGCGCGACGTTCTTCGGGCCGATCGCCGCCACGATGACCGGGATCCGCTCGCGTACCGGGTGGTTGATCAGCTTGATGGGCTTGCCGAGGCCGGTTCCGCCGGGATGCGGGAGCGTGTAGTGCTTGCCGTGGTATTCCAGCCGCTCGCGCCGCCACACTTTCCGGCAGATCTCGATGACCTCGCGGGTCCGCCCGATCGGCGCGTCGTACGGGACGCCGTGCCAGCCCTCGATCACCTGCGGGCCGGAGGTGCCGAGGCCGAGGACGAACCTGCCGCCGGACACGTAGTCCAGCCCAGCCGCGGTCATCGCGGTCAGTGCCGGGGTGCGCGAGTAGATCGGCAGGATGCCGGACGCTAGCTGCATCCGTTCCGTCTTCGCCGCGATGAAGCCCAGCTGGCTGACCGCGTCGAACGAGTACGCCTCGGGCACGAACACGATGTCCAGCCCGGCCCGCTCGAAGTCGCCCAGCTCCTCGACGACCTGGCCGAACTCGCCGTCGTAATTGATCACCATGCCCACGCGCACAGCCCGGCCTCCCTACTAGCGCCGTCACCAGCGCCGTCCAGGGAGCCACTGTACCGGCCGGCGTACCGGCCCGCGCGGAAGCCCGGCCGACGGCATCGCTGGCGAGCCGTCACTTCGCGGCTTCTTGACGCCGCACCGCGCAACGGCGATTGTTACCGGTAACACCCAGGAACGGCCGGTAGTAGGGAGTCATCCGTGAAACTGCGCCGAATCGGCATTCTCGCAGCGGCCGCCGTACCGGTACTGCTCGCCCAGGCGGCCATCACCGCGTCCCCGGCCATCGCCGGCGACGCCGGCCACGCCGGTCACGCCGGTCACCTTGGCCACGTTAGCAGTCACGTACCCACGGTCACGGTGAACGCGGCGGCACCGTTCCGGGCGGTCACGCACGTCGCCGCCGGCGGCCTGTACGCGCTCGCGAGGCCCGGCGATCCGGCGAACTCGCTGCTGTATCCCTTGCATCTCAACTCGGTGGTCCAGATGGCCCCTGGCGGGAAGCAGCTACCCAACGGGGAGCCAGTCCCGGCCGGAGACGCGCTGGTCGTTAACCCTTCAGCGACCGATGCCGGGGCGAACGAGATCGTCCGGATGCCCGACATCTACCCGAACTTCCCGTACAAGTGGGTCAGCTGGCCCAATTGGCTCTCCAAGGTGGACCAGATGGTCAGGGCGCGGCTGCGGGCCAGCAATGACACCAACATCGCGGCCTGGGAGCTGTGGAACGAGCCGGACTGGACGTGGGATACCTCCGCCGCCGGACCATTCGACGCCGGATGGGTCCGCACGTACCGGGAGGTCCGCAAGCTCGACACCATCACCCCCATCCAGGGGCCGAGCATCAGCCGCTGGGATGAAAGCTACATGCGGAACTTCCTCAGCTACGCCAAGGCCCACCACGCGCTTCCGGATGTCATCTCCTGGCACGAGCTCGGCGGGCCGGACAGCATCACGGCGGATGTCGCCGCGTGCGTAGCGCTGGAGAAAAGCCTCAAGATCACGCCGCGGCCGATATCGATCGAGGAGTACGGGACCACCAGCGAGATCAACGACCCGGGCTCGCTGGTGCCCTACCTGGCACGATTCGAGCGCAGCGGGGTGACGAACGCCGAGCGGGCCTTCTGGTACGAATACGGCACGGTCGACGGGCTGGTCACGGTCAGCGGGGTGAACGGGACCACCACCAACCAGCCCACCGGCACCTGGTGGCTCTACAAGTGGTACGGCGACATGACCGGTTCGATGGTGACCGTGACACCGCCCGCCCAATCCGCGCTCGACGGCCTCGCCTCCTACGATCCGCTGAGCAAGACGGCGGACATCATCGTCGGCGGCGCCTCGGGTACCACCAATGTCACGGTCAGCGGGATCGGCGCCCTAGGCTCATCGGTCAGGGCGCTGGTGGAGTCCACCTCCACGCCTGACAGGTTCACCGCCGAGGACTCCCCGCACGTGGTATCGCAGCAGACGCTGACGGACCGTGGCGGGCGAGTCACCGTGCAGATTCCCGGCATGGACGCCGACTCGGCCTACCGTGTCCTGCTGCGGCCAGCCGACGGGAGCGGCGTGCGGCAGCTCTACTACGCCGCCAACGCCAGCATCCACAACGCGGCCATCGCCGCCAGCCCCGGCGCGCCGGATGGATATTACGTTGGCGACCTGACTCACTCCGGTGACGCCCGCGACGACAGTTTCGTCGACTTCCTGGTCAACGTGCCCACTGGACATAGCTACGCAATGACAGTGGACTACGCCAATCCCGGAAGGGGCGACGCCGCGCTGGGGCTCGCCTACGACGGCGGACCCTGGCAGACGCTGGCGTACCCGCCGACCGGGAACGGCTGGGGAACCATAACCAGACCCGTCCGCCTGCACGCCGGGTACAACGTCATCCGCCTGGCCATGGGCGCGCCCTCTTTCGCCGGCGGCAGCGGCGTGGTCCACCTCGGATCCATACACCTCAGACCCCAAGGAAGGTAACGAACCCGACGATAGACCAACGGTCAAGCCAGACCAGCATGTCGTAGGTGACAGGTAGCTAGTTGTTATTTTCCATAGCGGTAACTAACCTTACCTCTATGGAAAATAATCCGTCATGGCTGCTGCCGTTGTTGCGCTCGCGGGTTACCGGGGCGCTGCTGGCATTGCTCTACCTTCACCCCGACAGGGACTACAGCCTCACCGAGGCCGCGAAGGTGATCGGGGCCAGCCCTAAGGTCATGTCTACCGAAGCCGACCGCCTTGTCGCATCGGGGCTCGTAAGGGAGACCAGGCGCGCTCAGTCCCGGTTGCTCCAGGCGGAGACCGGCGGTCCCATAGCGCGCCCGCTGACGGATCTTCTCGCGGTCACCTACGGCCCCCTTCCCGTTCTTAGTGACCTGCTTTCAGGAGTTACAGGCGTGGAAACTGCCTACATTTACGGATCCTGGGCGGCAAGGTACCTCGGTGAGCCCGGTCCTGTCCCGCATGACGTCGATGTTCTCGTGGTCGGCACTGCCGACGAAGACGACCTTTACGACATTGCTCACGAATCCGAAAGCCGGTTGGGGCGAGAGGTGAACATTACAGCGATCAGCCCGCAATACTGGGAAGCGCCCGATCCAGCCGACTCCTTTATGCGGCACGTTCGGGAACGTCCTCTTGTCAAGCTGGAGCTGTCACCATGAGATGGAACCAGGGCCGCGCGTCGATCGACAAGCTGATCTGAAGCTGACGACGGTAGAAACCGGCCTACGCGCGGGGCCGAGTGGGCGTGAGGGGTTCGTCTGAGTCAGCATCGGGGTGCCAATCCTCTGGCAGAGGAAACCAGATAGAGCGGTATGTCTCGGCGTGTGAATGCATGATCTGCTTGAAAGCGGTTCCTCTTCTGAGGAGGTATATGTCATAGAACAGGACGGCAAGGATGCGGCCGAAAGGCGCGAGCCACGTCGCGTGCCTGTTCACGGTCCCGTATCTTGGCCGGATACATAGTGTCCCATCGCCGTCGCCCGAATCCCTGATGATAAGGCCCATGGAAATGTTTGTTGGATTTCCTATTAGGAGCATGCAAAGCGATGCACGTTCGAAGATGTGGCTCGTCGATTCCTCTTCGTAGCCAGACCCATTCCATGCCATGCGTGATGCGTCACGGATTCCCTTGACGAGGTGCGAAAGTCCCGGTAGTAGTCCGTTTCCGGCCTGGCCCTGCCATGCATTGCTGATACGCCAGCTATTCGCCCATAGGGTTATTGATTTGGTTAGCTTGACCAGTTTCAAACCGTCGAGTTGGGCAATCTCTGATAGCCATTCCTCAAGGTATCGATCTTGGAGTTCTGGTGTAGGCATCTGTGCCGCAGCGTGCCGGACAATTCGAGGGGCTAGCCAGGCTGCTACATCGATGATTTCTCCGAGAATCACGGCAACAGCGGCGGCGGCAGCAGCGCTAGCCCAAAACTCGGCCGTGTTCATGCAATCCCCTCTGCTGGTCGACGGGTACGCGGAGTCGTACGGCGGAGCGCATCGGCGAGGGCTTGCCGAGCGGCAACAGCACCACTCTCGGTAAGCACGTAATACCTTCGGCGCGGGCGTCCCTCGCGGCCAGATTGCTGTTCTTCCCAGTAGGAATCGACCCAGCCAGCTTGTTCGAGTCGAGCCAAGATCGGGTAAAGGGAGCCGGTCGCTATCCCAGCTTCCTTGGCAAGATCGAAGCCATATCGGTGAGCTGTCGGGTCGTCCAATAGGGCGCGTAGCACAGCCATCGTGGCTAGCGTCATACGTAGAGAACTATACATGCTGTAAGTCTACATATGAAGAGAAAGAGTAGTCAACGCATGTTTGCTCAAGCAGCGGAACCGTGTGGTAGCTCTTTGGGCGGCCAAACTGGAGGGCCGAGCTCGGCCGCCAGGACGTCGCATAGTCGGTTGGAAGGCGATCGAGGCCGTCCCCTCACTGCCCCGAGTCTCCCGGCCGCGTTCGCCGAGTCAAGGTCAAGCCGCTTCGCGGTCGCTTCGCGAGCCTTGACACGTCGTCCACGGCCCAGGGGATGGCAGCTATCGGAACGGGTAGCGGTGGCCTGCCATGAGCGGTCCCGCCATCTTGTCAGAGGGCTCCAGCGCTCCGGCTACCAGAAGTGGTGACCTGCTCATGTGCCCATTAGGCGACGGGGGAAGAGCAGGACACTGCGTCGATGAAGGTCGCGGACATGATCGCCGTGCAATTAACCAGCAGGGTGGCCAGGGACCATTATCGGACACTCGTAGGCTGAAACCACTAGTCAGCCGCATGATCGGCGTGTTCCACGCAATTCCCAAGCTGACAGTGCAGGTTCGATTCGCGCGAGCGCCGATGACCAGCTAGAGGAGCGAGGGTTCTCGGGCGTGAAGCGCCCTGCGGGGCGTAAGGAACCTCGGTAGACGCGGTCGAGGTCGATCAGTTCGGTGTCGGGTCGCCGAGCGGCTTCCGACAGTAGGTCCGGCGAGAATCCCGAGCGGCTGAAGAGGAGCAGCTTGGGCGGCTGGCCGATCCTGGCGCTGGGCAGCAAGCCGCGCAGGTGCTCAAGCCGCCGGAGCTGCGCGACCCCTACCGGGCCGCTGCGTGCCTTCGCCTCGCCGATCGCGGTGATCGTGCTCGCCGGGCCGGGATCGGTGGTGACGACGAGGTCCAGCTCGTGCCGGTCGCGGTGCTCGGCGCAGGCGATCTCGGTCGGCCGGACGCTGCCGGGCGCTCCGCCTAGCGTGTCCTCGTCCGCGTGGTTCAGGCACCACAACCGGGACAGATCCTCGAAGTGCGGCCCGTAGATCTTCGAGTCGATCGTGGCGGCGCTCCGTTCCCAGACGCGTTCCGCGCGCCCGGCCACCAGTTCCGGCTCGTGCCGCGAGGTAATGAGCTGGTGCAGCCGGACGACCGGCTCCGCGATCCGGAACACGCTGCGCTTGCCGCGCAACGCGTCATCGAGGTGCTCGATCAGCCCGATGTCCTGCAGCCCGGAGAGCAGGTGCGCGATCGCGCCAGACGGCCTGCCCAGCGCGGCGGCGATCTCGGAGCGCCGACTGTTCCCGGCGCTGATCGCGGCGAGCACGGACGTATACGACGTCGGATCGCTGATCGAGGGTTCCTCCCGCAGCAGAAGGCCGCCTTCCCGGAACATGGCGCTCGCCGGGTTCAGCAGCCGACGTTGTACCCAGCGGCCCAGATCCGCCCGCCACCGCGGCCCGGAGCCGCCGCACATGTCCTTGTAGGCGGGCGTTCCACCGGTCAGCGCGTGCAGCCGGAACGCCAGCTCGGGGTCGTGGGCCACCCCCCAGAACTCGGCGGCCTCGCGGAACCCGAACGGTCGCACGACCAGTTCCAGCCGGGCCCGGCCGCGCAGCGGGGCACCGCCGCCAAGCAGCTGGCTCATCGTGGTGAGCGCGCTCCCGCACAGGATCAGCCGCGTCCTGGTGCGCTGCCGCGCGTGCCCAAGCGGGCTCAGCGCCTGTTGCAGGTAGGAAGGAAGCGCGGGGGTGGCTGCGACCAGGTAAGGGAACTCGTCGATGATCACCGTCGTGGGCCGCTCGTCGCCGAGCCGCAGCAGCTCGTCCAGGGCTTCCCGGTAGCTGGTGAATACCACCGGCTGCCGCAGCCCCCGGTAGGCCGCGTAGGCGGCGCCAAGGTCCGCGAGATTTTGCGCCTCGCTTTGCTGGGCGGCGCCGAACATGAAGCCGCCGAGTTCCAGCGCCAGCAGCTCAAGGAGCGTCGTCTTGCCCTGACGGCGGCGACCGTACACCAGCCCGAGCGCGGCGCCCTGGTCGGCAGAGGTCGCGAACTCAGCGAGCTCGCCCCACTCGGCGTCCCGATCGAACAGCAGGTCAGGCTTGGCGTACACATCTCTCCCAGAGAAGTTATAGTTCCAGCTATCATAGTTCAGATTATGATAGCTGGAACAAGCACTCTGGGGGAGGATCGCCAGCCAGGCGCTACGCGAGGGCGGCGAGGATCTCCACGGCGATGTCCTCGGGAACCCGGGCGGTCGTGTCGACGGTGATCGTGGCCACCGAGCCGTAGAGCGGCAGCCGCCGCTGGTGCAGGGCCTCGACGTCTCCGGCCAGCATCGGGCGGCCGGCGTCCCCGCCGACTCGGACCAGGGCCTCGGCGCAGCTGACCCGCAAGTAGACCACGGGAACGCTCGCCAGCAGCGACCTGGTCCCGGGGTGGCCGACCGCACCACCGCCCAGGGCCAGGATCGCCTCCGGCCCGGCCAGCAGCTCCGCGATCACCTGGTGCTCCAGTTCCCGGAACGCGGGCTCACCGTCGTCGGCGAAGATCTGCCGGATGGGCCGTCCGGCCCGGTCCTCGATCACCGTGTCGCTGTCGAGGAACGGCAGCCCGCGCTTCGCGGCGAGCAGCTGGCCGACGGTGGTCTTGCCCGCGCCCATGAAGCCGACCAGGACGATCACCGTGCCTCCCCGGTCACCGTGACACCTCACCTGTCACCGCTCACCGCTTCCCCGGTCACGGCTTCTCCAGCAGCGCCGCGACCGCCCGCAGGGCGAGCACGTAGGACTCGAAGCCGAAGCCCGCGATGATCCCGTCCGCGACCGGCGTGATCACCGACTCGTGCCTGAACCCCTCGCGCGCCGCGATGTTGGAAATGTGCACCTCCACCAGCGGCGCGGTGCGCATCTTCAGCGCGTCCATCAGCGCGTAGGAGTAGTGCGTGAGCGCGCCGGCGTTCAGCACGACCGGCAGCGAGGCGTCGCAGGCCTCGTGCACCCAGGTGACCAGCTCGCCCTCGTACTCGGACTGCCGCACCTCGACGTCGAGACCGAGCCCGGAGCCGGACGACTCGCACAGGGCGGTCAGGTCCGCATATGTCGCGCTGCCGTAGACCGCCGGCTCACGCTTGCCGAGCCGCCCGAGGTTCGGCCCGTTCAGCACCAGGACGCGCGCGCTCACGGCGACACCGCCCGGTACGCCTGCTCCAGCAGATCCTCCGGCGGGGCGTCGACGATGACGGGGTTGCCCATCCCCTCAAGGACCACCATCCGCAGCCGGGATCCCCGCGACTTCTTGTCCATGCTCATCGCCTCGCGCAGCCGCGGCCACGCGCCGGATGGCCCGTAGGTGACCGGCAGCCCCACCGACGCCAGGATCTCCCGGTGAGCATCGACATCAGCCTCCGGCAGCCGGCCGGACAGCCGGGCCACCTCGGCCGCGAACACCGTGCCGATCGCGACTGCGTCCCCGTGCCGGAACCGGTAGCCCTCGACCCGCTCGATCGCGTGGGCCAGGGTGTGCCCGTAGTTGAGGATCTCCCGGAGCCCGGACTCCCGCAGGTCGGCGGAGACCACCCTCGCCTTCACCCGGATCTTCCGCTCGATCAGTTCCCTCGCGTGCGCTCCGGACGGCGATGCCGCGCCGGCCGGGTCGGCGCGCACGAGGTCCAGGATGGTCCCGTCCGCGATGAACCCGCCCTTGATCACCTCGGCCAGCCCGGCCACGTAGTCGGGCCGCGGCAGCGTGGCCAGCACCGCCATGTCGCACAGCACCCCGGCGGGCGGGTGGAACGCCCCGACCAGGTTCTTGCCCTCGGGGATGTCGATCGCGGTCTTGCCCCCGACCGCGGCGTCCACCATGCCGAGCACCGTCGTCGGGACCAGCACGACGGCCACACCGCGCAACCAGGTGGCGGCCACGAACCCGGCCAGGTCGGTGGCCGCTCCCCCGCCAATCCCGACCACGGCATCCGAACGGGTTATATGCTTCTCAGCCAGCCACGACCACAACCGGGCCGCTTCGCCGGCCGTCTTGGCGGCTTCCCCGTCCGGGATGCCGGTGACGCAGACGTTGAACCCCGCGGCCGACAGCGCGTCGCGCGCCCGTTCCGCGATCCCGCCGAGCCCGGCGGCGTGGATCACCGCGACCGTCTCGGCCTTCTTGCCCACCAGGGACGGCAGCTCAGCCAGCACGCCCGTGCCGACGACCACCTCGTACGGCTGCTCGCCGCCGACCGGAATCCGCGTCACGTTCATGACGACAGCCGCTCGGCGAGGTCGGCCGCCACCTCCTCGGGCGCCATGTCGTCGGTCGGCACGGTCAGCGACGCGAGACCGGAGTAGACCGGCTGCCGCTCCTCCAGCATGGCTCGCAGCCGCCCGCGCGGGTTGCCGGGGATCACTACCCGGGGCCGGTCCATGCCGCTGCGCTTCGCCACCGTCGCGAACGCGGCCTCCAGGTAGACCACCGTCCGCCCACTGATCATCTGCCGCACCTCGACGTCCAGGACGGCGCCGCTGCCCAGCGCCAGCACCCCGTCGCAGCGGTCGGCGGAGTCCAGGCCGCGGGCCACCGCGCCGCGCTCCAGCTCGCGGAACGCCTGCTCGCCGTCTTCCACGAAGATATCGCCGACCGGCTTGCCCGCCTCGCCCGCGACCAGGTCATCGGTATCGGAGAATGGCACGCCAAGCCTGGACGCGAGCAGGCGGCCGACCGACGACTTCCCCGCCCCGGGCGGCCCGACCAATACAACGGCGTTCATAGGAGCATCAGGGACTTCAGGTAGCCTTCCACGTTCCGTCGCATCTCATCGACGGAGTCGCCGCCGAACTTCTCCACCGCCGCCTCGGCCAGCACCAGCGCCACCATCGCCTCCGCGACCACGCCGGCCGCGGGCACCGCGGTCACGTCGCTGCGCTGGTTGATTGCCTTGGCGGGCTCTCCTGTCGTCACGTCCACCGTGTCCAGCGCTCGCGGCACCGTGGAGATCGGCTTCTTCGCCGCCTGCACCCGCAGCGGCTCGCCGTTCGTCATGCCGCCCTCGACGCCGCCCGCCCTGTTGGTGCGCCGCCGGATCCCTCCCGGCTCGGGCTCGATCTCGTCGTGCGCGCGGGATCCTCGCCGCGATGCCGTGGTGAACCCGTCGCCCAGCGCCACGCCCTTGATCGCCTGCACCGACATCAGGGCCGCGGCGAGGCGAGCGTCCAGCTTCCGGTCCCACTGGGTGTGGCTGCCCAGCCCCGGCGGGAGCCCGTAGGCGAGCACCTCGACCACTCCCCCGAGGGTGTCGCCGTCCTTGCGGGCCGCATCGATCTCGGCCACCATCGCCTCGGACACCGAGGGGTCGAGGCACCGCACGGGGCTCTCGTCGATCCGCGCCAGGTCCTCCGGCGCCGGCGCCGCGGCGTCGCTGGCCACCGACACCGACCCGAGGGCCACCACGTGCGACAGGATTCGCGCCCCGAGTACCTGATCGAGGAGTCGCCGCGCCACCTCGCCGAGCGCCACCCGCGCCGCGGTCTCCCGCGCGCTGGAACGCTCCAGGATGGGGCGGGCGTCGGAGAATCCGTACTTCTGCATGCCGGCCAGGTCGGCGTGCCCGGGGCGGGGCCGCGCCAGTGGCGCGTTCCGCGCCTGGCCCTCCAGCACGTCGGCGGGCACGGGATCCGGCGACATGACCGTCTCCCACTTCGGCCACTCGGTGTTGGCCACCCGGATCGCGACCGGACCGCCGAGCGTCACGCCGTGCCGCACGCCGCCGGTGAGCTCCACCTCGTCTTGCTCGAACTTCATCCGCGCGCCGCGCCCGTACCCCGCGCGCCGGCGGGCCAGCGCCGCCGCCACGTCACCGCTGGTGACGCGCACGCCGGCTGGCACGCCATCGCAGATCGCTATCAGCGCGCGGCCGTGTGATTCACCCGCGGTCAGCCACCGGAACATGCCGTAAACCTTATCGCCACCCGCGGCACGAGCCCGATTCAGCCGCGCCAGTTGAACGCCCCTGGCGCAACCCGCGCGGCCGCGGTGTCGTGCGACTGTTCAGGCGATGCGGACGGCGACGCCACGCCGGAACCGGCCGCCCGCCCGTATTCGCGCGCCGATCTCCGCCGCCACCCGGGATGCCGTCGCCGCGTCCGCGGCGCGCAGGACGACCAGGAAGTCGCTGCCCTGGGGGCCTGGCTCCACCGTGAAGTCGCCCGTGACGGCGGAGATCTCGGCGTGCACGTCGGGATCCTCGTGTGGCGACGGCGGCCGTTCCCCCCTCGCGAGCGCGGCCAGTCGCGCGCCGTCGACGATCAGCGGGACCGGGCCTCCCACGTCGATGACGACCGCGAAGCCTTCGGCGGCGGCGTACTCCCAGACCCGGCTGGCGGGGAACGGCACCGGGCGGGCAGCGGCATTCCACCGCGTGAGCGCCTCGGTGCCAGTGAACGCGATGACGGCTTTCCTTCCGTCCTTGCCGACGAGCGTCGGCAAGGCCATCTCGGCTTCCTTCTCGGTGCCGCCGGTGTGCCGCTCGGCCAGGGTCGCGACCACCGGGACGATGAGGCGGCAGGCCGCGAGCGCGGTCAGCGCCTCATGCTCGCCGCCCGTCCCGCGAGCCCAGGCGTCGAGGGCCGCCGTCACGGCGGGATCCTCCCCGCCGGTATCGCCCTTGGGGCCGGTGATGTTCCTGCCGGTGACACGCACCCACGCACGATACCCGGGGATTAGGTCGCCGCCGAGCCAGCGCGATGCTACAAACAAAAGGTAAGAAGTTGGATGAAATCGGCTCTTTGACCCCGCTAACCGCCATCGAGCGGGCAGAATCGGGGGAGCGCACATGACCTGCAGCGATGCGGAGGCGACCCAGGCCAGGCCTGGAGCGCGCGATTTCGCTGACAGCGCGATCTCGTTGACAGAAGGAGAGCACACCGTTGGGTTCCGCTGCACGTGAGCCGACGCGGCCTGCGCGGATACTCGCCGGGACGCCGATGCGGAAGGTCGTCCCGCCGCGCATGGTTGGGCCCTACCTGAACGGGCAGCGAAATGTGATCGCCGGATACGTGCACCGCATACGAGACGTTCAGTTTCACAGCCCGGCGGACGCGTACCGGGCACTGGGCCTAGGCTACGAAGGCAGCGAATTTACGCCAGACATGGGTGAACTGCACTATCTATGCTGGCAAGCGAGGGAAATTGATGGATATGTCCCGGTAGCGGCGCATGGCCCCGGTGGCTGGGCCGAGTTCTACCTAGAGCCGATCCAGATACCGGTCGGCACCATGCTGTGCCGGGTGACAAACAGCGGCGAGGAGCAGGTCGGCCGCTATGACGGGCTGGCCTGGAGACGCAGAGGCAGGGAGGGATAAGCAGTGCGGTACCGGTTGATGGCGTCCTACCTCGGCGCCTCGTACCAGGCTGCCGTGGGTCCCTCCGACCACGACGTCACCCTGTTCGCCGCGCCGCCGCCACCCGAGGATCACGGCTTCTCCCCCGCTCCCGGCGGCGTCTGGTGCCGGCAGGTCCAGCTCAGCGACATCAACGCGCTGTGGGAGTCCCGGCCGATCGGCAACTACCGCGGCGAACCGTGCCTCGTCCTCGACGACCTGGGCGACCGGCTGCACATCGCCTATCTCGGCATGGACGAGCAGCGCGCCGGTCAACTCGGCTACTGGCAGGTCGATCGGGGCGTGTTCGAGGTGGTCGTCACCCGGCAAGAGGTACGGGATCTACAGGAGGAACGGCACGAGTTCCCGATTCAGATGCTGCTTTCCTCCGCGTCCCGGGCGCCGGACGCGGGTGACCTGCGGCAGGTGCCAGGTGCCGCCGGACGGCAGTCGGCGGGTGAACCCGGCGGGCCCGGTGGGCCGATGCCAGGGAACGGGCGGTGGCCCGAAGCGGGATCGGTGGGATCCAGGGGCGCGTTCGGGCCTGGCGGTGTCGGCGGCCCTCCTGGGAACGGCATCGGCGGCCCCGGGAACGGTGCGCCCGCTGGCGGCATGCCACCACTCGGGGCGCCCCCAGCGGTTGGCGCCGGGGGCATGACGGGTCCCGCGGGCCTCGCGGCTCCTGGCGGACCGCCATACCCCGGAAATCCCGGCGGGCCGACGAATCCGGGAGGCCCTGGGGGTCCTGGGGGTCCTGGAGGACCCGGAGGACCCGGGGGTCGGATACAGGGTGCGCTTCCGGCCACATCCGGCCAGAGCGTGCCCGGCGCCATGGGCCACGGCCAGGGTGGTCCGGGTCTCGGCCAGGGTGGTCCGGGTCTCGGCCAGGGTGGTCCCGGCGGAACTGGCGGGCCAGCGGAACCCGGTCCTCCCTGGGCACAGGGCGCGCTCGGGGCATCAGGTATGCCCGGGACAGCAGGCATGCCCGGGACGGCACAGGGCGGTCCTGGTAACCCTGGCGGTACACCGTCGCCCGCGACGGGCAGCCCCGCGTTCGGCATGCCCGCCGCTCCCCCGCCTTCGTCTCCGCAGGCACCGCAGTTTCCTGCCCGGCCTGGACAGCCGACACCGGTGCAGCAGTCCCCAGGACAGCCCCAGCCCGCGGGACAGCCGCAGCCCGGACCTAGCGGGCAAAACGGGACATATTCCCAGAACGGCCTACCAAGTCCCCCGCAACCCCAAAACGGCTGGTCAAGCGGGTCATATCCGCAGAACGGGCAGCCAGGTCAGCAAAGCGGGCCGCCAAGTCAGCAGAGCGGGCCGCAACCACAAAACGGGCAGCCGGGCAGGCCCAGCGGGCCGTATCCGCAGAACGGGCAGCCAGGCGGACCGGCCGGACCGAACCAGCAAAACGGGCAGCCAGGGACGCCGGGCGGGCCGCAGCAGCCATCCGCGATGGCCGCCTGGCAGGGGCCGCGCGGCGATGGCAGCCAGGGGTGGCTTGCGGAGCACCAGCCGCAGATGCCCGGCCCGCCCGCGAGCAGCAACGGGAACGGCACGCACCCCGGCTACGCCGCCAACGGCTCGCAGAACGGCATGTCGCCCTTTGACGCGGGTTCATTCGGCCCGCCCCAGCAGGGCACCCCTCAACAGCAGGGAGGGCCGCCGCAGGGGCCGGGACCGCAAGGAACGGCACCTCAAGCGCCCCAAACACAGCAACCACAACCCCAGCAGGCACAGGCACCTCAAGCGCAAGCGCAGCAGCCTCAGCAGGCCCAACAAGCACAGCAATCACAAGCCCAGCCACAGGCACAGCAGCCACAAGCACAGCAGCCACAGGGCCAGCCACAGGCACCAGCCCAGCAGCCGCAGGCACCAGGACCGCAACAGCCACCCGGGATCACGACACAGCCCGTTCAATCCCAGGCAGCTACCCCGGTCCAGGCGGCACCGCCCCCCTCGCCGGCTCCCCCCACTCCAGCGTCGTCCGGCAGCGCCCCGGTGCTCCAGGGCGCGATCGAGTCGCCCGGCATCCCGGCAGCGTCATCGCAGAGCGGGTCATCACAGAGCTGGCCACCACCGGCGGACTCGTCACAGAGCGGGCCATCAGCGGCGGCCACATCGCAGGCCGCGCCATCACAGAGCGACGATTCCGGCACTTTCGCTACCCTGGCACTGGTCAGGGCCATGCCAGCCGCGCCAGCCGATTCCGCGGCGACGCCCGTTCCGGCACCGGACGGGGTGTCCGCGTCCGCCGACTCGTCGGCGTCGCTCGAAGTCATCACATCACCCGGGCCGGGTACCCAGCAGCACGCCTCCGGCACGCCGGATCCCAAGACCGGCGGTGGCCGGCGCGGCCGGCGCGCCGCGCGCAGGCCGCGCCTCGCGATGTCGGCGATCTTCGCCGACCTGCTGGACATGGCGGACATCCCCCGGTCGTCCTACGCGATCGACGAGGAGGTCATCGGCGCGATGTGCCTGTTCAAGATCGAGGGCGGCTACGAGGTATTCAGCTGCGCCGAGGACTCCCGGCACGAGGTGCGGTTCTTCGAGGAGGAAGAGGCCGCGTACTTCTACATGTTCGGGGTGCTCGCCGCCGACGCGCTGCGCAACGGCCGCCTGGTCCCCGAGGGGTGAAAGTGCCGTTGCTACGGCTCCAGCCGTAGCAACGCGCCGTTGACGCCAGGTCAACAGGGGCGCGGAGGCTTTTTCGTCCGTTTTGTCGATGAGACTGCCGACGAATTACAGCCCAACCACTAGTCGCGGTTGCCGGTGAGGGCGAGGCGGAGGCCGATGCCGATCATGACAAGGCCGCTGACGCCGCCGATCATCTCCAGGCGCCGCTTCGACCGGGTGAACCAGGCCCGGACCGTGCCCGCCGCCAGCGCCCAGGTGCCGTCGCTGAGCAGCGCGATGCCGGCGAACACCGCGCCCAGGATCACGATCTGCTCTGGCACGTGGCCGACCCGCGGGTCCGTGAACTGCGGCAGGATGGCCGCGAAGAACACGACGATCTTCGGGTTGGTCGCTCCGACCAGGAAGCCGTCACCGATGATCCGCGCCGTGGTCTTCCGCTCCACGGTCGCGGTCAGCGCCTCGCCGAGCGAGCGGCGGTGCCGGACCGCCTGCACCCCGAGGAAGACCAGGTACCCGGCGCCGGCCAGCTTGAGCACCATGAACAGCAGGTCCGAACGCTCGACCAGCGGGCCGACCCCGAACGCCACCGCCACCGTCTGGACGAACGCGCCGACGGTGTTACCCGCGACGGTGGCCACTCCGGCGACCCGGCCCAGGGCGATCGCCCGGCTGACCGTGAACAGCACGCTCGGCCCGGGCACCAGGATGAGGAGCCAGGCCGTGATGGTGAACGCCAGCAGGTGGCTTGCCGGGGGCATGCTCAGAGCCTAACCGGTCTACGGTTGAGGGGTGAGGAAGCGAGTCGCCGGGATACTGCTGGCCGCCGGGGGCGGATCCCGGCTGGGACGGCCGAAGGCGTGGGTCGAGTTCGGCGGGCGCACCCTCGCCGAGCGCGGCGTGGCGTTGCTGCGCGACGGCGGCGCCGATCCGGTGCTGGTGGTCATCGGTGCCGTGCCCGCCCTGGTCGAGGGGGCGAGGGCCGTGCCCAACCGGGACTGGCGAACCGGGATGGGCTCCTCGCTGCGGGCCGCGCTGCGAGCCCTCAGCGAGCCAACTCCCGTGGGATGGCCCTGGGCGGATGAGCAGGAGGAGCCACCGTACGAGGACACCTACTCCCAGACCGGAGCGGCGGTGATCGCGCTCGTCGACCAGCCGCTCATCGGGGCCGCGTCGGTGCGCCGGCTGATCGCCGCCTACCGCGCCGGGGCGAGCGTCGCGGTCGCCGCCTACGACGGGAAGCCCCGCAACCCGGTGCTGATCGCGCGCGAGCACTGGCCGGCGGTGATGGCCAGCGCGACCGGGGACACGGGGGCGCGCCCGTTCCTGCGCGCCAACCCGGACCTGGTCACGGTCATCGAATGCGGCGACACGGGAAGCCCCGACGACATCGACACCGAAGAGGATCTGGCGCGCATCAACGAGGCAAGCGCGAATACCCGTTCGGAGTAAAGGGATTTGCCGATCTAGCCGGCCTGGATGCCCCAGCGGTGGCTGACCGACTCCCCCGGCCCGAGTATCACCAGGTCGTCGCCGGTCGCGAACGCGTTCGGCGGGCAGGTCATCGGCTCCACCGCCAGCGCGGTACGGCGCATCGCCGGCTCCAGCGGGTCTCCGGTGAAGACCTGCAGCCAGCGGTAGCCGTCCGCCCACAGCACGCTGCTCGCCCCGCCGCCATCGAGCCGGACCCGCGCCAGGCCGTCGGCGTCAGGGCGCAGCCCGGTAAACGCGTGGTCGAGCACGGTCCCGGCGATCTTGCGCGGGACCCGGAAGTCGAATTCGGTCCCGGCCACGTCCCGCGGCGGGCCGGACGGGATGCCGCGGTCGTCGGCGGGGAGCCACGAATCAGCCGGCAGCGTCAGCTCGGCCTCGTCCACCGACGTCGTCGCCACCGCGAGGTACGGGTGGTGCCCGGTGCCCCACGGCGCGGGACGGCTGCCCTTGTTCTCGGCCGCGACCGTGACGTGCAGGCCGGCCTGGGCGTCCAGCCGGTAGGTCACGTCGGCCTGGACCGCGAACGGGTAGCCGACCTGGCCGACCGGGGCGCAGCGCAGGGTCACCTCGTCGCCTTCGCGGGCGACCAGGGTCCACGGCATCCAGCGGGTCAGGCCATGGATCGCGTTGCCGCGGGCGATCTCGGAAAGCGGCAGCTGGTACCGGGTGCCGCCGAAGGCGTAGGCGCCGCCGTCGATCCGGTTCGGCCACGGGGCGAGCAGCTGCCCGGCCCCGTGCGGCGGCAGCTCGTCCGCCTCGTACCCGATGATCAGCGGCCTGCCGTCGCGGCTGAGCGACCGCAGCCCGGCCCCCAGCTCGGTGATGGTGGCACGGTATCCGCCAGCCTCGATCTCGTACTGCGCTCCGGTGAGCGGGGTCGTCATGCGGCCAGCATACGGACCCGGCCCCGGCGGCGTCTCGCGGATCCTGGCCCGCCGGCTTTCCCCCGGTCTTTCCCCGGTTTTATGCCGTTTTTATGGCGGATGAGCGCCAAGCGCATAGCGCGATCGCATTCCGTGAATTGCTTTAAATCAGGCGGGAATTGAGAGGGCCCGCAAAGTATATTTATAACTGAAAAATAATGTTATGACCGGCACGAAGGCAATGCCGCGGCTTTGATTCTCACTCAGCGTGAGCGATGTGACCGGTCACGCTGGCTGGCAGGGTCGGCGGGGCTGCTTGGGGAGCGGGGGACCGTCAGCCCCGCCGACGAATAAATAATAGCGGTTACTAAGTGCCCCATGGAAGCTTTTGAGTCGTTTTGTTGGATCATCAAGCCTCCCGAATAACCGCGGGAGGGCGGTGCCGGCTCGCCCAAAGGGCGCCGGCTCGCCCAAAGGGCGCTGGATCTCCAAAGGGGCCGGGCCGGCAAAGGACGCCGGGTCGCCGGATCAGCCAAAGAGCTCGTGCCGCCAGGCGTCGAAGCCGATCGAGGTAGGCGGCCACACCGCGACGGCGATGACGACCTGCGCGATCACCGCGGCGATCAGGATCCACCGGTAGATCCACCGGTAGCGCCCGCTCCCCAGCAGCCGGTTTTCGATGATCACGGTCACGGCCAGCACGGTAAGCGTGAAGTAGGCGTTGACGGGGCTGTAGTCGAAGCCGAGCCACCGGGCCACGGCCAGGGCCAGGACCGGAAGCACCAGCCCCACGCCGAACAGCCTGGTGCGGCGCCTGATCGCGACCAGCGCCGCCGCCATCGGGTACAGCATCGCGCGCACCAGGTCCGCCGCGGCGGCCACCAGGGCATTCCCCAGCCCGGGGAGCACGCCCTGGGGGAAGGCGAGCACGTGCGCGTTCGGAGAGTAGTCCAGGTTGCCCGGCCAGTTTCCGGTGAACTTCCACAGCAGGAACGACCAGCACGCCGCCATGGCGACGCACGGGAAGACCAGCACGGCGCAGACCCCGACCGGCGCCTCGATGTGGCCCCGGTATCGCGCGGCTCCGGTCAGGAACACGAACACGCACATCACCCCGGCGTACAGCAGGGCGGCCGGGTCGGCGCTGTAGGAGACGGCGAGCGCCAGGCCCGCGATGAACCCGCCGTAGGTCTCCCCGTAGGCGGAGAAACGGATGAACCCCTGGAGCGCGACGGCCAGGAAGGATATCGCGACCACCTGCGGCAGCAGCTGCGACCCGATGAACCACATCGCCGGCACCGCGACCAGGGGGGCCAGTAGCGCGAGTGCCCACGGGCTGGGCGCCTGCCACAGCATGTACGCGAGCATCGTCCCGGAGAACAGGCAGGTGACGATGGACAGGGCCAGCGGACCGCCGGGCAAGATCAGGCTCAGCAGCACCGGCAGCGGCGGGTACACGTACTGGAGGTGGCTGAGGCCCGGCCCCCGGGCCGCCGTGGCCGCGCGCGCGTGGACGTACTGCATGGTCGGCGCGACGAATCCCTTGCTGTTCGCCCATACCGCGAGGGCGATCAGCGGCAGCGACAGCGCGACCGCTGTCGCGGTGAACGCGCTAATCCGGGCTACGCGGCCTGGGGACTTGCCCCCCGGCCAGGGCAGGCCCCGAGTCGGGGGTGTCGGAGACTGCGGTGTCGGCTGAGAGAGCACTGATGCCATGGGCGGTCTTCTCCCAGTAGTGCGGCCGGGTAATGAGCT
Organism: Nocardiopsaceae bacterium; assembly: GCA_017354375.1. Classification (GTDB taxonomy): domain Bacteria; phylum Actinomycetota; class Actinomycetes; order Streptosporangiales; family Streptosporangiaceae; genus Trebonia. The sequence continues at coordinate 8,624 of JAFMRC010000022.1, read as the reverse complement.
GCCAGAGAGCCTTGTAGGACGCGATGGAGTGCATGAGCCAGTAGACCGGGTTGAGCAGCGACCAGACCACCAGGCCGTACCGCTCGCGCAGGAAGGCGCCCATCATGGAGACGTAGACCATCAGCGAGTTGCCGACGAGCAGGTTGAACAGTCCGACCCAGAGGGCCCATCCGGGGTACAGCAGGTCGAAGAAGCGCGAGTGGATCAGTAGCGACGCCACGAACAAGATCCACAGCGGCAGCACGAACAGGAACGACATCGGGGTTCCGGCGATCAGCAGCAGGAAGCCCGCCGTCTGCCGGATGCCGCAGACCCGCACGAGCCTCCAGGGGGCACGGGCGTGCACCAGCGTGGTCTGCATGTAGCCCTTGATCCACCGGGAACGCTGCCGGATCCAGTTGCCGAACCTCCGGTTGGCCTCCTCGAACGTGGTGCTGTTGATCACCCCGACGGTGTAGCCGAGTGCCGACGCGCGAATGCCCAGGTCGGCGTCCTCGGTGACGTTGAACGGATCCCACCCGCCGAGCAGCCGCAGCGCCTCGGTGCGGAAGTGATTGGAGGTTCCCCCGAGCGGGATCGGCAGCCTCAGGACGTCCAGGCCGGGCAGCATGTAGTCGAACCAGAACGAGTACTCGGCGGTGAACATCCGGGTGAGGAAATTCTCGTAGACGTTCCAGTAGTTGAGCGCGGCCTGGACGCAGACCATCTGCTCGCCGCCTCTCCTGAACGCCACCGCCGCCTTCTTGAGCTGGTCCGGGTCGGGCTTGTCCTCCGCGTCGTAGATGACCAGGTGCTCGCCCCGGGCGAAGAACAAGCCGACGTTGCAGGCCTTCGGCTTGGTCTGCGGCTGGCCTTCCGGCACGATGATCACCGTCATCCACGGCGGGAGGCCGGCCGCGGCCGCCGCCTCGATGGTCTCCGTGTCGTTCTCCTCCAGCAGCAGCAGGACTTCCAGCTTGCTGACCGGATAGTCCAGGGCCGCGAGGTTCTCGGCGAGCTGGGGCAGGACGTTCGCCTCGCGGTACATCGGCGCGAGGACGGTGTACACCGGCAGGTCCTCGTCCGCCAGGGCCGCCAGGTCCTCGTCGGTGACCGCCTGGTACCGTTCGCGGCGCGCGCCCGCCATGCACACGACGAACTTGAACGCGACGGTGATCACGAAGGCGGTGCTGACCGCGATGCTGAGCACCTGCAGCGACCCGATCGGCCAGAAGAAGAAGCAGGCGGCGACGGCGGCCAGGGCAATCGCGATGCCGATCTGCTGCCGGAGGTACAGGGCCTTGCGGGCGGACTGGGCGGCCGACCGGCGCCACAGGCCGAGCGCGGCCTGGTCCAGGATGACGTCGCGCAGGTTGCGCTGGAGCGCGTGCAGGATGTCCCAGTCGGTGGTGACGTGGTACTCGACCGGCTTTCCGAGGGCGTGCTCGATGGCCTCCAGCGTCTGCGGCCGCGGCCGGCGCGCGCCGGCGACCAGGACGCGCCCGCCGGGCAATTCCCGGACCGGGATCCAGCCCACCCGGACGAGTTCGGCCGGGTCCAGCCCGTCCAGGATCCCCTTGGCCAGCGGAGTTTCGGTCAGGTCGATGTAGGGGGCGCCCGAGAACTCGCCGAGCACCTCATACATCCGCCGGCGTGGCACGATGCCCGCGCTGATCAGCACGACGGACAGCGGCGAGCCGCTCCGGTGCATCGCGGCCAGCCCCCAGTCCCGCTGGTCCGGGGTGATCGTCCCCTTTTCGACGAGGAAGTCCCCGAAACCCTCTGAGGTTAGCTTCTGGAATACCGGCTGCACGCAGGGAGAATTACCCTAAGTAACTCAAAGTTATGCGTTGTGACTACGGGGTGCCGATCGCGCCGATCACGCGTGCGCGTTCTCGTGGCTCTCGTGGCCCTCATGGCTCGCGTGGCTCTCGTGGCTCTCGTGGTGGATCCGGCCCTCGGTGTCGGTGAGCGCGTGACCGGTGCCGCCCCAGCGCAGCTGGATCAGCTCCGCCGCGATCGAGACCGCGGTCTCCTCCGGGGTCCGGGCACCCAGGTCCAGCCCGATCGGCGAGCGCAACCGCGACAGCTCGGCCTCGGTCATGCCCACGGCCCGCAGCCGCTCCAGCCGGTCGTCGTGGGTGCGGCGGGATCCCATCGCGCCGATGTACCCGGCCGGAGTGCGCAGCGCCACCTCCAGGACCGGCACGTCGAACTTCGGGTCGTGGGTGAGCACCGCGATCACGGCCCGCCCGTCCACCTCGGCGGAGGACAGGAACCGGTGCGGCCAGTCCACCACCACCTCGTCGGCGTCCGGGAACCGGGACCTGGTGGCGAACACCGGGCGCGCGTCGCACACGGTCACGTGATAGCCGAGGAACTTCCCGACCCGGGCCACGGCGGCGGCGAAGTCGATCGCGCCGAACACGTACATCCGCGGCGGCGGCGCGAACGAGTTCACGAACACCGCCAGCTCGTCGCCGCGGCGCTCGCCATGTTCCCCGTACCGGCGCGTCCCCGTCAGTCCCTGGGCGAGCATGCCGCGCACGTCGTCGTCCACGGCGTCATCCAGCCGCTCCCCCGAACCGAGGCTGCCGGAGGACGGTCGCGCGCTGTCCCCCCAGATCACCCGGCGAGCGCCCACCTTGCCCGGGCCGGAGATGACGGTGGCGACCGCGACCGGCTCGCCGCCGTCCACGGCCGCCGCGATCTCCCCCAGTTCCGGAAATGTCGTCTTATTGATCTGCTCGACGAAGACGTCGAGGATCCCGCCGCAGGTCAGGCCGACCGCGAAGGCGTCGTCGTCGCTGACCCCATAGGTCTCCAGCACGGGCTCGCCGTCGTCGGCGACCTGCGTCGCGAGCTCGTACACCGCCCCCTCGACGCACCCCCCGGAGACGCTGCCGATCACCTCGCCACCGTCCGCCCCCGTTCCTGCGGCGGCCCCGGTCGCGGCGGCCGATCCAGCGACGGCTAGCGCGGCACCGGGGTCACGCGGCGCGCTCCGGAACGTTCGCACCACCGTCGCCAGGCCGAACGTCTCCTCGGCCTCCCACCACTTGACGATCGTGCTCAGGATGTCACGCACAGCACACCTCGAAGTCTCGCCTGTACTACCACGCTACTCCACGATCTTCGATATAGGGATCTCCAGGATGTCCTGGGCGCCGGCCGCCTTCAGCGCCGGGATGAGGGTGTTGACGCCGCGCTTGGGCACGACGGTCTCCACCGCGTTGTCGCCGGACGCCAGCGTCGTCACGGTCGGCGACGACATCGCCGGCAGCATCCGTGACACCGCATCCAGCTTGCCCGCCGGGACATTGAGCTTGAGCAGGACGTTGCCCCGCGCCCGGATCGCCCCGCGCAGCAGCAGCGCGATGTCCTCCATCGCGGCGCGCTTTTCCGGGTTCTCGTACGCCGCCTTGCACGCGACCAGTTCGGTGTAGCTGGTCAGCAGCGTCTCCAGGATCCGCAGCCCGTTCTTGCGCAGCGACGAGCCGGTCTCAGTGAGGTCGACGATCGCGTCCACGATGTCCGGCACCTTCGCCTCGGTCGCGCCGTAGGACGGGACGACCACCGCCTTCACGCCGCGGGAGGCGAGGAACCGCTCGGTCAGCGACGGGAACTCCGTCGAGATCCTGATCCCCTCCGGCAGGTCGGCCGCGCTCCGCCACGGGGCCTTCTCCGGGACCGCCAGGATCACCCGGACCGGGTTCCCGGTCTGCTTGGAGTACTGCAGTTCCCCGAGCGAGACGACGTCGGCGTCCGTCTCGGTGATCCAGTCACGGCCGGTGATGCCGAGGTCGAACAGGCCGCGCTCCAGGTAGGACGGGATCTCCTGGGGCCGCAGCACCCGTACCCGGTCGATCCGCGGATCGTCGATCGACGCGTGGTAGTCGCGGTCCGATCCGCGCCGGACCGTCAGGTCCGCCGCGTCGAACAGGTCGAGCGTGGCCCTCTCCAGGGACCCCTTGGGCAGTACGAGAGACAACATGCTTTATCCCTAACGGATGGGGGTGACTCTTACGTTCACGACTGGCTGTCCCGGACGCGCGGAAAGGCGTCGGCGCGGTTAATGTCGCGGGGCACCAGCACGGAGGGAGCGCAACAGGAGCGCGGTGTCGAGCGCTGCCACGACCGCCTCCCAACCCTTGTCCTCGCTGCTGCCGTCGAGGCCCGCTCGGTCGCGGGCCTCGGAGATCGTGTTACACGTTAGCACACCGTTACCGACCGGAGTTCCCGCGTCCAGCGCCACCCGGGTCAGCCCGGCGGTCACCGCGTCGCACACGTACTCGAAGTGCGGGGTCCCGCCGCGGATCACCGCGCCCAGGCAGGCGACGGCGTCGTAGTGCCTGGCCAGCTCCTGCGCGACGACCGGCAGCTCCACGGCGCCCGCCACCCGGACGACGGCGACGTCCTTCACGTTCGAGGCCCTGGCCGCCGCGGCGGCGCGGTCGGCCAGCGAGTCGGTGATCTCCGCGTGCCAGCGGGTGGCCGCGATCGCCAGCGTCAGCCCGGCCGCGTCCACGCTGGCCAGCTTCGGCCTGCCAGCTCCACTCATGCCTTTACTCACCGGCCGCGGGAAAGGGGGGCGGGGCGAGGCGCATCGATCCGTTAGGGATGATGATCTCGTGGCCCATCCTGTCCCGTTTGGCCGTCAGGTACCGGAGGTTGTGCGGGGTCGCCGCCGGGGGCAGCGGCACCCGGGTCACCCCGAACCCGTACCGGGCCAGGTCGGTGACCTTCTCCGGGTTGTTGGTGAGCAGCCGGACGGAACGGACGCCGAGGTCGGCGAGCAGCTGCGCGGCGACGCTGTACTCGCGGGCATCGACCGGCAGCCCCAGCTCGGTGTTCGCGTCGACGGTGTCGGCGCCGGCGTCCTGCAGCTCGTAGGCCCGCAGCTTGGACAGCAGGCCGATGCCGCGGCCCTCGTGGCCACGCAGGTACAGCACCACGCCGCGGCCATGGGCGACGATCGCCGCCATCGCGGCGTCCAGCTGGGCGCCGCAGTCGCAGCGCTGGGAGCCGAGCACGTCGCCGGTGAGGCATTCCGAATGCACCCGGGTCAGGACGTCCTCGCCCGCGACGCCTTCTCCGCCTTCGATGTCGCCGTAGACGAGGGCCACGTGCTCGGTGCCGTCGATGTCGTGCCGGTAGCCGTACGCGCGCCAGGTGCCGTGCCGGTTCGGGATCCAGGTTTCCGCCACCCGCGTGAGGAGCCGCTCGGTGCGGCGCCGGTAGTCGATGAGCTGCTCGATGCTGATCAGCGCCAGGCCGTGGGCGTCGGCGAATACCCGCAGGTCCGGCAGGCGCATCATCGTGCCGTCGTCGTTGACGACCTCCGACAGCACGCCGGCCGGCGGCAGCCCGGCCAGCCGCGCCAGGTCGACGCCGGCCTCGGTGTGGCCGCGGCGCCTGAGGACGCCGCCATCGGCATAGCGCAGCGGGAAGATGTGGCCGGGGCGGACGAAATCGGTGTGGGTCGCCCCGGGATCGGCGAGCCTGGCCACCGTCGTGGCACGGTCGGCGGCGGAGATGCCGGTGGTCACGCCGTCACTGGCGTCGACGCTGACGGTGTAGGCGGTGCGCATCCGCTCGTTGTTCTGCGTGGTCATCAGCGGCAGCCGTAGCCGGTCGAGGTCCTCGCCGGGCATCGGGGCGCAGATCACCCCGCTGGTGTAGCGGATCATGAACGCGAGCAGTTCCGGGGTGGCCTTCGCCGCAGCGGCGATGATGTCGCCCTCGTTCTCCCGGTCGGCGTCGTCGACGACCACGACCGGGCGGCCGTCGGCGATGTCCTTGATCGCGCGCTCGACCTCGTCCAGGGGGATGTCCGCGGGATCGGCCGCGGGATCGGCCGCGGGGGGGTGGCTGACGGTGGCGCTAAGGGGGATGTCCCCGCTAAGGCGGACGGCCCCGCTAAGGTGGGGCGGGCCGGGGGTCCGTCCGGGGCCGGAGGTCCGTTCCGGGCAGATGGTCACTGGGCACCTCCGAGCAGCTTCTCCACGTACTTCGCGATCACGTCGGCCTCAAGGTTGACCGGATCGCCCGGTTGCTTCCCGCCCAGCGTGGTGCGCTTGAGGGTCTCGGGAATGAGGCTCACCTCGAACCATCCGTCGCTGACGGCGGAATCGTCGCTGATGGCGGAAACCGTGAGGCTGATCCCATCGACGGTGACCGAGCCCTTGTGCACGACGTACTTACCGGTATCCCTGGGGAGGGAGATCCGGACGGTTTCCCCATCGCGGCTGACGATGGTCCCGGTGCCATCGACATGGCCCTGGACGAGGTGCCCGCCGAGCCGGTCGGTGACCTTGACCGAGCGCTCGAGGTTGACCTTCGTGCCGGGGCCGATGCCCCTGAGGCTGGTCAGCCGGAGGGTCTCCCCCATCACGTCCGCGGTGAACCCGCGAGGCGGGCTGCCGATCAGGCTGGTGACGGTCAGGCATACTCCGTTGACCGCGATGGAATCGCCGACGTGGGCGTCTTCGGCGACCGTGGCGCTGCGAACATGGATGCGGGCGGAATCGCCCTCGTGCTCGACGGCCTCGACTTCGCCGAGGTCTTCTACGATCCCGGTGAACAACCGCGTCCTCCTCCCGGTCGCTCCGGGGGACGCGGGCTGCCGGTTATCCCGTGCCCTGACGATGCCGGCGCCTTGCCGCACGCCGATCGTCGCGGCACGGTCAGCGGGCTGACCGCGCGCGTGCTGCCTCCCATCCGGACTTTAACCGTCGGTTCCGGAATTGCACCGGATCAGCCAGCCGCTGCTTGCGGCCGGGTCGCGGACTGTCACCGCCGGTTCGGAGTTTCACCGACCCCGGAGCACGCTCTCTTTCGTCAACCAGTGTGCCACGCGACCTATTCCCGGGACGAACCGGGCACCGACTCAGTCCGACAGGCGGCTCACGGCGCGCATCTTGTTGGTCGCGTCGAGGGCGGCCACCTTGTAGGACTCGGCGAGCGTCGGGTAGTTGAACACCGCGTCCACCAGGTAGTCGACGGTGCCGCCGCAGCCCATCACGGCCTGCCCGATGTGGATCAGCTCGGTCGCGCCGGTGCCGAAAACGTGCACGCCGAGCAGCGTCCGGTCCTCCGGCGAGACCAGCAGCTTGAGCACGCCGTAGGAGTCGCCGACGATCTGGCCGCGGGCCAGCTCGCGGTACCGGGACACGCCGACTTCGAACGGCACGCACGCCTCGGTGAGCTGGTCCTCGGTCCTGCCGATGAAGCTGATCTCGGGAATGGAGTAGATGCCGATCGGCTGCGGCGTGTCCGGGATGTGCACCGTCTCGCCGAAGGCGTGGTGCGCGGCGATCCGGCCCTGTTCCATCGACGTGGCTGCGAGGGCGGGGAACCCGATCACGTCCCCGACCGCGTAGATGTGCGGGACTGCGGTGCGGTAGAACTCATCGACCCGGATCCGGCCGCGGTCGTCCGCGGCCAGCCCCGCCGCGTCGAGGTTCAGGTTCTCTGTCATGCCCTGGCGTCCCGCCGAGTACAAGACGGTGTCGGCGGGGATCTTCTTGCCGCTGTGCAGCAGCGCGATCGCGCCCTGCTGGTGGGCCTCGACCGAGCTGACCGTCTCGGAGAACCGGAACGTCACGGCGAGATCGCGGAGGTGGAACTTGAGCGCCTCGACAACCTCCTCGTCGCAGAACTCGAGCATCCGGTCCCGGCGCTCGACCACCGTCACCTTCGTGCCGAGGGCCGCGAACATCGACGCGTACTCGATCCCGATCACCCCGGCGCCGGCCACCACCATCGAGCGCGGCACCCTTTCCAGGTGGATGATCCCGTCCGAGTCGATAACCGTCTTGTCGTCGAAGGCCACGCTCGGCGGCCGGGCTGGCCGGGTGCCGGTGGCGATGACGATCTTCTCGGCGCTGGCCCTGCGGAGCCGCCCGCCGCCGTCGTCCACCTCGACCTCGTGCGGGCCGGTGAACCTCGCCGTGCCACCGATGATCGCGACGTGGTTCCGGGTCAGCTGGCTACGGACCACGTCGTTCTCCCTGGCGACGACGTGCTGGGTCCGCGCCGTCAGGTCGGCGACCGTGATCTCGTCCTTAACCCGGTAGGACTGCCCGTAGATCTCCCGCTGGTCCAGGCCCGTGAGGTACAGGATGGCCTCGCGCAGCGTCTTGGACGGGATCGTCCCGGTGTTGAGGCACACGCCGCCGAGCATGTCCGGCCGTTCCACGACAGCGACCCGCCAGTCCAGCTTCGCCGCCGCGATCGCCGCCCGTTGTCCGCCAGGACCGGAACCGATCACCAGCAGGTCGTAATCAAACACGATCTCCAGTCTGCAGGGTCCGATGGGGAAACTGCAGCCATATGCGCAGTTTCACGGCAATCCCGCGCCTAACCGCGGACCCCCGGCGCGGGGACGCGGAAGATCCTTCAAAAAAATCCAGGGAAGTTGTTGGCGATCGGGACCCGTCAACATCATGCACCTGAAGGAAGGAAACGGGACCGGGTCCGCGTCCATCGGGGGCCGGGCTGACGTCACAGGGGGGCGTCAGCCCGGGTCCCGGTAGCCGGCCTGGTCCGGCAGGGGCCGGCAGGGGCCGGGCTGGCGTCAGAGGGGGCGTCGGCTCGGTGCCCTGTCGAATGTCCTGGAGCGGGACCCGCGGGTCCGGCTGGCG
>JAFMRC010000350.1:4687-5737 GCA_017354375.1 Nocardiopsaceae bacterium | reverse complement strand
GGCCGGCGGGCACGGCGGCGGATCGCGTCCCCGCGGTGACTACCGCGCAGGCGCGCCGGGTCTTTGGCGCCTACGTCAGCAAGACTGACAGCGCGCTGGCCGCGGGCGACGAGAAGGCCGCGCTAGCGATGACGCAATCGGTGGCGCACACCGAGCTGAGCAACGCCTTCCGCACCGCGGGGGCCCGGCACGCTACGGTGCGGCCGTACCACTACGGAAAGCCGGAATTCTACCTTCCGGAGCAGCATGGCTACCCACGGTGGTTCATCGCGAGCGTGCACGCCGCGGCACCCGCTTCCGCGTCGTCGGCGGCGTCCGGCAAGAACCCGGCGCCCGTTTCCCCCTCTCCCGCCATCCTCGCGGGGGTGCGGCGGCCCCCGAGCGGCCAGGTGCTGATGCTCTTCACCGAGCAGGCCCCGAAGCAGCCCTGGCAGCTCGCCAGCTCGGTTCAGCTGGAACCAGGCCAGCGGTTGCCGAAGCTCGCCACCACCGCCGGTGGCTACGTCCAGACGGCACCGCTCGGCAACTCCACGGCGTACCTGGCCCGTCCGGACGTGGTCGGCCCGTTGCAGGCGGCCGTGGTGGATGACGGCCCAGCCGCCCCCGCCGCGACCGCGGTCGCGAGCGGCCCGCTCACCACCGGCATCCACGCCAGCCAGGCCACGATCAAGCCGCCCAGGGGCGACGTCCGGCAGTGGCTGCTGGAAGGCGCCAACGAGGAGCGGTTCGCGCTGCGCACGGCCAGCGGCGGCGCCGTGGTGTTCTACGCGATGTACCTGAACGACACGACCGAGGTTCCCGCGGAACTCAACCAGGCCAGCGTCGTGCCGCCCGGCAAGCCGATCGCCATACCGCCGGATTTCGCCCCGCTCCTGTCAGGCGCCGAGCCACGCAAGCAATTGACCACCCAGTACCTGCTGGCCTTCGCCGCCATCGACCCGTCGGCCTCCCTGCCGAACGCCAGGATCCGCCTCATCGCGATGGGCGGCGCCCCCAACTGGGCCTCCTCCTCCTGAGACCAGCACAACGTGGGGCTTTTTCCATGGCCGG
>JAFMRC010000350.1:0-4677 GCA_017354375.1 Nocardiopsaceae bacterium | reverse complement strand
TTTAAAAACCCCCCACGCTCATGACGGGCAACTGGCTTAGGCGCCGACCGGGACCAGGGTCCGGATGATGCGGCAGGCGACCGAGAGCGTGGTGAAGGTGAACCGCTCGCTCTCCCAGATCTCATCCAGGGTGGCGGCGGCCCGGGAGACGGTCGCGGCGTTGCGCGACGCCCACGCCTCGACCCGCTCGGAGGCCTCGCCGTAGCCGACGGCTCCCCCGCTCCCGGAGGAGAGGACGTCCCTAGTCAGCGCGGCGTGTGCCGCGTACAGGTCGTCGCGCAGCGCCGACCGCGCCATCGAGGCCCAGCGGTCCTCGCGCGGCAGCGCGACGATCTCCTCGCGCAGCCGGCCGAGCTGCAGCCGTTCCGCGAGCGCGAAGTACACCGCGGCCGTCTCCTCGACGTCCCGCCCGGTCTGGACCGCGCTCTGCACGATGTCGAACGCCGAGTACGACGGCACCATCGCGGCGACCTCGTCGGCGAGCACGGCGGGCACGCCCCGGGCGGTGAACGCGTCGCGCCGCCCGGTGAAGCCGGACAGGTCCGGCCCGGCCAGCAGCTTGGGTATCGCGGAGCGCACGGCGATGACGCCCTCTCGCAGGAAGCCGACCGCCTCGTTGATGACGAACGGCGGCCGCCGGTTCATCAGCAGCCACCGGCTGGCCCGCTCCATGAGCTTGCGCGACTCGAGGACGATCTCGATCCGGGTATCGACGTCCACCTGCCCGGCGAGCGCCTCGACCTGGCGCCAGAAGTCCGGCATGCCGAAGACCTCGCGCGCCACCAGCCATGCGCGGGTGATGTCCGGAATAGCGGCGCTGGTCTCCTCCCCCAGGCGGAACAGGAACGTGATGCCGCCGGCGTCCACCATCTCGTTCACCACGGAGGTGGCGATGATCTCCCGGCGCAGCTGGTGACCGGGCATCCGGTCGGAGAACCGGGCGCGCAGCGGCTGGGGGAAGTAACCGGTCAGCGTGGCGTGCAGGTAGGGGTCGTCGGGCAGGTCGGAGGCGAGCACCTCCTGCCCCGCCGCGATCTTGGTGTGCGCGAGCAGCAGCGAGAGCTCGGGGGCGGTGAGGCCGACGCCCGCGGTCCGCCGCGCGGCGATCTCCTTGTCGGATGGCAGCTGGTCCTGCTCCCGGGACAGCCGCTTCGCCAGTTCCATCTTGCGCAGGTACCGGGCGTGCACGTGCAGCAGCTTGGGTGCCTGGTAACGGGCGACGGCCAGCGCCATGTTCTGCCCGTCATTGTGCCGGAGCACGAGCGACGCGACCTCGTCGGTCATCTGGTGCAGCAGCTCGCCCCGTTCCCCGGGCTCAAGGGCATCGCCAAGCAAAATTTTTATGTTCACCTCGTGGTCGGAGGTGTCCACGCCGGCCGAGTTGTCGATGAAGTCGGTGTTGACCAGGCCGCCGCCCAGCGCGTACTCGACCCGCGCGGCCTGCGTGAGACCCAGGTTGCCGCCCTCGCCGACGACCCTGGCGCGCAGCTGGCTGGCATCGACCCGCACCGCGTCGTTGGACCGGTCGCCCGCGTCGGCGTGCGTCTCGCGGGAGCCTTTCACGTAGGTACCGATGCCGCCGTTCCACAGCAGGTCAACGGGTGCCTTCAGGATGGCGTTGATCAGCTCGTCCGGGCTCATGGCGGACACGGTGCCGTCGATCCCGAGCGCCTCGCGGGCCTGCGGGGACAGCGGCACGGACTTCGCGTCGCGCCGCCAGATCCCGCCCCCGGCGGAGATCAGGGAGCGGTCATAGTCATCCCAGGAGGAACGGGGCAGGGCGAACATGCGCTGCCGTTCGGCGAAGCTGGCCGCCGGATCCGGTGACGGGTCGAGGAACACATGCCGGTGGTCGAAGGCGGCCACCAGCCTGATGTGCTCCGACAGGAGCATGCCGTTGCCGAACACGTCTCCGGACATGTCGCCGACGCCGACGACGGTGAAGTCATCGGCATCCGGATCCAGCCGCAGCGCGGCGAAGTGCCAGCGGACCGACTCCCAGGCACCGCGGGCCGTGATGCCCATCTTCTTGTGGTCGTAGCCCTCGGAGCCGCCGGAGGCGAACGCGTCGCCGAGCCAGAAGCCGCGCCCGGTGGCGATCTCGTTGGCCACGTCGGAGAACGTCGCGGTGCCCTTGTCGGCGGCCACCACCAGGTAGGGGTCATCTCCGTCGAGCCGGACCACGTCCTGGGGCGGGATCACCTCGTCGCCGGAGAGGTTGTCGGTGATGTCGAGCATCGCGGTGATGAACGCGCGGTAGCAGGCGAGGACCTCGGCCCCATGCGCCTCGCGGTCGGCCGGGTCGGGCAGCCGCTTGCACACGAAGCCGCCCTTGGCACCGGACGGCACGATGACGGAGTTCTTGACCTCCTGCGCCTTCACCAGCCCGAGGATCTCGGTGCGGAAGTCCTCGGGACGCTCCGACCAGCGCAGCCCGCCCCGGGCGACGGCGCCGAACCGCAGGTGGACGGCTTCCAGCCGCGGCGAGTACACGAAGATCTCGAACTTCGGCCGCGGCTGCGGCGCCTCGGCCAGCCGTTCCGGTGCCAGCTTGAACGCGAGCGGCGCCGTGCCGTCCCCCTGGAAGTAGCTCGTCCGGAGGGTGGCATCGATGAGGGAGAGGTACGAGCGCAGGATGCGGTCGTGGTCCAGGCTCGTGACCTCGTCGAGCGCACCGCGCAGCTCCTCCACGATCGCCTCGCCGCGCTCGTCCGCGCCGGCCCGCTTGCCCGGGTCGAACCGGGACTCGAACAGCCGAACCAGCAGCCGGGTGATCGCCGGGTTGGCGCGCAGCGCGTGCTGCAGGTACTCCTGGCTGAACCGGGGCCGGATCTGCCGCAGGTAGCGCCCGTACGCGCGCAGCACCGTGACCTGCCGCCAGGTCAGCCCGGCGTCGAGCACCAGCGCGTTGAACCCGTCGTCCTCGCACCGGTCGTGCCACAGGGCCGCGAGGGCTTCCTCGAAACGAGCCCGGGTGCCGTCGTCCGGGGCCGCCACGCCGTCGCCTCGCAGCCCGAACTCATATATCCAGAACGGGTCCTCGCGCCTGCTGAATTCATACGGGTGCTCGTCCACGACCTCCAAGCCCATGTGCTGCAGCTGCGGTAGCACGGACGACAACGTGAGCGGGGCGTGGGCGCGGTAGACGGACAGCCGCCACGAGCCATCGGTCGCGGTGCCTCCCGCGGAGTCAAGCCGCACCCCGAACGGCGCCGCGCTTTCCCGCAGGCTCAGCACCTCGTCCAGGTCCACGGCCGCCGCCGCGGGCAGCGTGTCGGACTTGTAGGCCTCCGGGATGTCCCCGCAGCACTCCCGGAGCAGGCGGGCGGCACGCTCGGTACCGAGCTGGCGCTCGGCCTCCGCGGCGAGATCCTCGTCCCAGGACCGCACGGCGGCGGCGATCTCCGCCTGCAGCTCGGCGCCCAGCTCGGGCAGCGCCGCGGGTTCCGGCATCGGGACGTCCGGGTCCGCCTGCACCACCACGTGCAGGCGGGCCAGCGCGGAGTTGCTGACCATCGCGCTGTAATCGACCGACGCGCCGCGCAGCGCGGCGCGCAGGATCTCCTGGATGCGCAGCCGCACGTCCGTGGTGTACCGGTCCCGCGGCAGGTAGACCAGGCACGACATGTACCGGCCGTAGGCGTCCGGACGGAGGAAGAGCCGCACCTGCCTGCGCTCGCCCAGCCGCAGGACGCCGAGCGCGATCGGGGTGAGCTGCTCGGCGCTGATCTCGAATAGCTCCTCGCGCGGGTATCCCTCGAGGATCTCGGCGAGTTCCTTGCCGTCGTGGCTGTCGGCGGGCAGCCCCGCTAGCTCCAGCGTCCGGTCCAGCTTGTGCCGGAGCACCGGGATGCGGGTGATCGACTCGGTGTAGGCGGCCTGCGTGTACAGGCCGAGGAACCGGTACTCGCCGACGGGCTCCCCGTTGTCGCCGAACTTCCTGATGGCGACGTAGTCCAGGTAGCTGGGACGGTAGACGGTGGACTTGGCGCTCGACTTGGCCAGCACGAGGAGCCGGCCACTGGGTCCCCGGCCACCGGGCCCGCTCCCGCCGGGCAGCGTGTCCGGGTGCGAGCCCGGGCCGTCGTGGCGGAGGATGCCCAGGCCGCTGCCGGCCACCGGCCTCAGGACCCCCTGGGAGTCACCGCCATCGGAGGGGCCGGACGGCGCGAGGTCGTACTCGCGGTAGCCGAGGAACGTGAAGTGGCCGGCCGCCAGCCAGGCCAGCAGCTCGCCGGTTTCCGCCTCCTCCGGTCCGCCGGAGTCGGTGAGCGTCGCGACCAGGTCGCGGGCGGCGGACCGCATCCGCCGGTGGTCCTCATGAGCGACGCGCACGTCGTCGAGGACGCGGCGCAGGTCGCTGGCCAGTTGCGAGCGGTCGGCGACCGGGCCCAGCTCGGCGTGGATCCACGACTCGCGAGCGGCGCCGGAGCGGGTGCCGCCAGCGTCGTCATCGGGCTGGCCCCCGACCTCGGCGACCGGGCCGTACGCGGCGCCGGCCACGTCCCGGTTGACGGTGAGCATCGGGTGCACCAGCAGCCGGACGTCCGCGCCGTGCCGGTTGAACTCCATCGTCACGGAATCGACCAGGTAGGGCATGTCGTCGGTGACGATGTCGACGACGGTCACGGCGCTCGCCCCCGCGCCCGCGCCGGTGAGGGAGTCGTCGGCGGCCTC
>JAFMRC010000349.1 GCA_017354375.1 Nocardiopsaceae bacterium | reverse complement strand
TCCTCGAGCCCGGGCTCCTCGCGGCCCTGCCACTCCTCCCAGCGCTGAGGGTCGGCGACGCACTCCCGGACCCGGCCGGGCGCCGCGTGGATGGTGATCGTGCGGGTGAAGTCGAAGGTGGCCACGCTGCTCATCATCACCCAGACAGTCGGCCCCTAGATTGAGCGGGTGCCACCAGTGACGCCACGACGCCCGAGCCTGGCTGTCGCACTGGCGCTGGTGGCGATCGGGATCGTGTCGGTGCAGGCAGGCGCCTCGTTCGCCAAGCAGCTGTTCGACGAGGCGAGCCCGACCGGGTCGACGTCCAGGAGCAGCGCCGCCGTGCACTTGCTGGCCGAGGCTTCCGGGTAGAACACGTGCGCCGCGGCTCCGGACGACATCCGGCGCGACTGGAACCGCCCCGGATGCTTGTGCAGCAGGTACCCCAGGTCGGTCGCGGGCTCGCGGGTGGTCGTGATCGTCAGCAGCACGACGCCGATTGTCCCGGTCCGGGCACCCTCACTTCAAATCGAATACCCTCCAGGCGGCGGGCAGCCGGGCCGGACAGTGCAGCCGGGCCGGACAATGCAGCCGGGCCGGGCAACGCAGCCAGGCCGGGCAACGCAGCCGGGCCGGGCAATAAGGCGACGGGGAGGCGGTAGCCCCGCTTGACGACGGTCTGGACGAGGTCGGGGGAACCCAGGCCGGAGCGCAGCCGGGCGACCGCGGCCTCCACGGCGTGCTCGTCGGCACCGCCGCCCGGGAGCGCGGCGAGCAGGTCCGAGCGGGACACGACCCAGCCAGGGTTCCGGGCCAGGGCGCGCAGCACGGCCATCGGGCCGGGCGGGACCGAGCGCAGCTCGCCGTCCACCAGCACCGCGGAGCCGCGGACCTCTAGCCGGTGCCCGGCCACCGGCAGCACCGGGGCCGACGATTCCAGCACCTCGGCGACGTGCCGGATCAGCGCGCCGACCCGGTAGCGGGCGGGCCAGGTCGCGGGGACCCCGAGCTCGAGCAGCGGCCCGGCGGTGACCGGGCCGACGCAGCAGGCGGCGACCCGTTCCTTCAGCGCGTCGGTCAGCCCGGATTCGCGGCCCAGCTCGCGGGCGCGGCGCAGCAGGCCGGTCGCGGCCAGCGCGCTGGTGAACGTGACGGCGTCCACCGTGCCGGCGGCGATCGCGTCCAGCAGGCGGTCCAGCGGCCCGAGGTCGAGCGGCGCCATCCACCGGTAGACCGGCACCGGAACGACGACCGCCCCAGCGTCGCGCAGTGCGTCGGTGAAATCGTGCAGCGGCTCGCCGTGCAGCTGCACCGCGATCCGGCGGCCGTGCAACGGTCCCTCCGCCAGCAGCCGCCGCAGCACCTCCGCCGACGACTCCGACTCCGGTGACCAGGCCTCGCGCAGCCCGGCGGCGCGGATCGCGCCGGTCGCCTTCGGCCCGCGCGACAGCAGGCTCGCCGACCCGAACGCCGAACGCAACGCCTCGCCGAGCCCCCATCCCTCGGCCGCCTCCATCCAGGCGCGGAACCCGATCCCGGTCGTCGCCACCACCGTGTCCGGCGGCGCCGCGGTCAGCTCGGCCGTCGCGTTGCGCAGGTCCGTGTCGTCGGCCAGCGGCACGATCCGCAGCGCCGGGGCGTGCAGCACCGCGGCCCCGCGCCGCTCCAGCAGCCCGCCGATCTCGTCGGCACGCCGCGCCGCCGTCACGGCGACGGTGAAGCCAGACAGCGGGGCGGGGGCTTCTAGCGGGGCGGGGACATCTGGTGCAGGCGGCATGGGATCCTAAGACTGCCCAACGGGAATTTCGCGATTGTTACCGGTCATTGACAGGTGTATCACGCCGTCGTCGGCGGCCGTGACCTCGAACACGGGCAGCGACGCCGATGGGTCGTCCAGGCACCGCCCGGTCCGCAGGCAGAACACCTGCTTGCCCAGGGGCGACGCCACGGTCGGCGCCCCGGCCCGGTCGCCGACGATGCCGTGGCAGATCACGGGCGCGCCGTAGAACGGGTCGATGTTGCCGACCGCGTGCAGGGATCCGTCGTGCAGCAGGAACACGGCCGCCGATGTCCCGCCGGGCAGCAGCACGGCCGCGCCTTGCTCGGGACGCAGGGCCGCCGTCGGCACGACGGCCAGCAGGCGGTCGGTCTTCTCGGATACGAGAATGGTCATCGTGGCTCCAGGGGCAGCAACGGGCGGGACGGAGCGGGGATCCGCTGTCCCCGCTCGGAGGTGAACGTGATCATCGGGTCGGGCGCCTCGGGAGCGTTGACGAACGAGGAGAACTTCGCCAGCCGTTCCGGGTCGTCCAGCACGGCCCGCCACTCGTCGGCGTAGCCGGAAACGTGCCGCGACATCGCCTCGTCCAGCGAAGCGCAGATCCCGAGCGAGTCGTCCACGATCACCTCCCGCAGGTGCGAGAGGCCGCCCTCCAGGCCCTCGACCCAGGAGGCGGTGCGCTGCAGCCGGTCGGCGGTGCGGATGTAGAACATCAGGAACCGGTCGATGATGGTGATCAGCTCCGAACGCGGCACGTCCGAGACGAGCAGTTCCGCGTGCCGGGGCCGGAACCCGCCGTTGCCGCCGACGTACAGGTTCCACCCGGCCTCGGTGGCGATCACGCCGAAGTCCTTGGACCGCGCCTCCGCGCACTCCCGCGCGCACCCGGACACGCCACCCTTGAGCTTGTGCGGCGAGCGCAGCCCCCGGTAGCGCAGTTCCAGCTCGATCGCCAGGCCGACGGAGTCGGCCACCCCGTACCGGCACCACGTCGATCCGACGCAGGACTTCACTGTGCGGATCGCCTTGCCGTAGGCGTGCCCGGATTCGAACCCGGCATCGACCAGGCGCCGCCAGATCCGCGGCAGCTGCTCCAGCCGCGCCCCGAACAGGTCGATCCGCTGCCCGCCGGTGATCTTCGTGTACAGCCCGAATTCCTCGGCGACCTCCGCCAGCACGCGCAGCTTCGCCGGGGTGATCTCGCCGCCGGGAACCCGCGGCACGACCGAGTAGGTGCCGTTGCGCTGCATGTTCGCGAGGTGCCTGTCGTTGGTGTCCTGCAGCGCCGCGCGCTCGCCGTCCAGGACGTGATCGCCAGTGTGCAGCGAGGCGAGGATCGAGGCGACCGCGGGCTTGCACAGGTCGCATCCCCGGCCCCGGCCGTGGGACTCGATGACCTCGGTGAACGTGCGGATCCCGGCCCCCGCGATGATCTCGAACAGCTCCGCCCGGGACACCGCGAAGTGCTCGCAGATCGCCCTGGACTGCTCGACGCCGGCCGACTCGAGCAGCTGCCTGAGGGCCGGCACGCACGACCCGCACCCGGTGCCCGCCCTCGTGCAGGCCTTCAAGCCGGGCACGTCGGACGCCTCGCCGCCGGTTATCGCCGCGAGCAACCGCCCCTTGGTGACCGCGTTGCAGGAGCAGATCTGCGCGGCGCCGGGCAGTGCCCCAACCCCCAACACCCTTTCCCCCGAACGGGTGTTCGCGCCTGTTATCAGTACCGACGGGTCCTCGCTCAGTTCGGCACCGACCATCGCGCGCAACAGCGCGTACTGCGACGCGTCCCCGACGAGGATGCCGCCGAGCAGGGTCTTGGCGTCGTCGGAGACGACCAGCTTGCCGTAGGCCTTGCGGACCGGGTCGTTGACCACGACCTCGAGCGCGCCCTCCGCGGTCGCCTTCGCGTCGCCGAACGACGCGACGTCGATGCCGAGCAGCTTGAGCTTGGTGGACAGGTCGGCATCGGGGACCGTGGCGTGGCCGCCGAGCAGCCGGTCGGCGACGGTCTCGGCCATCGCGTATCCGGGCGCGACCAGGCCGAACACCCGCCCGCCGAGGCAGGCGACCTCGCCGATCGCGTGGATGCGGGGGTCGGACGCGGACCGGCAGGCCTCGTCCACCACGACGCCGCCGCGCGGGCCGGCTTCCAGCCCGCAGTCCCTGGCGAGCTGGTCGCGGGGGCGGATCCCGGCCGCGAACACGACGATCCCGGCGTCGATGCGGGTGCCGTCGGCCAGCTCGACGCCGGTGACGCGGCCGGTGCCCGGGTCGGTGGTCACCCTCGTGGTGGCGGCGCCGCAGTGCACAGTGACGCCGAGGCCGGTGACCAGGTCGGCCAGGAGGGCGCCGCCGCCCTCGTCGATCTGCATGGCCATCAGGTGCGGCGCCAGCTCCACGACGTGCGGGGCCAGGCCGAGGAGCCGCAGCGCGTTGGCGGCCTCAAGCCCGAGCAGTCCGCCGCCGATCACGACCCCGGCCTGGGCGCAAGCCGCCGCTTCCCTTATCGCGTCGAGGTCATCCAGGGTGCGGTAGACGAAGCAGCCGGGGGCGTCGTGGCCCTCCACCGGGGGGACGAAGGGGTAGGAACCGGTGGCGAGGACCAGCTCGTCGTAGGTAACCTCGCCGCCGTCGGTGGTGACGACGACCTTCCGGTCCCGGTCTATCGACTCCGCGGCCACGCCGAGCCGCAAGTCGACCCGCTCGGCGTCCAGCTCGGGCAGCCGGAGGGCCTCCTCGTCGGCCCCGTCGAAGAACGACGACAGCGCGACCCGGTCGTAAGCGGGCCGCGGCTCCTCCGACAGCACGGTGACCTGGACGGTCTCGGAATGGTCACGATCGGTGAGCGCCTCGGCGAACCGGTGCCCGACCATGCCGTGCCCGATGACGATAACCCTCATGTGCACAGCGCCTCCTTCCGATCGGACGGGTCGAGCGTGGTGAGCCAGGTGGCGATAGCGGCGACGTCGTCGCCGCAGGTACCGCAGCCGGTGGCGGCGCGGGTGGCCGCCGACAACTCCCTCGCGCAGCTGGCGCCGCGGTACCAGGCGTCGCGCAGGGTGGCCTTTGTGACCATGTTGCAGCGGCAGACGATGGCGTGGTCGGGCAGCGCGGCCGGCCCGGACCCGCCGGCCCCGGTGCCATCCGGATCTGGGGGCAGCGCGCGGCCGAGCAGCAGCGCGAGCCGGTCGGCGGGCGCGGGGGCGCCGCGGTCATACAGCTGGGTGATGCCGGCCGCCGCGTCCGGCAGCCCGATCATGATCGCTCCCGCGATCCGGTCGCCGTCGATGACGAGCTTGGCGTAGCGTTCCCGCACCGGATCCTCGAAGCGGATGATCTCGTAGTCGGGGTCTTCGCAGAGGCCGTCGCCGAGGCAGGTCAGCTCGATGCCGACGGCCTTCAGCCGGGTGACGATGGTGGAACCGCGGTACCTCGCCCTGGGGTCGGTTCCGGTGAGCCGGCTGGCGAGCACCGCGGCCTGTTCCCAGCCAGGCTGCACGAGCCCGCCGACCGCCCCCGGATGGCCGGCGCAGTCCCCGATCGCGTACACGCGCGGCCCGGACGTGGCGAGCGTGTCATCGACGGCGACCGCCCCGGACTCCGTCAGCCGCAGCCCGGCGTCGCGCGCCAGCCCCGCGTCGGGAATCGCCCCGGTGGACACCAGCATGCCCGTTGCCCGGATGAGGCGTACGCCGGCTCCGTCCGGTTTCGCCGGCCGGGGGCCGGGGGGCGTCCCCCCGGGAGGCAGCAGCCAGAGGCCCTGCCCGGATTCCCACCGGGAGGCGCCGGCGCCGAGCTCGACGTCCACGCCGATCCGGCGCATGGCGGCGGCGAGAATCCGCCCGCCACCCGCGTCGGCCTGCCGTTCCATCAGGCGATCGACCGGGTGCACGACCGTGACGGCGGTGCCGCGCGCAGCGAGCGCGCGAGCGGCCTCCAGGCCGAGGACTCCCCCGCCGAGCACGACGATCCGGCCGTGCTTGCG
>JAFMRC010000348.1 GCA_017354375.1 Nocardiopsaceae bacterium | reverse complement strand
TTCGCCCCGGCCGCCTCAGCCGCCTCAGCCGCCGCCTCCGCCGCGCGCCGCGCTCTCCGCCTGGCCGCGCGCAACGTCCGTATCCTGGCCCGGTGCCCGGACAGGTCCTGCAGCAGCACGGCCACCATCAGGACCGCCCCGGTGGCCACCTGCTGCCAGAACGCCGGGACGCCGAGCAGCAGCAGCCCGTTGTCCAGGGTGGACAGCACGAGGACGCCGAGGACCGCGCCGATGACGGTGCCGGTCCCTCCGCTCAGGCCGGTGCCGCCGAGCAGGACGGCGGTGATGGCGGTCAGCTCCAGCCCCACGGTTCCCTCGGTGGGCTGGGCGGTGCCGGTCTGGGCCGCGAGCATCACGCCCGCGACCGCCACGCATGCCCCGCTGATCAGGAACGTCGAGAGCATGTAGCGCTGGACCTTGATCCCGGCCACCCGGGATGCCCGCTCGCTGCCGCCCACGGCGTACACCCGGTGCCCGCCGAGCGAGTACCGCATGCCCGCCGCCGCGACCGCCGTCACCACGACGAGCACGATCACCAGGTACGGGACCGACCCCGCGCTGCCCGTGCCCAGGAAGCTGCCCGTGCCCAGGGTGCCGAGCGCGGAGCTGTCGATGCCGACCTCCTGGCCGCCTGTGACCAGCAGGGCCACGCCGAGGTACGCGGAGTAGGTCGCCAGCGTCGCGATGACCGAGTTGACCCGCGCGTACGCCACGGCGACCCCGTTGACCAGCCCCGCGCCCAGGCCGGTCGCGACGGCGGCCACCAGCCCCAGGGCGAGGCCGGCGTGCGCGTGCGTCATCACCACCGCCAGCACGGCGGTCACCAGTCCCGCGCCCGAGCCGACGGAGATGTCCAGGTTCCCCGAGATCATGACGATGACCTCGCCGACGGCGACCACGCCGAGGATCGAGCCCGAGTCGAGGATGTTCACCAGGTTGGCCTCGAAGAACTCGCGCCCGTCGCTAGCCACGCCGAAGACGGCGAGCAGCACCACCAGGGCGGCGACGAGGGCCAGGTCGACGGTCAGGGCCCGGGACATCGACCTCAAGAGCAGGCCTTATCGACGCTTCTGAAGTTCGATTGTGACATCTGGACCGGCGAGACGTACGTGTTCGCCGGGAACGGCTTGTGGTTGACAACGTTGTCGTACATCTCGCGCACCGCGTCCGCGCCGATGCCGTTCGGGTAGATGTAGTTGGTCCCGCGGAACCCGACGTCCGGCGCGCCCTTGCCCCACACCTGGCACGCCAGGTCGCCGCCCAGCCCGACCGCGTCCACGTTCGCGGCCGGGACGCCGGAGCTCACCAGCGCCTTGGCCCCGCCGAACGCCACGTCGTCGTTGCACCCCGCGAGCAGCCAGTCCTTCGCCTGCGGGTGCGCGGTCCTGACCGGCCCGGTGTTGCCGAACGCCGCCTGCGTGGTGTTGTCGGTCGTCGGCACGGTGACGATGTGGCTCTTCGGGAACCCGCTGGCGAGGACCCGTGCCTTCTCGGCGTTCGTGCGCTGGTTGCACGTCGGCAGCTCGGGGTTCGTGTACAGCAGCATGTAGGTGCTGCCGGCGGACCATCCGAGTTGCTTGTCGTAGTTCATCAGGATGGTCCCGGTGCTCGTGCCGAACGCCGTCGCGTTGATCCCGACGAACGGCACCTGCTTGCCGTCGCTTCCGGCGAAGCCGTTGTCGGAGGCCATGATCGGTACCTGAGCCGTCTTGGCGAGGTTGACCATCCGCGGGCCGAGCGACGCGTCCGGCGCGACCACGATGAGGCCGTTGTCCTCCTGGCTGATCGCGGTCTGGATGTCGCTGATCGTCGTGGCCGGGCTGTTGTTCTCGTTGGCGACCTTGACCGTCGCCCCGAGCTTCGCCGCCTCGGCCTTCGCCCCGTCGGCCTCCAGCACGAAGTACGACTGCGAGCCGTCCGTCTGCAGGTACTCGAACGTCGGATGGGACGACCCCCCGGCCCCGGGACTGCACCCGGCCAGCGCCGCCACCGGCACCAGCACCGTCACCAGGCCACAGGCGGCGACCGCCGCTGGAAGGCGCCTGCGTCGCATCCCGGTCCTCCTAATCACCACGTCGTGATCGCCCATAGTGCCCAGATACCAGCAGAAGTTAACGGCCTCCCACCCTCCCGTCAAGCATATTTTAATATAATAATGTTTTATGTAGGATCGGGCGCGGGAGGGGCGGCGGCGAGAAGGCGGCGGCGAGGACCGGGCGCGGGAGGAGGCCGGGGCGCGGGAAGGCGACAACCGGGAAGGCGGCAAAACGGCAGGATTTCCCGAACGGATCGGGGCGATTGAACAGCGGCGACGTGACCGCGAAGAGCGTGGAGGCGGTGAGCGCGTGGTGAATCCGGCGGCGGGGGAGGGATCCCGGGAGCCGAGGTTCCGCGGCCGGGTGGCGGTGGTGACCGGCGCCGCCTCCGGGATCGGCGCCGCGACCGCCGAGCGGCTGGCGCGCGAGGGCGCCCACGTCGTGGTCACCGACATCGACGACGCGGGCGGTGAGCGTGTCGCCGAGCGCATCAACGCCGGCGCCGACGAAGCTGGCGCTAGCCGGGGCAGCGCCAGCTTCTGGCACCTGGACGCCGCCAGCGGCGCCGACTGGGACGCGCTGGCCAGCCACGTCGGCCGGGCCTGGGGACGGCTGGACGTGCTGCACGGCAACGCCGGGCGGGCCGTCGTCGTCAAGCCCGCCCACGAGTTCACCGAACGGGAGTGGCAGTCACAGCTGTCGGTCTCGCTGACCGCGGCGTGGCACGGCATCCGGGCCTTCCTTGGCCTGCTCCGGCCGGCCCGGGGCTGCGTCGTGCTCACCTCGTCGGTGCACGCCGTCGTGGGGCTGCCCGGGCACCCGGCGTACGCCGCCGCGAAGGGAGCGCTGTGCGCGCTCGGGCGGCAGCTCGCCGTAGAGTACGGCCCCGAGATCAGGGTCAACACGGTCCTGCCTGGGCCGGTGCTGACCGCCGCATGGGACGATGTCCCTGAGCAGGCACGGAAGGCCAGTGTCCAGGCGACCGTGGCCAAGCGGCTTGGTGACCCGGCCGAGGTGGCCGCGGCCGTCGCGTTCCTGGCCTCCGACGACGCGTCGTTCATCACGGGGGCGTCGCTGGTGGTAGACGGCGGCTGGAGCGTTACCAGGGATTCCGCCTGACCTGCGGGGCCGGCAACCTGATAACAGCAAGAAAGTTGAGAGGATGGGCACAACGTGCCAGAGCGCGAACCGAAGCTCAGGGGGCTGTACGGAGAGACGGTCGAGACCATCGGGTCCCGCATCGTCAACGGCTATTACGCCCCCGGCAGCCAGCTCACCCTGCAGCGTCTCGAGGGCGAGCTGGGGGTCAGCGCCACCGTGCTCCGCGAGGCCATCCGGGTGCTGGCGGCCAAGGGCCTGGTCTCCCCCCGCCAGCGGCTCGGCACCGTCGTGATGCCACGGTCCGCGTGGAGCCTGCTCGACGCCGACCTGCTGCGCTGGCAGGAGGGCACCGGGGACGCGTCGTTCCTCGAAGACCTGGCGGAGATGCGGTTCATCATCGAGCCCGCGACCGCGAGGCTGGCCGCCGTCCGCCGTACCGACGAGGATCTCCAGCGGCTGAGCGACGCGCTGCGGGCGATGATCGACGCCGGCAGCGACGGCGCCAGGGTGGTGGACGCCGACCTCGACTTCCACCGCGCGCTGCTGCACGCGACGCACAACGAGCTGCTGACCCGGATGGAGTTCATCCTCGAATCCGGGCTCCGCGCCCGGGACATGCTCGTGCACGACAGGTCGGACTGGCCCGACTCGGTCCCGGTGCACCGCGCGATCCTGGCCGCCGTCGAGGCGCGCGACGCCGCCGCGGCCGAGCGGGCGGTGCTCGACCTGCTCGACCAGTCGGTCGCCGACCAGCCGGCCACGGGCGCGCCGGTCACGGGCGCGCCGGCCGCCGGCGAAAGGCCGGCCGAGTGAAGATAACGGACATCAGCACCTTCCTGGTGCCACCCCGGTGGCTGTTCCTGCGCATCGGCACCGATGAGGGGATCACCGGCTGGGGCGAGCCCGTGGTCGAGGGGCGCGCGGAGACCGTGCGCGCCGCCATCGACGAGCTGAACGACCTGCTGGCCGGTACCGATCCGCTCCGCATCGAGGACCACTGGCAGGTGCTCACCCGGGGCGGCTTCTACCGCGGCGGCCCGGTGCTGTCCTCCGCGGTGGCGGGCATCGACCAGGCGCTGTGGGACATCGCGGGCAAGGCCTACGGGGTGCCCACCCACCAGCTCCTCGGCGGCCCGGTCCGCGACCGGGCGCGGGTGTACGCGTGGATCGGCGGGGACGAGCCGGACCAGGTCGCCGACGCCGCCCGCGAGCAGGCCGAGGCCGGGTTCACCGCCGTGAAGATGAACGCCTCCGGCGCGATGGAGCCCATCGGCACGCCCGCGGCCACCGAGGCGGTCGTCGCCCGGGTCGCCGCGGTGCGCGACGCCATCGGACCGGACACCGACCTCGTCGTGGACCTTCACGGGCGCGCCTCGACCGCCGCCTCCCGGCGGCTGCTGCCGCTGCTGGAGCCGCTGTCCCCGCTGTTCGTGGAGGAGCCGACGCTCCCGGAGTACTCCCGCGACCTCGCCCGGCTGGCCGGGTGCACCACGGTGCCGATCGCCACCGGCGAGCGGCTGTACTCCCGCTGGGACTTCCGCGACGTCCTCACCACCGGCGTCGCCGTGGTGCAGCCCGACGTCTCGCACGCCGGCGGGATCAGCGAGGTACGCCGGATCGCGGCGATGGCCGAGGCCTACGACGTCAGCCTGGCCCCGCACTGCCCGCTCGGGCCGATCGCGCTGGCCGCCAGCCTGCAGCTCGCGTTCGCGACCCCGAACTTCCTGATCGAGGAGCAGAGCATCGGCATCCACTACAACCGGGGCGGCGAGCTGCTGGACTACCTCCTGGACCCGTCCGTGTTCCGGTTCACCGACGGGTACGCGGCGCCGTCGGCCGGCCCCGGGCTCGGCATCGAGATCGACGAGGCCGCGGTGCGCCGGGCCGCCGAGGTCGGCCACCGCTGGCGCAACCCGGTCTGGCGGGGGCCCGACGGGGCGTTCCGGGAATGGTGACCGGGCCAGCCGGCAACCCCCCGGCCGACGTCGTGACGTTCGGCGAGACGATGGCGGCGATGCGCAGCTCCGGGCCGCTCCGGCTCGGCGGCACGCTGGGACTGTCGATCGCCGGGGCCGAGTCCAACGTGGCGATCGGCCTGGCCCGCCTCGGGCACCGGGTGGCGTGGTCCGGGAGGGTCGGCGACGACGAGTTCGGCGCCCTCGTGCTGCGCACGCTGCGCGCCGAGAACGTCGACGTCAGCGACGCCGTCACCGACCCCGGCCGTCCCACCGGGCTGATCGTGTTCGAGCGGCGGACCGCGGACATCACCCGGGTGCGGTACTACCGGTCCGGCTCCGCTGGCGGCGCGCTGCAACCCGGAAACCCAGCCATCCCCATGCCGAACGGATCGGGGCTCCTGCACATCACCGGCATCACCCCCGCTCTCGGGCAGGAAGCGGCCAGCGCAGTACTGTCAGCCGCGCGGCGCGCCGCCGAGGCCGGGCGAGCGGTCAGCTTCGACGTCAACTACCGCTCGCGCCTGTGGCCGGCCGCCCGCGCTCGCGCCGCCCTGTACCCGATCGCGGCGACGGCGAGCATCGTGTTCGGCTCGGAGCCGGAGCTGGCGCTGCTGACCGGTGACCCGCCCGTGGGCGCGCGGGCCGCGGC
>JAFMRC010000347.1 GCA_017354375.1 Nocardiopsaceae bacterium | reverse complement strand
TGGGTCCCGCCGCCCGCGCGGTTCTGGGCAGCCTGCTGGCGCTGTACCTCGGCCGCCTTCCCGCCGAGCTGGCCGCCGCCGAGCACGACCGGGTGCTGGCCGCCGGGGACCTGCGCTTCGCGTGGGCGGGACCTGTGACGCCCGGCGCCGGGCACTACTACCGGCTGCAGGCCGATGACCTGCTCATCGAATACGACAACACGCAGAACGGCGCCAACCACGCGCACACGGTGCTGCGCCGCCCGCGCGGCGAGTTCGGCGCCGACCTCCTGGCCGCGCACTACGCCCGCGCTTCGCATTGAGGGACAACGTCGTTACTGTCCCGTCGCGCCGTCGATTCGCTCGCGGAGCAGGTCGGCGTGCCCGTTGTGCCGGGCGTACTCCTCGATCATGTGCGTATACACCCAGCGGACGCTGATGGACTCCCCCAGGCTCTCGTAGAAGAACGTCTCGTCCAGGCCGTACCCGGCCGCGGTCTTCCGGGCGGCCTCGACCTCGCGGGCGTAGACCGCGAAGTCTGACTCGGCGTCGGCGCTGGCGACCCGGCTGAAATTCGAGTTGTGGTCGCCATCGACGATGTACAGGAACGGCACGTCCTGTCCGGCGAGCCGACGGCGGAACCACGCCCGTTCCACATCGGCCATGTGCCGCACGAGCCCGAGCAGCGTCAGGTTCGACGGCGGCGCGGAGGATTCCTTCAGCTGGTCTTCGGTCAGCCCGGCGCACTTGCCGAGCAGCGTCTGACGATGGTAGTCCAGCCACCCCTCCAGCATCTCCCGCTCGCCCGCGATGTATGGCGTGTGTTCCCTGGTGACCTGCGGTGCCGTCCATGTCATGCTCCCAGCATCCGCCCCCGCCCCGCGGCCCTCAACCCATTTACCCAGGCAGTTATCCCGTGTTACGGCCAGCAGCCTGGGTAGGGGCGATCGCGGAAACGGCTGGAGGGAGCAACACCGATGACAGACACGCAGCTGCGCACGCTCGCCGACGGGAACGGCCTCCCGCTGCTGGGGCTGGGGGTCTGGCAGGCGCGCAGCGGGCCGCAGACCGTGAACGCCGTCCGCTGGGCGCTGGAGCTGGGCTACCGGCACATCGACACCGCCCAGGCCTACGGCAACGAGGAGAGCGTCGGGCGGGCGCTGCGCGAGTCCGGGGTGCCGCGCGAGGACGTGTTCGTCACCACGAAGTTCTACCCGAACCGGGAGGATCCAGTCGCCGAGCTGGAGGGCAGCCTCCGGCTGCTGGGCGTGGACCAGGTTGACCTGTACCTCGTGCACTGGCCGGGGCGCGGCCCGCTGCGCGCCTGGCCGGGCATGGAGCGCGCCCGCGAGCGCGGCCTGGCTCGCTCGGTCGGGGTCTCCAACTACAGCGCCACCGAGCTCGCCGAGGTGACGAAGGCCGCCGACATCCCGCCGGTCGTGAACCAGGTCCAGTTCAGCGCGTTCGAGTACCGCCGCGGGCTGCTAGAGGCGGCGGAGCGGCTGGGAGTCGCGCTGGAGTCCTACAGCTCCCTCGGCACCGGCCGGCACCTGTCCGACCGGCGCGTCGCCGAGATCGCGTCGCGGGCGGGCAAGACCCCGGCCCAGGTGCTGCTGCGCTGGTGCGTCCAGCGCGACGTGCCGGTCATCCCGAAGTCGGTGCACCGGGAGCGCATCGAGCAGAACGCGCGGATCTTCGACTTCACCCTGCCCGACCAGGACATGGCGGCCCTGGACGCGCTGGACCGCACCGGCGGCACCGCCGCCGCCCGCGAAGATCGCTGGTGGTAGCGGCGGGTTACCGGTTACCGGTTACCGGTGGGAGCGGCGCGGGCGGAACTTGAACCAGGCGAGGACGGCGACCGCCGCCAGCAGCAGCCAGGGCGAGAACAGGAGATGGGCGACGAAGCCGAGGATGATCAGCGCCACGACGGCGGCGGCGATGAGCGCGATGAGGAAGGGCATGGTGATCGGTCTCCGATTCGGCGTCGGGGCCCGGCTCGCGGGCCGCGTCTGCGACACCTCAAGGCTGCCGTCCGCCCGGCCCGCCGTCGATCGGGATCAGCCCTGATTCCTGCCCTGCCCTCATGCCGGACGGGATCAGGGGAATCCCCGAATGGTACCCCTGTGGTCATGAGCGATATTTCTATCGAGGGCGTGCGCGACGGAGACCTGGCCGCGATCCTGCGGGACTTCGATCGCTTCTGGGGTGACCTGGACCTGCCCAGGTACTTGCATCATCCCATGTTCTTCCTGGAGTTCGGCGACACGGCGTTCGTCGCGCGCGATACCGGCAGCGGGGAGATCGCCGGGTACCTGCTCGGCTTCGTCGCGCCGACCGGGGATGGCTACATCCACTTCGTGGCGGTGCGGGACGACTCCCGGACGCTCGGGCTGGGCAGGATGCTGTACGAGAGGTTCGAGAAGGCGGCGCGCGATCGCGGCGCTGTCGCGCTGAAGGCCATTACCGGCCCGGGGAACGAGGGATCGGTGGCCTTCCATAAGCGGGTGGGCTTTACCGAGATGGTTCGCGTCGAGGACTACGGTGGCAGCGGCCGGACGCGCATCGTGATGCGCAAGCCGCTCTCGTGATCTTGCCCTGACGGTCGTCATCGGCAAAGGCTGCGCTCGGCAGCCATTGCCAGCAGCTCCGCAGCCTTGCTGGCGGGCAGGCCGCGACCGGTACAGAGCAGGTCGAAGCTGTCGAAGCTGGTCAGCATGAACAGCAGATCGGTGGCGGTGTCCACGGTCACGTCCGCACGCAAGAATCCTTGTTCATCGAGCCGCCGGGCCTGGGCGGCCATGCCGCTGGCGCGGCCCTGGTCCATCTTCTGCACCGCGCCGCCGACCGCGGCCGCGTCCAGCTGGGCCATCGAGTTCAAGGCGCGCAGCACGTCCCGGTTGGCCGCGTACATGCCGACCACGCCCCGGATCCCGCCGCGCAGGCCCTCGCGCGCATCGGGATGCGCCGCCGCCTGCAACATGCTGCCGAACCCGCCGCGGTCGAGCAGGTCCGCCCCGAGTGCGCTGAACAATCCCGCTCGCGAGCCGAAGGCCTGGTAGATGGTCGATCGCGAGACCCTGGCCATGCGGGCGACCTGGTCGATGCTGACCGGGTCGGCGGGCGCCGCCCGCAGCCGCTGGCAGACCGCGTCGAGGATGCGGCGCCGGGTCTCTTCCGCGGACTCGGCGCGCAGCCGCTGCTCGTACTTCCGGGTGGTCATCGGCCCCAGTCTAGCATTTCACTTGACATATTGACTTACGAAATACAGTCTGTATTCTGAAATACGAACTGTCCGATGAAATGAGAGGGACCGCCATGCAGGTGATGATCCGCTTCAAGCTCAAGCCCGACCAGGTCGAGAAGAACCTTGAGCTCGGCCGCGCCGTGTATGACGAGTTCGCCTCGGCCCGGCCGGACTGGTTGCGCCAGGCAACCTTCCAGCTCGATGACGGGGTCAGCTTCGTGACGTTCGCCGAACTCGACGATCCCGGCAGGCTCGCGGAAATGCCCGCCTTCCAGCGGTTCCGGAGCACCCTCGACGAGCGCTGCGACGAGCCCCCGGTCCTGACCGTGCTGCATGAGGTCGGCTCCTACCGCTTCACCTGACAACCCCGCTCCGGGCACCGCCTCCGAAAGGAATCGGCCATCCTGGTTTTATCCTGCTGTGCATGGCTACGCCGTCTGAGGTTGAGGACTGCTGGGCGCGGGTGACGGCGTGGCTGGCGGTGAACGCCCCCGTGTCCTACGCGGCACTGCGACCGCCCGCGGTCGCGGCCGACGCTCGCCTTCCCGCGGAGCTGAGGCGGCTGCTGCTGGTCAACGACGGTGCTGACCTGCACGATCCCAATGCCGCGACGTTCCTTCCCGGCCAGTACTTTCCGCTGCCGGCAGGAAGGATCGCGGATAATTGCGCCGTGAACGCCGAGGTTCTCGCCGATATCGGTGATGCCGGAATGGCTGGCCACTGGTGGCACCCGCGGTGGTTCATGTTCGCGGAGGACGGCCTCGGGAACGGGCTGGTCATCGATGACCGTCCCGGCCCCGGGCAGGGCATGGTGTGGGAGTGGTCCAAGTACGACGGCCTTATCGGGGAACCCGCCCCGTCGCTAGGAGGGTTCCTCGCCGACGTGGCCAGGGTCCTCGAAGGCGGCACTGTCCTGCGCGGCTGGCGCCCGGTGGCCATGTACGGGTTCCTCCGGTGGACCGTGCCCGGCGGATCGCACGTCGGCTCGACCCCGATGGCTCCGGTATTCCGGGTGGACCAGGTTGAGCCGCATGACGCGGGATCGCTCGCCGTTACCGGCTGCGGCACCGGGGCGATCCGTCCGGGCCTGCTGTTCGACAGTGCCGTGCCGTCCCGGGATGGATGCCGGGATCCGTCCGGTCTGGTTCAGTGCCGCCTGCGGGTGACGGAAGTCCGCATATACGGCCATCTGGCCGACGAGACCGGCGACGCGATACCGTCGCGTCTTGTCCTCAGCGGCCAGGCGCCCGACTGCCTGGCGCCAGGCGCGATGCTCGCTGCCCGCAGTCCAGATGGCATCAGGTGACGCGGCTCCATGGCAGGATACGGGCATGGTCGCATCCGCCGCCGCGTTGCGGAAACCATTCCCGCGGTACTGGCTGTCGGGTTTCCTGGACGACTTCGGCGACGGGGTAAGGCTCGCGGCCTTCCCGCTGCTGGCGGCTCAGCTCACCCGCTCGCCGGCGGCCGTCGCCGCCGTCACCACGGTCCAGAGCCTGCCGTGGCTCATGGGCCCGGTCCTTGGAATAGTCGTCGACCGCACCGACCGGCGGCGCCTGATGGCGGCGGTGGACACCACGCGGGCTGTCATCATCGCGGCCCTGGCCGGAGCCATCCTCGGGCACGCCGACGGGCTGGCGCTGGTCTACCTCACCGCGTTCACCACCGGGGTCGGCTCGGCCCTGCGCAACACCGCGGCCGTGACCTGCGTCCCCCGGCTCGTGGACTCCGACGGGCTGGACCGGGCTAACGGCCAGGTGATCGCCGGGCAGATCGTCGGCACCGAACTGGCCGGGCCCGCGGCCGGCGGGTGGCTGTTCGGCCTGGCCGCGGTCCTGCCGTTCGCGGTCAACGCCGGGACGCTCGGAATCGCCATGCTGCTGCTGCTCACCCTGCCCAGCGTCTTCCGGCCGGCGCGGCAGCCGGGCCCGGCGGCGAAGGGCGACCCGAAGGCCGGTAAGGCCGGTAACGTGCGCCGGGACCTGGCCGAGGGCCTGGCCTGGCTGCGACGCCATTCGGACATCAGGGACCTCACCGTGGCCGTCGGCGTCATCAGCGCCATGGACGCTGCCTGGTTCGCGGTGCTGGTCCTGTACGTGATCCGCATCCTGCACCAGAAGCCAGGTGCCTACGGCGTGCTGCTGGCCATCGGGGCCGTCGGCGGGATCGCGGCCGGCGCGGCCGGCGCGCGCCTCACCCGGCGACTGGGAACGTGGGGGACGCTGCTGCTCGCCGGCCTGGCCATGGCCGGCAGCCAGCTCGTCCTCGGCCTCACCGTCAGCGTGGTCACCGCCGCCGCGATGCTCGCCGCCAGCAGCGCCGCGTTCGCCCTGTTCAACATGGTCGCGACCACGATGCGCCAGCGCCGGGTACCCGGCGGCCTGCTCGGCCGGGTCTCCAGCCTGTACGGGACCGTCGCCGGCGGCGCGGAGGCACTGGGCGCACTCGCCGGAGGCGGGATCGCGACCGCCGCGGGGGTCCGTGCCACCATGCTGGCCGGCGTCGCGCCCATCGCCGC
>JAFMRC010000555.1 GCA_017354375.1 Nocardiopsaceae bacterium | reverse complement strand
CGGTGCTCGAGGCCATGCCCGCCGACCTGCCAGACGCGGCGGCGCGAGCGGCCAGGCAGCTGGCCCGCGAGCGTCCCGCGCTGTTCGCCCTGCTGTCCGCCTACGCGGGCCATCCCGCCCTGGAGGCGGCTCGCCAGCAGGAGCGGCGATACCTGGACTGGGCGCCCGGCGCCCAGCTAGTCGCGCTGTCATCGCACCTGGACGAACTGCTCCCGGTACCCGCCACCGCCGCCTGAGCAACAACCTTCGAGGCTGCCGGGAAGGGGAAGAATGCCACATCGACCGCGCTCTTCGGGGATGGCTGCCACATCCATCCTGATAACAGCAACAAGCGCCCCTGTGGGGCGCTTCGGGGCGGTAGCGATAGGTAAGCCGGCTGGCGGACAATAGCGATATGGAAGAAACCGGGCGCTACCCGGGCGAACCATGGTGGGAGGCGTGCTACGCCGTCGTCTACCTCGTCACCGCCGCGATCGTGGAGGCCGGCCCGGTTGGCGGACCGGGCCGGATAGCCGTGAGCGCCGCGCTGGTGGCCATGGTCCCGTGGTACGTGTTCATGGGCCGCCCGCTGCCGTCGGCGCTGCCGGTCCCGTCCGGATCGCCGCGGACCGCGGCCCCGGTCGCCGGGGCTCCTGCCTCCTGGCGCGCTCCGCTGTACCTGGTCGGCCTCATCGCCCTGTTCGCCGTGGTGGGGGCCGGGAATCCGGCCGGCTGGCTGCTGGCCTTCGCGCTGTGCCCGATGGCCCTGCGGCTCGAGAAGGGGCTAGACGGCATCGTCTTCGTCGTCGCCATCAACGCCGTCGCCGGCCTGCAGGCCGCGCTGTGGAAGCCGAGCCTGGCGATCGCCGCGGTCGGCGCCGCGGCGTTCGCCATCGGGCTGTCGATCGTGTTCAGCCGGTGGATGCGGGCCGTGATAGCGCAGAGCGAGGAGCGGGCCGGGCTGATCACCGAGCTGAGCCAGGCGCGCGAGCAGCTCGCCGAGGCCCATCACGAGGCCGGCGTGCTCGCCGAGCGGCACCGCCTGGCCGGCGAGATCCACGACACCCTCGCCCAGGGGTTCACCAGCATCGTGACCCTCATCCAGGCCGCGACGGCGGGGCTTGAACCCGGAACCGACGCCCGCGGCCACTTGGACCTCGCGCTGCGGACCGCCCGCGAGAACCTGGCCGAGGCCCGCGCGCTGGTCACCGCGCTCAGCCCCGCGCAACTGGACGGGAGCACCCTCGGCGACGCGATCACCCGGGTGGCGCAGGCGGCGGGGAACGGGGGAGACACCACGATCCGTTCGGAGGTATCGGGGGTTAAAAGATCTTTGCCCACGGCCACCGAGGTCGTGCTGCTGCGGGTCGCCCAGGAGGCCCTGGCCAACGTCCGCAAGCACGCCGCGGCGCGGCAGGTGGACGTTGGCCTGTGCTACGCCGACGGCGCGGTGCGGCTGACGGTCGCCGACGACGGGCGGGGGTTCGACGCCGAGGCCGCCAGCGACGGGTACGGGCTGCGCGGCATGCGCGATCGGGTCCGGCAGGCGGGCGGGACGATCGCTGTCACCTCGGCGCCGGGCGAGGGGACCGTCGTCCGCGCGGAGGTACCCGCGTGACCGGGCGGGCGGAGGTATCCGCGTGACCGGGCGTGGTCGTGAGACGGCGGGTGCGGTCATCCGGGTGATGCTCGCCGACGACCACCCGGTGGTCCGGGCCGGGCTGCGCGGCATGCTGTCCGCCGAGCCCGACATCGAGGTGACCGCCGAGGCGGGCTCCGGCCCGGAGGCGGTCGCGCTGGCCCGCAAGGGCGAGTTCGACGTGATCCTGATGGACCTGCGGATGCCCCGCGGCGACGGGGTGACCGCCATCGGCGAGCTGCCCGGCGCCCGCGTCGTCGTGCTGACCACCTACGACACCGACGCCGACATCCTGCGCGCCGTCGAGGCGGGCGCCGCCGGGTACCTGCTCAAGGACGCGAGCGCGGCCGAGCTCGCGGACGCGGTACGGGCG
>JAFMRC010000119.1 GCA_017354375.1 Nocardiopsaceae bacterium | reverse complement strand
ACCGCAGGCGCAGGCACCACAGCCGGGCCTGTCGTTCCAGCCGCCCGCGGGCCAGCCGCCCGCGGGGCAGTCGCCCGCTGGGCAGCACGCGCAGCAACCCGAAGGGCAGTCGGCTACGGGGCAGCACGCGCAGCCGACATACCAGCAGTCGGCGTACCCCCAGGCGGTTTTCGGGCAGAACGGGCAGTTTACGAGCCCAGGCCAGCCCGAGCCGGGGTTCGACCCCGGGCCCGGCCCCTCGGGGTCCTCCAGGCCCAACTGGCTCACCCCGGTCGGCCAAGCGGTCGGCCATGCGGCCGGTTCCGCGGTCGGCTTCGCGCACCCCGGAGCCCTGGCGAACCCGGACAACCCGGTGAATCCGGACAACCCGGCAGGCCCGCCTGATCCGATGATGAGTCACCCGAACGCTCCGGAGGCGGCGGGAAATCCTGACGCGGGCCAGCCCGGAGCCGGGCTGCACGCCGCACCAGGGAACCCGCCCGCCGTCCCCCAGCCCGCGATCTCGCTCGCCGACGCGGTGCAGTCGGCACATGGGGAGGGCCAGGAATTCGGCGGCTCGGTGGCGCGGGACGCGCCCACGCTGTGGCTGGAGGCCGTGCTCGCTCGCAAGCCACGGATGCCCTCTGACCTTGAGGCAAGGCTGCTGCAGGGATCGTCGCTGCCCATCGACTTCCTGTTGCATGACGAGGTCCGGCACGCGCTACGCCGCGGGTTCTGGGACGCTCTGGAGCGTGCCCGGCGTTGACTTCAGAACCAGGAAATCCCCACGACGCGGTCATATCGGCAGGTTTGGGACAAGACCGTTACGGTACGGTAGGGAGGGTGGCGGACTCCGACGACTTCGATGAAATCGAGTTCCAGGCGGCACGGACTGGCAACCATGTGCGTGCCGCTGTTCGCATGTCCGACCTGGCCAGGAGTGCCGAGCCCGGTCAGCGCGCTGAGGCGCACCTGCGCGCCGGCGAGCAGTGGATGATGGCGGACGACGCCGAGCGCGCCGCCCAGGAATTCACCGAGGCCCTTCAGGACGGCGGCGAGACCTTTGCCGATCCGCGGGTCTACCTGATCCGGGCGCTGCTCACCCTCGACCGCGATGCTGAGGCCGAGGAGCTGCTCTCCGCCGTCACCGCTGAACGCGACAAGGTGACTCCACGTACCTGCGACCTGCTCGCTGAGCTTTTCACTGAGCAGGGAGACCTGCACCGTGCTCATGAGTGGGCGACCGTGGGGGTCCAGCAGTGCTCGGAACGCGGCGACGACGCTGAGCTTCAGCTGCTGCTCCGTCTTCGCTATCGTATCCGCGTCGATCTCGGGTTCGGCGAGGACGACTACGATCGTATGCTGGACGCCACCAGCCACCAGGCGTTATTTCATCGGTGTGGAGTTTCCTCGCACTATAAGTGCCAAGAAACTCCACACCATGCTCTTATGCGACCTTCGCCACGGCGCGGACCGACAGGGAGTCGGAACCCTCGTCTAGGTCTACGAGGATCTCGTCGCCGTCGGTGGTCTCCCCGGCTAGCAGCGAGCGCGCGAGCTTGTCGCCGATCGCGGACTGCACGAGCCGGCGCAGCGGTCGCGCCCCGTACACCGGGTCGAAGCCGGTCAGCGCCAGCCACTCCTTCGCCGCGGGGGTAACCGTCAGGGTGAGCCGCCGCCCGGACAGTCGCTGCGCCAGCCGCGAGACCTGGATGTCGATGATCTGC
The DNA here is from genome assembly GCA_017354375.1 of Nocardiopsaceae bacterium. Classification (GTDB taxonomy): domain Bacteria; phylum Actinomycetota; class Actinomycetes; order Streptosporangiales; family Streptosporangiaceae; genus Trebonia. The sequence goes on along the minus strand of JAFMRC010000119.1, from coordinate 12,157 downwards.
GTCAGCTCCGACGTGGTCAGCGAATCGAAGATGATCACGTCGTCGAGGCGGTTCAGGAACTCCGGCTTGAAGGAGGCGCGAACCGCGTTCATCACCGCGTCCCGCTTTGCCCGGTCGTCCAGCGTGGCATCCGCGATGAAGGTAGAGCCGAGGTTGGAGGTGAGAATGAGGATCGTGTTACGGAAGTCCACGGTCCTCCCCTGCCCGTCGGTGAGCCGCCCGTCGTCAAGAACTTGCAGCAGCACGTCGAAGACCTCGGGGTGCGCCTTCTCGACCTCGTCGAGCAGCACCACGCAGTAAGGCCGCCGCCGCACCGACTCGGTGAGCTGCCCGCCTTCCTCGTAGCCGATGTAGCCGGGCGGCGCACCGACCAGCCGCGCAACCGAATGCTTCTCGCCGTACTCGCTCATGTCGATGCGGATCATCGCCCGCTCGTCGTCGAACAAGAACTCCGCGAGCGCCTTGGCCAGCTCGGTCTTGCCGACGCCGGTCGGCCCGAGGAACAGGAATGAGCCCGTCGGACGGTCGGGGTCGGACACGCCGGCTCGCGCCCGCCGCACCGCGTCCGACACCGCTCCGACGGCGCTGGCCTGCCCGATCACGCGATTGCCGAGTTCGGCCTCCATCCGCAACAGCTTGCCGGTTTCCCCCTCGAGCAGCCGCCCCGCGGGGATGCCGGTCCACGACGAGACGACGTCCGCCACGTCGTCCGGCCCAACTTCCTCCTTGACCATGGGGGCGGGTGCCGAGGTCGCCGCCCGGGCCCCGTCCGCGTCGGCTGAGGCCTTTTCTTCTTCCGAACGGTCCGTGGCGACTGCCTCAGCGATGTCTGACTCGAGAGCCGGGATCTCGCCGTAGAGCAGCCGGGAGGCGGTTTCGTAGTCACCGTCTCGCTGCGCGCGCTCGGCCTGGCCCTTGAGGTCGTCCAGCTTCTTCTTCAGCTCCCCGACCCGGTTCAGGCCGGACTTCTCCTGCTCCCAGCGGGCGGTCAGCGCGTTGAGCTGCTCGGTCCGGTCGGCGAGGTCGGCGCGCAGCTTCTCAAGGCGCTCCTTGCTCGCGGCGTCGGACTCGCGGGAGAGCGCGAGTTCCTCCATCTTCATCCGGTCCACGATGCGGCGCAGCTCGTCGATCTCGACCGGGGAGGAGTCGATCTCCATCCGCAGCCGGGAGGCGGCCTCGTCGATCAGGTCGATCGCCTTGTCTGGCAGGAACCGGGCGGTGATGTACCGGTCGGATAGGGTCGCGGCGGCGACTAGCGCCGCGTCCGAGATCTGCACTTGGTGGTGCGCTTCGTAGCGGCCCTTCAGGCCGCGCAGGATCGCGATCGTGTCCTCGACGCTAGGCTCGCCGACCAGGACCTGCTGGAATCGGCGTTCCAGCGCCGGGTCCTTCTCGATCCGCTCCCGGTACTCGTCCAGCGTGGTGGCGCCCACCATGCGCAGCTCGCCGCGGGCGAGCATGGGCTTGAGCATGTTGCCCGCGTCCATAGCGCCCTCGGCCGCTCCCGCGCCGACGACGGTGTGCAGCTCGTCGATGAACGTGATCACCTGGCCGTCGCTCTGGCTGATCTCGCTCAGCACAGCCTTGAGGCGCTCCTCGAATTCACCGCGGTACTTCGCGCCGGCCACCATGCTGCCGAGGTCGAGCGCGATCAGCCGCTTGCCGCGCAGTGATTCCGGCACGTCTCCGGCGATGATCCGCTGCGCGAGTCCCTCGACGACGGCGGTCTTGCCGACGCCAGGCTCGCCAATCAGCACCGGGTTGTTCTTGGTGCGCCGTGACAGCACCTGGACGACGCGGCGAATCTCGGAGTCGCGGCCGATCACCGGGTCGAGCTTGCCGTCCTTCGCCTGCTGAGTGAGATCGACGCCGTATTTCTCCAGCGCCTGGTAGGTGCCCTCCGGGTCCTCGCTGGTGACCCGCGCGTTGCCCCGCACGTCGGCGAACGCCTCGGTCAGGGCGTCGGGTGTCGCGCCGGCCCGGCGGAGGATGTCAGCGGCCTCGCCGCCGCTGTCGGCCAGCCCCACCAGCAAGTGCTCGGTGGAGACGTACTCGTCCTCCATTTGCTGGGCGCGGTTGGTGGCCGTGTTGATGACGGCGAGTAGTTGCCGCGACATCTGCGGTGCGCTCGAGGTGTCGCCGCGCATCTGCGGCAGCCGCGCGATCCGGTCCGCGGTTTCCTTGGCGATGACCGCGGGATCGGCGCCGACCGCCTTGAGCAGAGATGCCGCGATGCCGCCGCTCTGATCGAGCAGGGCGGCGAGCAGGTGCAGCGGATCGAGCTGGGGGTTGCCGGCCGCCGCCGCGCGCCGTGCGGCTACGGACAGCGCCTCCTGGCTGTTGCGGGTTGGCTTGAAGTCCATTGGTTAGTGATCCCCCTCGTTATCCCTATTCACTTGTGTCTTGCTATTCACTTGTGTCTTGCTCGCGTTTCGCGCTCGCGTGCTGCCAGAAAGTGACCCTGGTCGATGTGCGAACCGGCACCAGGGAGGCCCTGGGGTCGGGCGTGCGCGCGGCGCGGCGCAGCTCGGCGAGGCGGGCAGCCACCGCACGGGTGGACTCCAGCTCGGTTCGAAGCTGCGCCATCTCGGCGTGCATTTCGGCGATCGTCAGGCGTGCCTGCTCGAGCTCGCGGGCCAGGTCCAGGATCCGCTTGATGCCGGAGAGGTTGATGCCCTCGTCCTGGGACAACCGCTGTATCTCGCGCAGCGCGAGGATGTCGCGCATCGAGTAGCGGCGGCCACCGCCGGCGGTGCGCCGCGGCGTCACCAGTCCGACCTTCTCGTAGCCGCGCAGCGTCTGCGGATGCATGCCGGACAGGTTCGCGGCCACGGAGATGACATACACGGGCATGTCGTCTGACAGCTCGTAGGGGTTGCTCATGCCATCTCCTTCCTTCTACTAGGGATCCTTCAGTCCTGCCTGGCCCGCCGGAGCAGGTCCTCCCGCGGGTCTTCGCTGGCAGTGGCCAGTCGCAGGTCTTCCATCGCCGACCGGGCCTTGCCGCTCAGGTCCTTCGGCACTGTGACCTCAACGGTGACGAGCAGCGCGCCAAGCGTCCCGTCCTTCCTGCGGATACCGCGTCCCGGGACACGGAACACCCGTCCGTTCGGGGTGCCGGGCGGGATCCGGACGGTGACCGCTGGCCCCCTGTGGGTGGGGACCTTGATTTCCGCCCCGAGCGCGAGCTCGGAGATCGTCACCGGCACCGTGACCGTGAGGTTGTCGCCGGTCCTGCCGAACACGGGGTGCGGCTTTACGTGCACCTTGACGTACAGGTCGCCGCTGCGGCCACCGTGCTCGCCCTTGACCCCCTTGCCCGGGATACGGATCCGCTGCCCGTCCGCCACGCCCGCGGGGACGCGGGCCTGGATGGTCCGCGAGCTCATCGCCCGGCCGCTGCCCTTGCACGTGGTGCACGGATCCTCGGCGACCAGGCCACGGCCCTTGCAGGTCTTGCACGGCTCGGATAGCCCGAACCCGCCCAGGTTCCGGCTTTGCTGCCCGGTTCCGTGGCAGTCCGCGCAGACCTTGGGCACGGTGCCCGCCTTCGCGCCCGTGCCGTGGCAGGCCGTGCATGGCCCTTCACCGGTGAGCCGGAGCGAGACGGTCGCGCCGTCGATCGAGTCTCCGAAGGACAGCGTGGTCTCGGTCTCCACGTCGGCACCGCGGCGTGCGCGGCTGCCGGCCGTGGTGCCGCCCCGGTTGCGGAAGATGCCGCCGAGCACGTCGCCGAGCCCCTCCCCGCCAAACAGGTCGCCGAGGTCGAAGCCAGCGCCACCGTAGCCACCGCTGCTACGTCCCCCGGTCGGAACCCGGAACCCGCCGAACATCGAGCGCGCCTCGTCGTACTCCTTGCGCTGCTTCTCGTTCGACAGCACGTTATACGCCTCGGTGATCTCCTTGAAGTGCTCGCCAGCCTTGGCGTCCCCCTTATGCGTGTCCGGATGGTATTTCCGGGCGAGTTCGCGGTACGCCTTCTTGATCTCGGCTGACTTGGCGGTCTTGGGGACGCCCAGCGTCTTGTAGTAGTCCTTCTCCAGGTAGTCCTTCGTGCTCATCTAGCCTCGCTGGGCCTTGTTAGTTATCCGTGTCTCCCTGCGCGTCGTCTTCCGGTGCGTTTTCCGGTTCCGGCGCGTTGGAGGCGCCGTCCGGCCCCGTGGCGGGCTCCGCGACCGCCACCCTGGCCGGGCGGAGGATCCGCTCGCCGATCCGGTAACCCGGCTGGAAGATTTCGACGCAGGTCTCTTCCGTGACGTCTGGCGAGTAGCTGCTCGACAGCGCCTCGTGGATCTTCGGGTCAAACGCGTCGCCGCGCTCGCCGTAGCTGACCAAGCCGAGCTTGGACGTGGCCGTCTGCAGCGAGTCCGCAACGGACTTGAACCCGCCCGACAGCTCGCCGTGCTCCCGGGCCTGGCCGATCGCGTCCAGGACCGGCAGCAACTCGTTGAGCGAGCTGGCGATCGCCAGCTCGCGCACCGTGGCGCGGTCCCGGTCCACCCGCTTGCGGTAGTTCGTATATTCCGCCTGCAGGCGCTGTAGGTCGACGGTGCGCTCCGCGAGCTGTGCCTTCAGATCCTCGGCCTTCTTGATGGCCTCCTTCTCAGCCTGCTCCGCCTTCTCCGCCTTCTCCACGGCGGCCTCCTTCTCCGCTGCGGCGGAGGAGGCCGCGGCATTTGCCGTGGCCTCCCCGCCCTCAGCGTTGGCGGCCGCTTTCCGGGTAGCGTTATTGCCCTTGCGGTGCTGTCCCCCGCCGCCGGACCGGCCAGAACCCGAGGTACCGGTCGGCCCGGCGGCGGCGTGCTTGCCCCTTCGTGGCTGTCCGGACGCCGGGTCGATCCGGCGGTTGTCACGGATCACCGGGCCGGCGCCACCCTCATCGGCCGCTGTCATCAGGCTTTTCCGCCTTCGCCTTCGCCTTCGTCCACAACCTCGGCCTCAACGACGTCGTCGTCCTGACCGTCGGCCGAAGCCTCCGAGCTGGCGCTGTCCGCGCTGTCCGCGCCGCCCTCGGACTGCTGAGCAGCCTGGGCCGCGGCGTAGATGGCGCTGCCCATCTTCTGGCTGACCTGGGCGGCGTGCTCGCTCGCCGTCTTGATCGCCTCGATGTCGTCGCCCTCGATCGCCTTCTTCAGGTCGGCGATTGCGGACTGCACCTCGGACTTCACGTCCGAGGGCACCTTCTCGTCGTTCTCCGCGAGGAACTTCTCGGTGCTGTAGACCAGCGTGTCGGCCTGGTTGCGGACCTCGGCCTCCTCGCGGCGCCGACGGTCCTCCTCGGCGTACTGCTCGGCGTCGCGGACCATCTTGTCGATGTCTTCCTTCGGCAGCGCCGAGCCGCCGGTGATCTGCACCGACTGCTGCTTGCCCGTGCCCATGTCCTTGGCGGACACGTTCACGATGCCGTTGGCGTCGATGTCGAAGGTGACCTCGATCTGCGGGATGCCCCGCGGCGCCGGGGCGATGCCGGTCAGGTCGAACATGCCGAGCTTCTTGTTGTACGCCGCGATCTCGCGCTCGCCCTGGTAGACCTGGATCTGCACGGACGGCTGGTTGTCGTCCGCGGTGGTGAAGATTTCCGAGCGCTTGGTCGGGATCGTCGTGTTCCGCTCGATGAGCTTGGTGAAGATCCCGCCCTTGGTCTCGATGCCCAGCGACAGCGGGGTCACGTCGAGCAGCAGGATGTCCTTGACCTCGCCCTTGAGGACGCCGGCCTGCAGGCACGCGCCGACGGCGACGACCTCGTCCGGGTTGACGCCCTTGTTCGGCTCCTTGCCGTCGGTCAGCTGCTTGACCAGGTCGATGACCGCGGGCATCCGGGTGGAGCCGCCGACGAGCACGACGTGGTCGATGTCCTTGACGTTGACGCTGGCGTCCTTGATGACCTGCTGGAACGGCGACTTGCACCGGTCGATCAGGTCGGAGGTCATGCGCTGGAACTCGGCCCGGGATAGCCGGGTGTCCAGGTGCAGCGGCCCGTCCGGGCCGTGGGAGATGTAAGGCAGGTTGATCTGCGACTCCGTTGACTGGGAGAGTTCGATCTTGGCCTTCTCCGCCGCCTCGCGCAGCCGCTGCAGAGCCATCTTGTCCTTGGACAGGTCGACGCCGTAGCCGCTCTTGAAGTCCTGCACCAGCCAGTCCACGATCCGCTGGTCCCAGTCGTCGCCACCGAGGTGGTTGTCGCCGCTGGTGGCCTCGACCTCGACCACGCCGTCGCCGACATCGAGAAGCGAGACGTCGAACGTGCCGCCGCCCAGGTCGAAGACCAGGATCTTGGCGGAGTTCTCCTTCTCCAGGTGGTACGCGAGCGCCGCCGAAGTCGGCTCGTTGATGATGCGCAGGACGTTGAGGCCCGAGATCTGCCCGGCCTCCTTGGTCGCCTGCCGCTGCGCGTCGCTGAAGTACGCCGGGACGGTGATCACCGCGTCGGTGATCTTCTCGCCCAGGTAAGCCTCGGCGTCCCTCTTCAGCTTCTGCAGGATGAACGCGCTGATCTGCTGCGCGGTGAACTTCTTGTCATCGATCGAGACGGACCAGTCCGTGCCCATGTGCCGCTTGACCGAACGGATCGTCCGGTCGACGTTGGTGACGGCCTGCCGCTTCGCGACCTCGCCGACGAGAACCTCGGCATTCTTGGCGAACGCAACGACCGACGGCGTGGTGCGAGAGCCTTCCGCGTTGGCGATGACCGTCGGCTCCCCGCCTTCGAGGACGGCGACAACGGAGTTGGTCGTCCCGAGGTCAATACCTACCGCACGTGCCATAAGTAGTGTCCTTGTAGTGTGTGAAGTTGAGTCTTCCAGGCTCAAGCTTGCCCTAGCCGAGCCGGGGTGTCAAATGACTTGAGTCATGTAGGCTCAACTTTCCTGACCGGTCGAGTATTCCCCGCAGGTCAAGTGGCAACTGACGGAGATACCCCGGTCGTCCACCGGCGTGTCCGGGAAGCGGTCTTACAGCTTGGTCCGGTGGAAGTTCAGGTAGGAGCGGGACGGGGTCGGGCCGCGCTGGTCCTGGTAGCGGGAGCCATAGACGGGCGAGCCGTACGGATGCTCCGCGGGCGAACTGGTCCGGAACAGGCACAGCTGGCCGATCTTCATCCCCGGCCAGAGCTTGATCGGCAACGTGGCCACGTTCGACAACTCCAGCGTGACGTGCCCGGAAAACCCCGGATCGATCCACCCCGCCGTCGAGTGCGTCAGCAACCCAAGCCTCCCGAGCGAGCTCTTTCCTTCTAGTCGCCCGGCAATATCGTCAGGAAGCGAGATCACCTCGTAGGTAGATCCCAGCACGAACTCGCCGGGGTGAAGTACGAACGGTTCCTCTCCCGCGGCCTCGATCAGGCGGGTGAGGCCGACCTGCTCCACCGCCGGGTCGATGTGCGGGTAGAGGTGGTTCTCGAACACCCGGAAGTACCGGTCCAGGCGCACGTCCACGCTCGCCGGCTGGACAAGCTCGGGAGCGTACGGGTCAAGCTTCACCCGCCCGGACCCGATCTCGGCCCTGATGTCACGATCGGAGAGGAGCACGCACGCAACCTACCGCCTCCGGTACGATATGTTGGCCACGACAGCGAAGACCCCTGCCTCATCGGCGGAGTCGTAGCGTCATGCGGGTGTAGTTCAATGGCAGAACATCAGCTTCCCAAGCTGATAGCGCGGGTTCGATTCCCGTCACCCGCTCCACGTTTTACCTGGCCATGCCACTTTATCGGTCTTCTGTTTTAATTGCCTTCACTAAATTCGAATACTCCATCGATCGATTGTTATGGAGATAGTTCCACCAGCTCAGAGAAGTAATTAGTACTCAGTTACGATCAGTAGCGCCACGCCATGGAGACGCATCGTCTCCCAATTTTTCTCCCAGAACGCCTCCGTGGACCGCCGCCGGGCCGCCACAAGCCCCTGCAATATGGGATCCGCGAGCCCGCTCTGCGAGACGAGGATAGCCTCCCGGGCTGATCACGTGATTTCGAATTCGCTGCCTGAGCTCGTCGTCCCGGCGTACCGAGCACAGTCGGGGCCAAGGCCGAGCCTGATACGAGCCCTTCGCGACGTCGGCCGGTTCCAGAACGCCTGCAGAAGCAGGGCCAGCGTCCTTTATCGCTTCTTTTTCCTATCACCGCAGCGGCCTTCACCCTGATGCGCTCGCTGCGTGTCAGGATCTGAAGATAAGTCGGGAGGTCGTCTCCTCGCTGCCGAGTGCCCAACCGCGTTCGCCAAGTCAAGGCCAAGCCGCTAGGCGAGCCTTGACACGTCGCCCATGGCCTTCACGTCCCGGGGAATAGGCGTTTCTGTGCTTCGGCCTGTCGTAGTTCCTTGGCGGCATCGTCCATCGCGTAGCGGTTTTCGAGGATGTCGAGGATCTCTCTGAGGGTGCGGCGAGATCCCTTGCGACCGGAGCGTGCGGCGATGGAGCTGACGGCAGCCAGCGAACGGAACGGGTCCAGTGTCGTTATCCTCGCGGCGAAATCGGCGGGCTGGATGACGGCGAGGCCGTCGGGAAGCTTGGAGTGGGGGAAGTCCTTCACGTTGAGCGTGATGATGGCGTCGGCGTGCGCGGTGACGGCAGCCGCTACGACGTGCTCGTCATCAGGGTCGGGCAGACCGTAGGTTCCTTCCAGGTGTTCCCAGCCCGGGGTTTCCGCATCGTCGAACGCCGCGCGCATCTGGGTGATGAGGGAACCCGCGCGGGACGCGGCGGTCGCCTGGTCCTCGCCGCGGCGCACCAGCTTCGCGGTCTCGTGGTATTCCAGTTCCCGCAGGATCGCGGAACTCCAGGCGGGCCGGTAGATCCTCTCGACTGCGAGCGAGAGCAGGAAGTCGCGCTGCAGGCTGGGCCACAGGACGCAGGTATCGAGGAGGGCGGTGAACACGGGTCCTATCTTGTCAGGAGATCTCCCCCTGGCGGCGACGCTCGGTGCCCACGGCGTGGCGCGCTGCGCGCAGCTGGCCGAGTACTTCGTCAAGGTTGTCCTCATCGTCGAGATCGACGGCGGTGGCCTCCAGCGCTGCGTACTGCTGCGCACGCCGCTGTTCCCGGTAGGAGAGCAGGTTGCGGAGGAGGATCCGCCGGTGCGTCCCCGCGCGCTCGAAGGGGACGGCCCCGTCGTCGAGCAGCTTGATCAGCGTGGGCCGGCTGACTCCGAGCAGGTCTGCTGCCTGCTGGGTGGTCAGGGTCTGGGTCTGCGGGGCCACGGTCACGGCCAGGCCGTGCTGCATTGCCTCGATTACCTGCCGGAGAACGCGCTGTACTTCCGATGGCAGTTCAACGCGGTCTCCTTGGGCGGTGCCGGCGAGAAAGTACTGCGGCTCCGGGGTTCCCGGGGGGCTCGCGTCCTCGTGGGCGCGCAGGAAGTCATGGATTCGGGCGACCTGCTCGTCGGCGTCAGGGAGGTAGGTCTCTTGCTGTACGGCAGCGGTGTCCATGATTCCCTCTATCCGAACGTAGCGAATCTGGTTTCTTTTCTTTCGTCTAGATGATACAGCCTCATGCTGCCGCTGCACAGTGCGTGACGTGCCGAGGTACTCCGGTTCCCGGCCAGCGGCCACCTCCGTGCATCAGCCTTGCCTGCTCGCCACAGTTTTCACGCGGGCCGGGTTTTCTACCAAAATTCTCCCAAGACCGGCCTCCGGAGCATCCCGGAAACCGACGATCCGCTTGCGCCGTAGGGGTACGTGAGTAAAGTGCGGCCTAGACGGACAGAGCTTCCCAAGCTGATGGCGCAGGTTCGATTCCCGTCACCCGCTCCACGACGAAGGCCCAGCTAGAGCGAGATTTTCGCTAGCTGGGCCTTGTTCGATTCAGGGCTTGCGCGGGGTGCCGTGCAAGTACCTGCTGGGACGAGCGCATCGGCCTCGCCGTCGTCCTTGCTCTGCTCGGCCTGGACGTGCGTGTCGATCGCGTCAGATATCAGTCTTGTGGTTAACCTGCGGGAACACGGGTCCGAGCGTGGAAAGCCCGGCGGATGGGGGAGTCTGGACCGCCAGCAGGTCGGCGACAAGCTGACGCACGAGCGGGTGACCGCGCACCAGCTCGGGACTGATCTCCTCGGCCTGCCGCAGCGCGCCGGCCGCTTCGTCGGCATGACGGCGCTGGGCATGAGCGCGGGCCACGTCGACCAGCAGCCGGGCCCGCCGGTCGGTTGATAGTGATGACAGGTCGGCCGCCTCAGCCGATCGCAGGGCGCGGCCCGCGTCGCCGAGCTGGACCGCCACCGCGACCTCGTACAGCGCGACGTTCGCCGGGCCGAAGTCGGTGGCGAAGTCGTTGCGGCCGGGGCCGACCCGTTCGGCGGCCGTGCGCGCCTGGTCGAGGAACCCGTAGGCCGCGTCAGCATCGTTGAGGTGCGCGGCGATCTCGGCCCGCTGAAGCGTCAGCGCTCCCCACAGCGCCGTAGCTTCGATGCTCTCGTCGGCGACACCGGCCAGGGCGTCAGCCGCCGTCCGGGTGGTGGCCGCCGCCTGGTCGAAGTGCCGAGTCCCGATGAACACGAACGCCAGCCGGAACGCACCGGCCGCGACCAGTAGTGCGTTACCGGCACGCTCAGCCGCCACCATCGCCCGGTCAGCGGCGATCCACGCCGCCTCGCTCTCTCCCATCTCGGCCAGGGCTGCCGAGCACACCTGATAGGCACCGGCCAGCAACTCGAACATCTCGGCCTGCTGCGTCTCGTCGACGGCCCGAGCGCCGGTTTCGAGGTTCGGCACCAGGTCGGTGAGCACCTCGGTCAGCTCGGTGTACTGCCCGGCCTGGACCAGCTCCCGGGCCCGGTCGACGCCCGGCCGCAGCGAGTCGGGGGAGGGGGCATGGTGCCCGTTGAGCATCGCCCGCAGCGACCAGGCCCCCGACAGCAGCAGCCGCAGCCCGCTAGCGCCGGGCGGTTTCTCCTTCACGGCAGCGACGACCGGCGCTTCGGCCGCCAGCTCGGACAGCGGCACGTTGAGCGCGTCGGCGACCTTCTCCAGCACCGACATGCGGTCGACCTTGCGGACGCCCCGCTCAACCTGGGACACCCAGGCGACCGACCGGCCAATCATCTTGGCGAACGCCGGTTGCGACAGGCCCCGCCGCTTGCGGTGCTCGGCGATCTTCCGTCCGAGAGCCGCCGGATAGTCCGAAGTGTTCACCCGTCCGTCCCCTTGCCCGCTTGGAGTGTGAGGCGGTCGACGTCGACCGACGCGAGGAACTGCCCCCGGGCGTCGAGGAACCGGCGCGTGTGCTCCTGCTCCTCGTGAGCGTCGAAGGCGGCCTTGTCCCGGTACAGCTCGTAGAAGATCCGTTCCAGCGGCTTGCCCTCCACCGTGTGGACCGCATAAACGACGGTCCCCGCCTCATGCTCTGCCCGGTTCCAATAACCTGCGACGACGCATGTGGCCCCCATGCAGACAGCCGGAAACACCGCGCAGAGACCAGCCGTGTCGTTCGAGCGTGTCTACAACGGGATGCCCAGCGAGCTACGCCAGGTCCGCGCCGACGTAGCCGAAGCCGTGGACGGACGCCCCGACGCCGAAGACGAAATCCTGCTGACTTCCGAACTGGCCACCAACGCCGTGATGCACAGCAGGTCCGGCCAGTTCGGCGGAACATTCATCGTCCGTGTCGAAGTCCACGACGTCTACGCATGGGTCGAGGTCGAAGACCAGGGCGGAGACTTGTAGGCCAAATTTTATGCCTGGGCGATTGAACTTATATGCGACCTTACGCAAAGTCTTAGCTCGCACAATCTTTTTATGTGAGTCTTCTAGCTCTTTGCTGTCGAGTTTGCTTTTGACCTCAATGATTCCATGTGCCCATTCGGCGGGAACTATTTGATAGGTTTCTCCCGAGTACAAGGGAGGAGTGCTTGGGTCGAGTATGGCGATATCGCACTCGGACGACCGTGAGCCTTCCGAGTCGATAATCTCGGCTCCATGGACAGGCTGTACGGTCTTTGGCATGTAGACATCAAGATATTTCTTTACCGTCAGCGCCTCCCGTTCGCGACCTCTCGCACCCTTGTGTGCAATCTGGGATGTGGCATCCGTAAAGTCGGCGTACGGCGGTCTCAGTCGATCGAAGCAATTCAGGCCGGGGGAAGTGCACTTTCCTGAAGCAGCAGCTCCGTAAACACTTCGCTTGGCTTCCTGAATCCCAGTATAGCACGCGGACGGTCATTCAG
>JAFMRC010000346.1 GCA_017354375.1 Nocardiopsaceae bacterium | reverse complement strand
AAGCGCAGCCCGCAGACCCGGACTGGGCCGGAAACGGACGAAATTCTGATTAGCGCAGCCCGGTTAACTCTGCACGTCAACCCGTACCTGGCTCTGCACGCTAACTCGTACACCGACACCCCCCGTCCCGGCGATCCCGCCAGCCCCTTCGACTCCGCTAGCATCGCCGGCCAAGCTAGCATCGCCGACGCCGGGGCCACGGATCTCACCTGGGACCGGGCGGCCGGGATCCGTGTGGATGCCCTCACCCGCCTCCGGTCCGCGCAGCCCCTCCCCGGCCTGCCCCTCCCCGGCCTGCCCCTCCCCGGGCTGCCCGTCTCCGTGCCGCACGCCGGAAGTCGTATCCGGGAGCTGCCCGTCCATCCCGCGCCGGTCCATCTGCGACTGGCCGTCCTGCCCCCGGTCCGCACCGGACTGATCAGGGCCGGGTCGGCCCGCATCGCCCTGGGCGTCGGGCTCCTTCCCGGGCTCGTCTCGCGAGCCGGCGTCGCGCCGGAGGAGAAAAGCGTTGGGGGTCTGGTCGGCCTGGCCGACCGCGGCGTAGGCCTCGGCCCGGGTGATTCCCGGCGCTCGGTGGTCGGCCGAGGCGGGCACCGGGGTGACGTCCGGGCCCGGATCATCCTCCGGCGGCCAGTCGCCCCGGTCTCCCCGGTCGCCCCGATCCCCCCGGTCGGGCCGGTCGGCGCTGGCGCCGGAAAGCTCGGAGCCCATCCTCTCCTCGCCCTCTTATCCCCTCGCGATACGGACGGTAATGCGATCGATACCCAACCATACTCGCAATCGCTTGCGGTCCGCCAGCATTCGCCCTGTTTCGCGACAAACGAGCCAGATGCCCGGAAATATGACCGGGCACTCGCTCTGGCAGGCTGCTTCGCCCGCTTGCGCGACCGATTCGCCCGCTGGCGGGATCGCTCACTGGTATGCGGGGATGGCCAGCATCTCGTCCACGGTCACGAAGCGGTACCCGTCGCGGGCGAGCCGGTCGATGACCATTTCGGCGGCCGCTACCGTGCTCGCGCGGTTACCGTCGTGGCCATCGAATCCGTCATGGAAGATGATGATGGAGCCGGGCCGGGCCTTGGCGAGCGCGCCGTTCGCGATTACTTCCGGGCGCGGCTGGAATACCTCCAGCGCATGACAGAACTCCCCCGAGACCGCCCGCAGGCCCTGGGCCTTGAGGACGTTTTCCATGGAGGGAATCCGGAGGAGCCACGGGGGCCGGTACAGCGCGGGCCGCAGGCCGACCGTGGCCAGTGCGTCCATGCCCTGCCGGACGTCGGCCGTGAGGGTGCGACGGCTGAGGTAGTTGGTGAACTCGTGAGTGAATCCGTGGCAGCCGACCACGTGGCCCTCATCCACGATCCGCCTGGTTACCTCGGGATAGCGGAGGACCGCGCGCCCGACCTGGAAGAACGTCGCGCGGACGTCCCGGCTCTTCAGCAGGTCGGCGAGCATGGAGGTATATGGCTCATTGGGGCCGTCGTCGAAGGTGAGCGCGACGGTCTTGTCAGTGGTCGTTCCCCGGTACGGGAAGCGTCCGAATACCTGGGAATAGGGGGACATTCCCAGCCAGTAACTGATTCCCGCGACCGCGGTTGCCCCAGCGGCGATCGCCGGAAGCCGGCACGCCTGAGGAAAGGAACGTGTAGTCATGGAAGCTTCCCTCACATGTGCAGTTGTCGCATGATGAAGTCGTCGATCCCCATAATGAACATGACGAATATGATGAATATCAGGCACCCGCACGCGCCGGCTAGTCGCAGCCACTGGCGGCGCCTGTTGGCGTTGGCGTTCGCTTTCGCCCTGAAGGCGGGGGCCATCCCGACAAGAGTCCGGCAGGCTACCCGGTTCAGCACGTACCCGAGGGCGTAGTAATAAAAAAGGGTAACGAATGCGTTGTATGCCAGGCCCCGGGAGAGCCGGCGAGACGAGGTGAAGACGGGGTTGTCGTGTACGTAAGCTACCGTGCCGCGAGCCTGGAGGTTCCGCAGGAGATCAAGTTCATCCCCGCCCTGGGTCGCATACGTATTGTAACCAGGCCATGCGCTCTTAAGAAACGCCACGTTAGCGGCGCCAATATAGGGCAAGCGTTTTGTCGCGCGGCTGGCGGCGTAGACGTAGCCGAAGAGGACGCCAGTCCACACTTTCCCCCACCATGGTGCGTCGAGGAACCGGAAAGGGCCGGCGACCGCGATCGGGGCCTGCGGGCCGCGGAATTCCCGGTCGATCCTGGAAAGCCATTCCCTGTTATATACGGTATCGGCGTCCGTTGATACGATAATCTCGCCGGTTGCTATTTCGGAGCCCCGTTGCCTTGCCCAGCAGACACCCTGGCGTTCTTCCTGGACTACGGTCACGCCACGTGACCTCGCTATCAGTGCCGTGTCGTCGGTGCTGTTGTTGTCAACCACGATGATCTCGTACGGATCCCCGAAGTCCTGCCGCATGAGGGAATCAAGGCAGTCACCGATGAATGCGGCCTCATTGTAAGCCGGAATGACAATGCTAAATCGTGGGCGGCGTGTCGCGGTCGTTTCCACTCGGAGAACTCCTCCTTTGGACGACCGGAGCCTACCATCAGCCCACCATCCCGGCCCCGTCAACCACCTCATGCTGTTGCGTGATTACATTAAGTCACGATGGGGCGCGTGCGAGTCCGCCGCCACCCCGCTTTACCATCGGGCCACCCGTTTTATAATTAAGGAGAACGCTGCGATTGGCTGACCCGAGAATGGAGCAGGCTAGTTGCTGTATAATGAGTCCGGAGTACCTAAAGATTTTCGTGGGATTCTGTACTCGCTGGGCGCGCTGGGTCCCAGTGTCCTCGCTCCAAGGTACCGGGCGGTCCGGGCATCATGCTGCGTTTTCTGCCTCGGCTTCGGCGTTCTTAATATATTCACAGTTCTGGGAATCGGGGATTCGCGCCTGCCTGGGTTGTATACCTTCCGCGCCGCCACGGTTGGCGATGGCTTGCTCCTGCCGCTGCTCGCATACTCGATCGTGCGATCCGCGGGCCCGTGCGGCAGCAGGTTCCAGGTTCTCTTTTCGAGGACCGGGGGCGCCCTGGGCGCGCTGGCTGGCCTGGCGGTACAGGCGTATGCGCTCATGGATTCGGACACCCGGCGCGACTGGACCTTCCCCGCCCCGCATTTCTATAACGTGCCCGGCTGGTACCACGCCGTCTTCCTTATATCGGCATCCGGGTTCTTCGGCTGGGCACTCGCGCTGGTACTCGCACAGATGCGTGAGGAAGCACCGGTGCTCGCGCTGGGCCGCATCCGGTCGATCGGCGCCGTGGGGGTACTCGTACCCGGGCTGGCCTTCCTCGGCTTGCTTGAGGAGGACGAACTGGCCGGGAATCCCGCGATCGGCCTTATCCTGTCGGCGACCATGACCGCTTTCGGGGCGGTACTGTGCGTGGCCCTGGCCTGGGCGTGCGGGCGGCATGCCATCCGGTGGTGCGCTCTCGCCGTCCTCGGGTCACTGCTCCCCGCGATCGCGCTATGCGACCTCTTCCTGCCCAGGCATGAGGTCGGCTCCTCGTCCGCGCTTCTCGCCGGCGCCGCCGGGCTGGCGGCCGTTTTCCTCTCCGCCGGGATCATGTCATGCACCATCCCGCGAGTGCCGGCCGCGCGTGTCCTCGGGTCGCGTGTCCCTGGGTCGCGTGGCGCCGCGTTGTGCGTCACCGCCTGCCAGGCGATGTGCGCGGTCAGCCCCGTCTACGTCATGGCGAGCGCGGAGTCGGTCACCGTATTCGGCCTGGCCACCGGGATCGTCGGCAGCCTCCTGCTGGCCGCCTGTGAGTTCTTCATCCTCCAGGCGCTCTTGTGCTCGCAGCCGCGCCGCGCATGACGAAACGGGCTCGCGGGTGGTATCGCGTCAGTACCAGCCGAAGGCGACTTCGTGCGCCCAGGCGGCCTGCGGGTCACCGTAGGCCGCGCGGATGTAGCCGATGCCCCAGGTGATCTGGGTGTACGGGTCCGTCGCCCAGTCCGGGCCGGACGCAGCCATCTTCCCGGCGGGCAGCGCTTGGGGGATGCCGAACGCACCGGATTTCGGGTTGAGCGCGGCCGGGTTCCACCCGGACTCTCGCTGCCACAGCAGGTAGAGGTAGGGGAACTGGCTGGTCCCCCACACGCTGTCCGACAGCTGCCGCGCGAAGTCCTGGTACTGGCTGAGCCCGGACGGCACCGCTAGGCTCCCGAAGCTCGCGATCATCTCGGCGGCCGACGTTCCGAGGCCGGACGTGGCGGCGGGGGTGTACGGGTCCGTCGCTCCTGCGTAGCCGCGGATGCTGCCCAGCGGGTCGAAGCGGACCGGTGCCCCGCGGTGCGGGGCGTCGATGACCTCGCCGTCGCCGGCGTAGATGCCCACGTGACCCGGGGCGGCGCGGGTGCCGTCAGAGCCGGCGAAGAAGACGAGGTCGCCGGGCGCGAGCCGGCCCTCGGCCACCGGGTGGGTCCTGGTCTGCCGCCACTGGGCGTTCGCGTTGTGCGGGACGTCGATCCCAGCCTGGGCGAGGGCGTCCATCGTCAGCCCGGAGCAGTCGAAGCTGCCCGGGCCGGACGCCGCCCACTGATACGGCTTGCCGAGCTGTCGTTCGGCCCAGCTCAGCGCGGTGACGGCCTGCGAGGAGACCACCGGCAGCCGGTAGGCGGTGGCGGCGTAGGAGGCGGTGAGCGTGCCCGCCGCCAGTTCCCCGGTCGGCTGGTGCGGCGCGAGGGCGGCGGGCATCGATTCGACGCGGAATCCCGGATGGGCGGAGACGATCGCCCGGTAGGCGTCGGCCTGGGCCGGAGTGGTTCCCGGTGGGGCCACCCACAGCAGCTGGTGCCCCGCGGGCAGCAGCCCGGCGAGCGTGGCCGCCTGGGCAGGCGTCCCGTTCGCCAGCGCGGCGATCGTCAGCCTCCCGCCGGGTGCGGCGAGCTGCCGTGCCAGCGAGCTCTTGCCCCCGTGCGTGGCGCCCCCGTGCGTGGCGCCCCCATGAGCGGCGCTCCCATGAGCGGCGCTCCCGTGCGCGGCGGGGCTGAGCGCGGCGGGGCTGAGGGTTCCGGTGCGGACACCGACCAGGGGACCGCTCAGTGCCCCGCTCAGCGTCCCGCTCAGCGCCCCGCTCAGCGCCCTGGCCAGGGTGCTGGCGACCGGCCCGGCGCCGGGGCCGGTGAGGGCGAGTACCTGCTTGCGGGCCGGAGTCGCGGCGGGAGCGATGGTGTCCGGGAGCGAGCGGACGTCGATGCTGAGCCCGGACGCCCACGCCTGCATCGCTTCGTCGGCATCGACCAGGCCGTGAGCGTCGGGCACGGAGATGGAGAACGTGAGGCCACCGGGGCCGCTGGCGCCAATCGGCGTTCCTGCCCGGACCTTGCCTGCCCGGACCTTGCCTGCCCGGACCTTGCCGGACTTGGCGCTCGCGTCCCGCCGGGCAAGGCTCCGCGGGACGGCGGTCACGTTCTTGTAGGTGTACGTGACGCCGTCGGTGCCGGACAGCGCGATCGTCGATGTCCCGTCGGACGCGGGAATGACCCGGATCGTGCCAGCCGTCACCGCGTGAACCGGGGTTCCCCGGCCGACCGCGAGCGTGACCGGCCCGGCGGGCCGGGTCCGGCGCGGAGCGGGGCTGCCTTCCCCGATGAGCGCGGGGTGCGCCGTCACCAGGGAAGCCGGGACCGGCAGCGCGTAGCCAACCACGTTCGGCGGCGGCGGGGCCCCGGGCGCGGTGGACGCCGCCGGCGGCACGGCCGGCGGAACGG
>JAFMRC010000554.1 GCA_017354375.1 Nocardiopsaceae bacterium | reverse complement strand
CGCGGTGGCCGCGGCGCCACCCGGTCCAGTGGCCGCGGCTGCGCTCGGCCCGGTGCCCGCGGGCCCGCCCGGGTAATCAGCCATGTCTGTCGCTCGCTCGCTCGCCGAAGGTGATCTATCCATGATCGCAGGGTGGTCGTTGAGGAACCCGTGCGTTAGCTATGGATATCCTCTGAACGATCGCGCCGTCACCAGTCAACCTTCCTCAGCCGCCGGCCAGCAGGCGGGCTAGCTTGGAGGACGAGCGGGCGGGGCGGGCACCCGCCTTCTCCAGTTCCTCAGCCGCCGCTCCGGCGACGCGATCGGCCGGCTCGCCCGGCTGGCTCACCTCGACCTCGATCTCCCGCCACCGCAGCGCCGCCCCGCCGGGCAGGCGGCGGGCGGTCACCACGTCGTCGTCGACCTCCGCGACCACGGAGCCGTTGACGGACAGGGTCACCACGATCCGTTCGGTATCAAGGGTGGCGATCGGGGCAAGCGGCGCGCCGTCGGTGAGGGCGGCTACCCGCGCGGCGAGGGCGGCGGGCGGTTCGTCCGACAGCGGCTCGCGCAACTCGCGCCGGGCGAGCGCGGGGCCGGGACCCGGGGAGGCGGGACCCGGGGACGCGGGGAGCTTCAGGTGCCAGCCCTCGTCGTCCCCGCCGGCGCGGCGGCGCAGCGTGACCCCGGCGGCGGCGAGGCGCTGGTCGCTGGTGTCGTAGTAGGTCGCGGACAGCTGGCGGGTGACGGGGCCGGCCGGCCTCACGCCGCCGATGGCGCCGAAATCCGGGCGCTCGAAGTCCTCGCCGACGTCGAACTTCCGCTCGATCTCCAGGTGCTCCGCCATGATCCCTCCGGGGCCTCAGGTTACCGGAGGCGGGAGGCGCGGGTGCACTATGCTGCCCACAGCAATCCGGCGGCTATGGAGGAGAAACCAGCGATGAGCGCAGACGTGGGCCTGGCCAGCGAGCGTCCTGTCAGCGACCGGGGCGCGGGGCCGGGCCGCGGGCTGCTGATCGCGGGCGCCGTGGTCGCGGCCGTCGCGGCCATCGCCTACATCGCGGCCCTGGCCACCCAGCCCGCCGCCAGCCTGCTCAAGGGCTTCGACCTGTCGGTCTACCTTGGCGGGGCCGGGGAGGCACTGCACCACCCGGCTCAGCTGTACAGCTGGAAGTACGAGGGTCTCCCCGGCATCCAGTTCACCTACCCGCCGTTCGCGGCGCTGCTGTTCACGCTCGGGCGGGCGCTGCCGCTGCGGGCGCTGCTCGGGCTGGTCGCGCTGGTGAGCACGTTCTCGCTGCTGGCGACGGCGTGGATCGCGTTCCGCGAGCTGGGGTGGCGCTCGCTGGTGACCCGGGCCGGGGCGACGCTGCTGGTCGGTGGCCTGACCTTCTGGACCGAGCCGGTGCAGCGCGGGCTGTACCTCGGCCAGATCGAGTTGGCGCTGATGGCGCTCGTGACCTGGGACCTGTGCCAGCCAGGCGGCCGCAAGTGGAAGGGCGCGGCCACCGGCGTCGCGACCGGTGTCCACGTGGTGCCCGGGTTGTTCATCGTGTACCTGCTCCTCACCCGGCGGTTCCGGGAGGCGTGCGTCGCGATCGGCGCCTTCGCGGCCACGGTGGCCGTCGGGTTCGCCGTGCTGCCAGCCCCGTCGGTGACCTACTGGATCGACGGCGATTTCTTCCAGGCGGGCCGGACCGGGTTCGTCGGCGTCTTCCAGAACCAGTCGCTGCGCGGCGTGCTCACCAGGTTCATCGGGAGCGTGAACGGCGCGATGCTGCCGTGGCTCGTGCTGGCGGTCCTCGTCTTGGTCGCCGGGATGGCGGCGGCGGTGGTGCTGCACAACTCCGGGTGGGAGTTCGCGGGGCTGATGGCGTGCGCGCTGACCGCGCTGCTGGTGTCGCCGATCACCTGGGACCACTACTGGGTCTGGATCGCCCCCGGGCTGGCGCTGATCATCGACGCCGCGGTCCGCGTCGGCCGCGCGGCCGGATGGGTCGCGCTCGCGCCGGCCGGC
>JAFMRC010000553.1 GCA_017354375.1 Nocardiopsaceae bacterium | reverse complement strand
ACCCGGACCTGCTGCAGGCCGCCGCCGACGCGGCGCGGGCCGAGGGCAGGCGGATCGGCGCGGTGATCGTTACGCTGCCCGACAACCCGACCGGCACCCTGGCCGGGCCGGAGGCCGTGCGCGCGCTGTGCGAGGTCGCCCGTCGCCACGACATGCTGATCATCTCCGATGAGATCTACCGTGACCTCGCGTTCGACGGCCCGGACGCCGTCACCAGTCCCGCCACCCTGGCCCCGGAACGCACCGTTATCACCTCCGGCCTTTCCAAGAACCTCGCGCTCGGCGGCTGGCGGCTCGGCGTCGCCCGGCTCCCCGGGGCCTCGCCCGCGCTGGCCTCGCTGCGCACGGCGCTGCTCGCGACCGGCAGCGAGATCTGGTCGGCGCCCGCCGCGCCGGTGCAGCAGGCGGCCACGCTGGCGTTCGAGGAACTGCCCGACATCACGGAACGCGTGAGGGTTTCCCGTCGTCTCCATGGCCGCATCGCCCTGGAGGTGGCGTCCCGGTTCGCCGCCGCCGGCGCGCTGGTCGCGCCGCCCTCGGGCGGGTTCTACCTGTACCCGGACTTCGGGCCGCACCGCGAGCTGCTGCGGGGCCGGTACGGGGTGCGGACCGGGACGGACCTGGCCGGGCTGCTGCTCGACCGGTACGGGATCGGGGTACTGCCGGGCAGCGCGTTCGGCGACAAGGCGGAGGCGCTGCGGATGCGGGTGGCGACGACCCGGCTGTACGGCGAGACGCCGTCGCGGCAGGAGGCGGCGCTGGCCGCTTCCAACCCGGCCGCGCTCCCGTGGGTCGCCTCCGGCCTGGACTGGATCTCCGAGTCCCTGGCCGACTTGCTCAACTGACCTGGCCGACTGGAGCCGAGAGGCCAGCGATCGGCGTCCTTGTGGAGTTTTTTGGCACACTATGCGCAAGAAAACTCCACGCGGGTCCGCCTGCGGCTAAGGCTCCTCCCGCTCGCGCCCACCCGGCCGCCCGGCCGCCCCCGCCTCTATGGCACGCATACCCATATGCCGGATATATCCGGCGCGCGGGGGGAGGGCGGCCCGGCCGGGGGGAGAGAGATGGCGGCCCGGCGGGGGAGAGGGCGGCCCGGCGCGGGGGATTGTAGATTTGCAGCCGTGGACCTCGATCTTTCCGCCGATGGCGCGACGCTGACCGCCGCCCTCGTCGACATCGCCTCGGTCAGCGGCGAGGAGAAGCCCCTCGCCGACGCGATCGAGCGGGCGCTCGCGAGGCTGCCCCACCTGACGGTGCGCCGCACGGGCAACACGCTGGTGGCGCGCACCGATCTCGGGCGCGCCGAAAGGGTGGTGCTGGCTGGGCATATCGACACGGTGCCGCATGCCGGCAACTTCCCGTCCACATTTGATCCCGAACGGAGCACGCTGACTGGGGTCGGCACAACTGACATGAAATCAGGGGTCGCGGTCCAGCTTCGCCTCGCGCACTCGGTCCCCGCTCCCTCCCGGGACGTGACGTACGTGTTCTACGAGGCGGAGGAGGTCGAGGCCGAGCGGAACGGCCTGTACCGGCTGTCCCGTTCCGCCCCGGGCCTGCTGGCCGGGGACTTCGCGGTGCTGCTGGAACCCAGCGGCGGCGTCGTGGAGGGCGGCTGCCAGGGGACGCTCCGCGCCGCGATCACCGTGCGGGGGGCGCGAGCGCACACCGCGCGCTCGTGGATGGGGCGGAACGCGATCCACGCCGCGGGCGACGTCCTCGACGTGCTGCGGTCCTTCCGGCCCCGCAAGCCGGTCGTGGACGGCATCACCTACCACGAGGGCCTGAACGCCGTCGCCGTCTCCGGCGGCGTCGCCGGGAACGTGGTCCCCGACGAGTGCGTGGTCACGGTGAACTACCGGTTCGCGCCGGACAAGAGCCCGGCCGAGGCGGCGGCGTTCATCCGCGAGCTGTTCGCGGCGTGGCCGACGGAAATCCTGGACGTGGCGCCGGGTGCCCGGCCGGGGCTGACGGCGCCGGCCGCGGCGGCGTTCGTGGCGG
>JAFMRC010000118.1 GCA_017354375.1 Nocardiopsaceae bacterium | reverse complement strand
ACCATGCCGGAAAGGTTCAGGACACCCGCAAACCGGACCACCCGCGACACGCCCGAAACACGCAAATAAATAAACGACGAGTCCCCGCGCTCACATATCCTCCACGCGGAGCCCTCCCGCCCCGGCACCGCCCGCCCGGCACGTTCCCGCGCCCCGGACATACATCCGCGAAACGCGGCATACACCCCTCACCCCGCCCCTCATACCCCCGGCACCGGCGCCCCCACCATCGTCCGTCCCTGCCCGGAAGGCGCCCAGCCAGCCACTCGTGGCGGCGGCGCTTGCTCTCGCCGCGCAGGCCTTGATCCAAAAGCGCGCAGGTCGTCCAATTGGCGAATGATCGGCGGGCGCGCCGAGGCGCCCTTGCCCGCCGCTCTTGACCCCGTCCGCGTCCCCGGCGGGTGGCCGCTCCCGATCAGGCTGGCCACGGCTGGCGGGCCACGGCTAAGGTAAGGGCGCATGGATCCCCAAGACCGCCAGCGTGCGACCGGGAAGCCGATGGGCGGCCCGCTTGACGCGCTCGCGCAGCGAGGCATCGCGGGAGCGGTCAGCCTGCTCCTCCAGTCGGTGGACCTGAACGACATCATCCGGCGCGTCGACCTGGATGCCGTGCTCGATCGGGTCAATATCGACAGGCTGCTCCAGCGCGTTGACGTGAACGCCCTGCTCGACCGGGTGGACCTCGATGCCCTCCTGGCCCGGGTGGACCTCGGCACGCTTGCCGGGCGAGTGGACCTTCCCGCCGTGATCGCCAGGTCATCGGCGGGGGCCGCGAGCGAGACCGTGGATGAGGTCCGGGAGGGAGCCAGGCGGCTTGAGGACTCTCTTGAGGACACCGCGGACCGCTGGGCGGACCGCATGTTCCACCACGCCCCCGAGGCCGGGCCTCCCCCTGCCGGGACCCCGCCCCGGGGAAAGCCCCCCGCCAGCGAGGACGCCGACTCTGGCGCCTGACGCGGTCAGGCTGCGATCAGCGGATGGGCCTTCGCCTGCTCATACAGCGGTTCGGGGGCCAGATCGATGCCGCCGGGCCACGCGATTGTCCCCGCCTCTGAGTCAACCATCACGCGAACGAAGTAGGCTGGGTCGTTCAGCGGGGCCAGGACACCGGTCCACCGCTCCCCCGAGAAGTCCACGTCCCCGGCTGTCCCGTCGCTGAACAGCAGGCGCAGCATGCGGTCACCGACCACGGCGACCCCCGTGATCACCGGCAGGTAGGTCTCGCTCATGCCCTTCATGCTACGCCAGCGGGTCGATCCCCGACAGCGGCTCGTTCCGCCGGGCACGCTCCCAGTTCGCCGTGATCTGGTCCCTCCGGAGCAGCGCCCACTCCTGGACCAGCCGCAGCGCCCGCGGCTCCAGGCTGCCGGCCAGGACCTCCCCGCTCGCCGAGATCGATGCCCGCCGCCCGGCGTGGTAGGCATGAAAATGCGCCACCGGGTGGTCGCGCTCATTCCAGTACATGTAGATCACGACCCCGTAGAACGCACTGATACGCGGCATGAACCGACAGTAGCCGATTGCGCAGATCGGTCCGCTCTATATGCCTCAACTGGCGGACGCCCCGCAACTCGGGTGCACCCATAGCGGCGGTCCCAGGGCTGGGCTACAGGTGATGATGAGTGGCACGGCGTCGGCCGCGAGCCTGGCCGCCATCAAGACGGCCAGGCTGTCCGGGTACTTGGGTAGCCGGTCAGCGGGGCGGCCTCGCCGCGAGCGCCAGGAAGGTCGCGTCGCGTGGCCTTTGCCTCCGCGGCTGATCCCAGCGCGGAGCCGTCAGCGGAATCGGCGGAAGAACGCCCGGACGTCTTCTACCAGCAGGTCGGGCACTTCCATCGCCGCGAAGTGGCCGCCGCGGTCGAACTCGCTCCAGTGCACGATGGCGTTGTCCCGCTCAGCGAAGCGCCGGATCGGCGGTGCTATCTCGCGCGGGAAGACCGTGACGCCGGTCGGGGCCGATGACGGCTCGGGCGGTCCCCACAGCAGCTTCTGCTAAATCATGGAGCATGGAAGGCATCTGCCCGTAGGGTACGTGGGATCCCGGTTCGGCCTGTTCCTCGGTGGACTCGTGAACTCAGCTCGACGGGAGTTGATACGTGGACGGCAACGAGCATGACAAGTCCACCCTGTGGATCTCCATTGGCGTGACCGCAGTGGCGGTGATTGCAGCTGCCGCTCATGTTGTCTGGCCTCGCCTGAAGATTGACTTCGTCACGGTCATCTTGCTGGCAATCGCGGCCCTCCCGTGGCTGCGCGGGATTGTCAGCAGCGTGGATTTTCCGGGGGGAGCTTCCATAAAGCTGGCCGACCGGCGACAGGCTGTCGCGCGGGATCAGCAGGAAACAATCGATGCCGTCAGGTCCGTGGCCACCGCAGGAGGGGAAATCCCTTCCGATGAGAAGCTTGCTGAAATCTACAGCCTCGGCGACAAGTACGAAGAAATCCGGGCAACTATGCCATCAGGGCAGCGGCGCACCAGGTCGATGGGACAAATCGCCCGGCAGATTCTCAGTCTGATGCCGCTCGATGAATACGATCCGGGAGACGACCTGCTCAGCCCGCGAGCAGGACGCAGGCTCGTTGCCTACCTTGCGCTCATGGTGGAGCCTGACGGAAGACGTGCAGAAGAACTCGTGCAAACTCTTACCGAACGCGAAGGCATCCCATACAACCAGAGCTGGGCTCTTCGGGCACTCAACCGAATTATCGAAACAAGCGGGCCAGATCCCCTGAGCGACAGGAGCATCCGCCAACTCGCGGGAATGCGGGACGGGCTGAAACCCGGGCTGGACAGGCAGTTGGTGCTCGTAGACCTAGTCGACAGACTCTCGCTGTCAGATACGGAAACATGAAACGAGCGGCGCTGTACCGCCGTGAACCCTGGGCCTCTGCCAAAGTCCGCATGATCTACTTCTCGTAGATAGCCAGGACGTTGAGCGCAGGCTGGGACTTCAGGCTGCCGACGATCCTGAGCCCGTACCGCCACCCGCGCCGATCAGGTTGTAGGCGAACACGCCGGTGTCGTAGTCGCCGTGGGCATCCACGTGGAGGTCCAGCGCCTCTCCGGTGGCGAAGATCATCTTGTAGTCAATCCAGCGGGGGCGACCGCCGTCGCCGATGACCTCCTCCACGACATTGACCACCTCGTCGGCGTGCCAGTGGTCGGCGTACCACTTCCAGTGGGCGTCACGCTGCCGCGTCCCGTCGTCAGTCGTGTCGTCCGCGGGATACGCGACGGGGCGGCTGCCCTGGTCCGGCATCGACGGGCTCTCCACCGGCTCCAGGGCGATGCTCTGGCCTGCCTGGCGGCCTCGCGACCTCGTCCTGCGGGCCTCCGCTCCGGCATCGATCCTCAGCCAGGCGAACAACGCGGATGACCCGCCATTCACGCTGCCTCCGGCGGATCTTTCCAGCTGCTCGGCCTGGCCCGCTGAAAGCTGCACCTGGACGGTCCTGAACTCCCGGCCGACCACAGCATCGTAAAACGCGCCGATCTGCCGACCGTCGATGAAGACGGGCGCATCAGCGAGCCATGACAGATCCGGCTCGGTACCGCTGACCGCCATTCCGCTGCCCTCCCTCACGCCGGGAAGCCCAGACATCAAGTTACCGGAATCACGATCACCTGAATTGCCCATAACAGCGCGTAGACGTTACGCAGATTACCCGGTTCTGTGCGCGGCATAGGCGCGCGGTCCAGCCTCCTGCACCGCCGGCAGGGTCCGGTCGAAGTTGGTAACCGCCTTGCCCTGCCGCTCGACGGCCTTCGCCTCGACCTGCATGGTCAGGGCGTGGCGCGACCAGCCGTGCTCGACCGTGGCGGCGGCGTATCTCAGCCGGAGCCCGTTATCCTTCAGCTTGGTCAGGAGCACGATGTTGTGCCCCACGGGATTTGTCCAACAGGCTGCTGGACAACTTCTTCCTCAGTCCATGCCCCGGCGAACGCGCGCATGTACATGAGGTTCGCCCGGGAGAAACGCCCATGTACCTGCGATCCCTGCAGGCTGATGGCCGTCCGCTCGGTCAGCCTGTCTGGGCTCCGTGTAGCCGCCTTGCCTAGGGAGCGGCGTTGAGAGCCGGGAGGAGCCGCTCGCCGAAGAGCGACGTGCCGTGCGTGGACAGGTAAGCCGCGATGTCTGATGCGGTCATCGCCGGGCCGGACTTGCCGCTCCTTCTGGCGATGGCGCGGACAGCGGTGACGACCTGGCCGGGGTAAAGCTCGAAGAGGCCGAGAAGGAAGTCGTCAAGTGACTGCCGGGTAATCGATGCCGGAAGGGCGGCGGGCGGGAAGTCGCCCAGGTTATCGGTGACGATGACGTCGGCACGCCCGGCCCGGGCAGCGGCGACCACGTGACGGTCATCAGGATCGGGCAGGTGGATGGTGGGGACGAGTTCCTCCCACTCGTTGACGAGGGCGTCGGGGAAAGTGATTCTCATCTGCCGGAACAGGCGGGTCAGGTAAGGATCAATCTCATCGGCGGACGCGCCCCGCTTGGCGAGCAGGCGGCGCACGGTCCGGTCGAGTTCGGCAAGGATCTCTGAACTCCACAGCGGCCGGTACGCGCCGGTGCTGGCGACTTCCAGCAGCACGTCACGCGCTCGGCTCGGCACCAGGACGCAGGTATCGAGCAGCGCGGTCATCATGTCCGACGGTCCTTCCGGGCGGCCTTGAGGGCGGTCCTGACGTCGTCAGGGTCAGTGTCGTAGAGGCCGAGGCGCTCGGTGTCGGCGACCATGTCGGCAAGCGCGAGCTCAGCCGCGCTGCGCTGCCGCCTCCGGTACTCCAGCAGGTCATCCAGGCGTACCCTGCGGTGGCGGCTGGGCTTCTCGAAAGGGATGGCGCCGGTTTCCAGCAACCGCACCAGGGTGGTCCGGGAGACGCGCAGGAGGTCGGCTGCCTCCTGCGTGGACAGCAGCAGATGGTGCGGGGCGACGGTGACGGCGAGGCCGGCCTTCATCGCGGCGGCGACCTGCAGGAGAACCTCGAACATCGGCTCGGGCAGCTCAATGCTCCGCCCGTCGGGCCCGGTCAGCCGGGGGCGCGACTCGGCCGTCTCCCTCCCGCGGTCCCGCAGTGCGCTGAGGAAGTCGATGATCTCGGCAGTGCCCTCATCGGGCAGGTAGGTCTCGTCCTGCAACGGCTGGTCTGGTACTGGCGATGCCATAATCCATCCTTTGATCGATACGATCACATCGATCGTTTTGATCGATTCTAGCGCGGATACGCGGATACGCGGGGCCGTCAGCGGAATCGGCGGAAGAACGCACGGACGTCTTCGACTAGCAGGCCGGGCACTTCCATCGCCGCGAAGTGGCCGCCGCGGTCGAACTCGCTCCAGTGCACGATGGGGTTGTCCCGCTCGGCGAAGCGCCGGATCGGCGGCGCTATCTCGCACGGGAAGACCGCGACGCCGGTCGGGGCCGATGACGGCTCGGGCGGCCCCCACGTCCCGGTTCGGGCCGCCTCCAGGTACAGCCGGGCCGATGATCCGGCGGTGCCGGTCAGCCAGTAGAGCGTGACGTTGGTGAGCATCTGGTCCCGGTCGACGGCGTCGTCGGGCAAGTCCCCGTCCGTCCACTCGCGGAACTTCTCGGTGATCCACGCGAGCTGGCCCGCCGGAGAGTCGGTGAGCGCGTAGGCGATGGTCTGCGGGCGGGTCGACTGGATCATCCCGTACCCCAGGCCGGTGCTGCGGAACCGCTCCGCCCGGGCGAGCCGGGCCTTCTCGGCCTCGGTGAGGCCGGGCTGGTCGAACGGGCCCGCGAAGAAGAGCATGGTCAGGTGCACTCCGGTGATGCGCTCGGGCACCACGATGCCGAGCTCGCGGGAGATCGAGGCGCCCCAGTCGCCGCCCTGGGCGCCGTAGCGGTCGTAGCCGAGCCGGGTCATCAGCTCGTCCCAGGCCAGGGCGATGCGGCGGACGTTCCAGCCGGGCTCCCGGGTCGGCCCGGAGAAGCCGAAGCCGGGGATCGATGGCACGACGAGGTGGAAGGCGTCGGCCGGGTCGCCGCCGTGCGCGCGGGGGTCGGTCAGCGGGCCGATGACCTCGGTGAACTCGACGATCGACCCCGGCCAGCCGTGCGTCATGATCAGCGGGGTCGCGTCCGCCTCCGGGGACCGCACGTGCAGGAAGTGCACGCGCTGCCCGTCGATCTCCGTGGTGAACTGCGGAAACTCATTCAGGCGCCGCTCGTGGACCCGCCAGTCGTAGCGAGCGCGCCAGTACTCGGCCAGGTCGCGCACGTACCCGAGCGGAATGCCGTAGTCCCATCCCACCCCGGGAAGCTCGTCGGGCCACCGCGTCCGCGCGAGCCGGGCGCGCAGGTCATCCAGGTCGGCCTGCGGTATGTCGATGCGGAACGGCCGGATCCGCTTGTCATCTGCCATGCCCGCTACGCTAGAGGCCATTGCGGCCACATTCCGTCCGGAGCCGGCGTCAGCGGACGCGGGCCAGCAGGTTGTATCGGTAGGTCCAGACGACGAACTGGCCGTCGACGCGGTAGGCGTGCGCCGGGGGGCCGAAGATGCCGCGGGCCCGGGCCGGGGTCAGCGGCGCCCACTTCGACGGCCGCGGCGCGAGCACCAGGAAGGTCGCGTCGTGCGCGGACGGGTCGTACCAGCCCAGGTTATCCTCCTCCGGCCCCGGGCTGACGCGGCCGGGAGAGAACGCCGCCTGCCGGAGCTGGACCCGGCCGCCGCTGGCCAGCGTGGTCGTCGGGCCGAAGCCGTAGCCGGTCAGGCCGTTGGACAGGTGGCGGGCCACCAGCCAGTCCGCCAGGTTCTGCCCCTCGGCGGGCAGTTGCGGCTGGGCCATGCCGTAGCCGAGGGCGACCAGGTACACCGCCCCGGCGGCCGCGAGCAGCGGCGGCCCTAGCCTCGCCCGCACGACGGGGCCGGCCAGCAGCCGGCCGGCCAGCACCGCTCCCGCGGGCAGCACCCCCGCTATCTCCCGCGTCGACCAGGCCGACACCGGCATCGTGCTGAACAGGTACACGGCAATGTTGATGACGAAGCCCGCGGACAGCACGCTGACCAGCGGGTCATCCGAGCGCGGGAAGCGCCGCAGGCCGATCCCGACCGCCACCACCGCCATGGCCAGGCCGACCAGGTGCACCAGGCCGAGCGCGACCGCCACGCCGGACTGCTGCCGGTAGAACTCGGCGCCGAACAGCGCGAGAACTCCGTCGGCCGTTCGCAGCGCGTTGCCCGCTAGGACGGAGACGGGGGCGTGGTGGAGCCGCACGGGCTGGAGCCGGAACCCGCTGAGCGCCACGACCAGCGCGCCGACCCCGATCGACGCGACGTACGCCCCCACCGCCGCGCAGGCCATCGAGACGTCGAACCACACCTGGCGCCTCGGCTCGCGCCGGATAAGCCCGCCGGCGGCGCGGACGCCGTACACGAGCACCAGAGGCAGCACCGCGAGAACCTCCGCGACCCGGTCCCCGACCAGCGTCCAGGCCAGCAGCAGGCCGATCGCCGGCGGCACCCACCAGCGCCGCCCGGCCCGGTCCAGGATCAGCCAGGTCACCAGCAGCGGCACCCCGGTACCGGTGTGGTCCGGCGCGAGCAGCACGATCAGCGTCCCCTGGCCCAGCTGGGGCGCGATCATGATCCCGGACGCGATCAGCACCCGGGCCAGTCCCTCGGCCCCCGTCGCCCGTCCCTTGGCGACCAGTCCGGCGCCCACCACCAGGAGCGTGTAGGTGATCGCGGCCGCCACATGCACGTCGGGCGCACCGAGCCCGCGGACGGCCTCGATGAGCGCGTACTCGGGCAGCTCGGTCGTCCAGAAGGAGACGTCGGCGACCGTCCAGCCGTGCAGCAGCAGGTTGCCGTGAAGCATGTCCCAGGCCTGCAGCGCCATGCTCGCGCCGTCGGACGTGACCTTCTGGGTTCCGGACAGCCGCAGGTAGCAGAAGAAGAGCGCGACGGCCGCGACCGCGTACCCGGCCGGCCAGGCCCATCGCCGCCAGCGCGCGGGGACGGCCGGACCGGCCGTCTCGTCTCGCCTGGCGCCGGACACGGCCTGCTGGGCGGACATCGCACTCCCCCTCGTCCTCGGCTCCCTGGCTCCTGGGCGAGGGTACCGGGTCCCTCGCCCCGCGGGCGCCGCCTGAACGAGACATTTACCCAGGTCAAGGACTTATTATCGACTACTCTCCGACGGAGGCGAGAAGGTCGGCGCGAGCCTGGTCAACGGCGGTGAGCAGGGCGCCGCGCAGCACCGGGTCGCTGTCGATACCGGTGGCGACCACCCGGGGCGGCACCGGGCACATCTTCTTCACCCGCGCCGCGACCCGGTCGGCCAGCTCGGCGCCGCCGGCCAGGCCGACCTCGCCGCCGAGCACCACCAGGCCGGGGTCGAGGACCGCGCACACCGCCGTGGCGCCGACAGCCATCCGGTAGGCCAGCTCGTCCAGGAACGCCGTCGCCTCGTCCGCGAGCACCCCAGGCGCGGGAGCGGGGGAATCGCCGCCATCCGTTAGGGATGAAGTGGCCGATCTGCCGGTGACCGCCGCCACCGCGGCGCGGACCGCGCCGTCCGCCGTCATCTCGCCGAGGCCGTGCTCCGCCGCCAGCCGCCGAACCGCCTCCCCGCCGACCAGCCACTGCAGGCCCCCGGCCGCCGGGACGCGCACATCATGGGTGAGGGGCGCGCCGGGCGCCGGCAGCCAGCCGATCTCGCCGGCGGCGCCGGAGACCCCGCGGTGCAGCCGCCCGCCGATCACGGTCCCGAGGCCGACCCCGATCCCCGCCCATAGCAGGACGAAGTCGTCGACGCCGACGGCGGCGCCGACGGCGCGCTCGGCCATCGCGGCGAGGTTGACGTCGTTCTCGATCAGCACCGGCTTGCGCAGCGCGCCGCACAGGCCGTCCCGCACGCCCTCGTGCCATTCGGGCAGGTTGATGGTCAGCAACGGGTCGCCGGTACGCGGATCGACCACGCCGGGGCTGCCGATCACGAACGCCGACAGCTCCTCCACCGAGATCCCGGCACTGGCACAGACGCGGTCCACCGCGGAGCGGACCAGGCCGAGCTCGGGCGCGCCGCTGGCGTCCTGGCGGACCTCCGCGATCACCGTGCCGGTGACGTCCGCGACGGCCGTGATCACCAGGCCCTGCTCGACGTAGAGCCCGGCGGCGTAGGCGCTGGCGGGGACCGCGGAGTAGAGCGTCGCGTTCGGGCCGCGGCCGCCGGCCAGCTCGCCGACTCCCGCGACCAGGCCGCGCTCCTCCAGCCGGGCGAGCATCTGGGCCACCGTGACCTTGGACACGCCGGTGAGGTCGGCCAGCTGGGAGCGGGTGACCTGGCGCCCGTCCAGCAGCAGCCGGAGCGCCGCGCGATCGTTAAGCTCCCGCAGCAGGCGCGGCGTTCCGGGTCGCCGTGCGGCGCCGCCAGGCACCATGCCTCCCCAGCCAACCGCCCCCGACTGGCCTTCCGGCTGGTTCGGCATGCTCGCCCCCTCCGCGACGTATGGTGGACGTTCCCCGTGATCTCGATCGCGCAACTTCTCGGCTCCGGTATCTAGATTATAGGAAAGTTTCCTATTAATTTTTAAATGCGAGCTGCCCACCCAGCCGTCGCAAGGAGGAGCAGAGCAATGCGATACAAGCTTGCCGCCGCGGTGGCCTGCGCGGCAACGGCGGCGATCGCCGTCGCCGGTTGCGGTTCGGGCTCAAGCGGAGGGTCGTCGTCCGCGGTTCCCGCCCAGCTGACGGTCTGGCGGATGGGATCATCGACGCCTTCGCAGGTCACGTGGATGAATCACGTGGTCTCCGAGTTCCACAAGAAGTACCCGGCCTACAAGAACACGAAGGTGAACGTCACCTGGATCCCGTGGACCAACGCCACGAACGACTTCACGAACGCGCTGACCAGCGGCAAGAACGCGCCCGACGTCACCGAGATCGGGAACACCGAGACCCCGACCGAGGCGTCACTGGGGGGCCTCGCCGACATCACCAGCGACGTGAACAGCTGGCCGGGCAAGTCCGACATCGTCGGCGCCATGCTCGCGAACGACACGCTCAGCGGCAAGACCTACGCGGTGCCGTGGTTCGGCGGCGTGCGAGGCGTCTGGTACCGCAAGGACCAGTTCGCCAAGGCCGGCATCACCTCCGCCCCCACCAGCTGGAAGCAGCTAGTGGCCGACGCGCGGAAGCTGCAGCGGAAGTTTCCCGGCACCTACGGCATCGACGCCCCGACGAACGACACGGACGCGATCGCCAGCTTCATCTGGGGCGCCGGAGGCCAGATCGCGGTCCGGAAGGGCGGCAAGTGGACCGCCGGCCTGACGTCGGCGGCCAGCGAGGCGGGCATCAAGTTCTACCTGGACCTGTACAAGCAGGACAAGCTGTCGCCGTCGAAGTACGTCGGCGAGACCGAGCTCGGCAACCCGGGCGCCACCTCCGGCGGCGCGAACGAGGACTTCGCGCTCGGCAAGCTCGACATGTACATCGACGGCCCGTGGGCGAAGAGCGAGTTCCCGAAGAACGCGGTGGACAGCAAGAACTGGGCGTCCTTCCCGATCCCCAGCGAGCACGGCCCGAACCCGGCGCCCGCCTTCTCCGGCGGCTCCGACCTGGCGGTCTGGGCCGCCAGCAAGTACCAGACGGCGGACTGGGACCTGATCCAGGTGATGGATTCCAAGGCCAACGCGACGTCGTTCGCGAACCCGCAGGGTTTCTTCCCGCCGTATGAGTCCGCGCTGACCAGCGGCGCCTACGCCGGCAGCCAGCTGCTGTCCGGCTTCGCCAAGGCGGCCACCCACACCCGGATCTCGCCGCTGAACGCGAAGAACTGGGCGACCGCCGACGAGACGGACCTCATCATCCCCACGATGATGAAGTCGCTGATGCAGGGCGCCCCGTTCCAGCCGACGGTGGCCAAGGCCAACGCCGAGCTGGCCAGCGTGCTCAACACCGGGCAGGAAGGCTGACCGGTGAGGCGGCGGCTCGCACCCTACCTGCTCCTGGCGCCGTCGCTGGCGGGCATCGGGCTGCTGCTAGTCTGGCCGGCTCTCCAGGTCGCCGAGCGCTCGTTCCAGAACTACGGCCTCCCCCAGGTGCTCGGCTCCGAGCCGGCCACCTGGGCCGGGTTCTCCAACTTCACCAGCATCCTGGCCGACCCCGAGTTCTGGCTGAGCCTGCGGATCAGCCTGATCTTCGCGGCGGTGGCGGTGCCGCTCACGCTGATCGCCGGGACGCTCGTGGGCCTGCTGCTGCACCGTCTCGGCCGCAAGATGGCCGCGTTCGTCTCCACAGCCGCGCTGCTCGCCTGGGCGACGCCCGCCGTGGCCGCGTCGGTGGTGTTCGTGTGGATGTTCAGCCCGGACGGGGGGATCGTGGACTGGCTGCTCGGTGAGGTCCCGGGCCTCGGCGGCCCCGCCCGCTGGTCCGGGTACAACTGGACGACGGTCTCCGCGCTGCCCGCCTACACCGTCCTGACGCTGATCGTGGTGTGGCAGGGGTTCCCGTTCATCGCGGTCTCCGTGCTCGCGGGGCTCAAGATGATGCCGTCGGAGCTGGCCGAGGCGGCACGCGTCGACGGGGCGGGCCCGTGGCGCGTCTTCAGGTCGGTCCGTTACCCGATCCTCAAGCCGATCTTCCTGGTCCTCCTGCTGCTGTCGATCATCTGGGACTTCGGCGTGTTCACCCAGGCGTACCTGGTCACCGGGCAGCTCGGCAACAGGAACGAGTACAACCTCGGCATCTACGCCTACGACAAGGCGTTCACGATGCCGCCGTCCTACGGGCTGGGGTCCGCGCTGGCCCTCGTGCTCACCGTGATCCTGCTCGTCATCACCGCCGGCTACGTCCGGTCGTCGGTCAGGCAGGGGGCGCTCGAGTGAACCGGCAGAAGGTCGTGCTGAACGCGGCCGCGATCGTGGTCGCGGTCGTGACGCTGCTGCCCATCTTCTTCATGCTGTCCACGTCGCTCAAGCCCGCGGGCGAGATCTTCTCCCTCACGCCGCGCCTGCTGCCGTCCCATCCCACGTGGTCGAACTACGGCGCGGTCATCAGCGGCAGCGCGGCGGGCCGGCCGTACTGGGATTTCCTGCGCAACAGCCTGGCCGTGACCGTCATCGCGGTCGTGGCGTCGTCGCTGATCGCGATGCTCGCGTCGATCGCTGTCGCCCGCTTCAGGTTCCGGTTCCGCACCGCGTACCTGATCATGCTGCTCATCGTGCAGATGCTGCCGCAGCAGGCGCTGGTCATCGCGCTGTACCTGGACTTCCGCGCGGTGAACATGCTGGACAGCCTGGCCGGCCTGACGATCCTCTACACGGCGTTCGCGCTGCCGGTCACGATCTTCATGCTGCGCAACTTCGTGGCCGCCGTGCCGCGGCAGCTTGAGGAGGCCGCCGCGATCGACGGCGCCAGCCCGCCCCGGGTGTTCTGGCACGTGCTGCTGCCGCTCGTCGCGCCCGGCATGGTCACCACCAGCGTGTTCGCGTTCATCTCCACCTGGAACGAGTTCGTGTTCGCGCTGGCGTTCCTCGGCACCGACCAGTCCAAGTACACGCTGCCGGTCTACGTGACGTACTTCTTCGGCCAGCACAGCGCGTCCTGGGGGCCGATCATGGCCGCCTCCACCCTCTTCACGATTCCTGTCATGATCTTCTTCCTGATCGTCCAGCGTCGCCTGCGCGACGGGATGATCGCCGGCGCGGTGAAAGGCTGACGTTGACTGACTCCGTAATGATCGACCCCGCATGCGAAAAGCTCGCCGATTCCGTGCTCGTCCCGCCGTTCCCCGGCACGACGGCACCCGCCTGGTTCCTGGCGGCGCTGGAGCGAGGGCTGGCCGGCGTGACGTTCTTCGCGTCCAACATGGCCGGCGGCCCGGAGTCCATCGTGGCGCTGACGGCGTCGCTGCGGTCGGCCGCGCCGGACCTTCTGATCGCCACCGACGAGGAAGGCGGCGACGTCACCCGCGCCTTCTACGGCACCGGCAGCCCGTACCCGGGCAACGCCGCGCTGGGCGCCGCGGACGACGCCTCCCTGACCGAAGACGTGTACGCGGCGATGGGGGCGGACCTCGCCGCGCTGGGGATCAACCTGGACCTGGCGCCGTGCCTGGACGTGCTGTCCGCGCCGCTGAACCCGGTGATCGGCACCCGGTCGTTCGGCTCGGCGCCCTCGCTGGTGGCCAGGCACGGCGCGGCGGCGGTGCGCGGCCTGCAGTCTCGCGGCGTGGCCGCGTGCGCCAAGCACTTCCCCGGGCACGGCGCGACGGTACTGGACTCGCACCTGGAGCTGGCCGAGGTTCCCGGTGACGCGGAGGAGGTCGCGCTGCGGGACCTGCCGCCGTTCCGGGAGGCCCTGGCGGCGGGGGTCCTCACGGTCATGCCCGGTCACCTGCGAGTGCCGTGGCTGACCGGGTCGCTGCCGGCGTCGTTGTCGCCATCGGCCATGGAGCTGCTGCGAGGTGAGCTCGGCTTCTCCGGCGTCGTCGTGACGGACGGGCTGGAAATGCGCGCGGTGTGCGACCCGTACGGGCTGCCAGGGGCCTCGGTGCGGGCGCTGGCCGCGGGGTGCGATTTGCTCTGCCTCGGCCGCGACCAGTCCGAGGATGACTACCTGGCGGTGCGCTCCGCCATCGTGGAGGCGGTGCGCACGGGCGAGCTTTCCTCCGCGCGGCTGGAGGAGGCGGCGGACCGCGTCGCCAGCCTGCGCGCCCGCCTCGCGGCGGCATCGGCGGCCTCGGGAACCAAGGCGGTCCCGGAGCCCGAGGTCGGGCTGCGCGCGGCCCGGCGGGCGCTCCGGCTCACCGGTCCCCGGCCGGAGCTGAGCGACCCGGTGGTGGTGGAGGTGGAGCCACTGCTCAACATCGCGGTCGGCCAGGCGCACTGGGGCCTGGCCGGCTGGGTGCCCTCCGGGAGCCTGCGC
>JAFMRC010000345.1 GCA_017354375.1 Nocardiopsaceae bacterium | reverse complement strand
GCCGCCGCCGACAGCGCCGCCGCGGCCGCACGCGCGTTGGACAGGTGCGCGTCCCGCTGGGTGACGACCTGCGACACCAGCACCGCGTCCGCGGCCTCCTCGACGCAGCGCCCGACCAGGTCGTCCACCGCCACCTGGGCGCCGAGGTTCACCACGCGGATCTCCCGGTAGTACTCCAGGCCCTTCTCCCCCGCGTGTCCCTTCACGTTCAGGATCGCGTCGATCCCGACCGTGTGCGCGTCCGTCCCGACGCACGCGCCCACGACGACCAGCTTCCGCCCCAGGGCGGTGCGGATCCGCAGGTTCACCTCGGCCGGGCTCAGCAGCTCGAACTCCCGCGGCGTCACGGTCACGGCCGCCAGGTCCACGAGGTGCGCCACGGCGCCGTAGACGATGAAGAACGTGAAGTCCGGTCCGACCGGCTTGGCGTGCACGACCATCGCGGGCGACAGCCCCATCTTGGACGCGAGCTGCAGCGCCGCGCCCTCGGCCAGCGCGCGGTCGTCGGGCGACACCGACGGCACCGGCAGCGTGAACGACACCTGCACCCGCCCGTCCCCGGTGGTGTCCCCGTAGGGCCGGACGATCGATTCGACTGTGGTCACGGTCACGCCTCCGCGGGAGTGGAAGGGGGCAGCGTGGGGACGGGATGGAGGAGCTCTTCCACCGGATTGAAGTAGCCGTCGGCCCGCTCGATGACCCCGGACAGGCCGCGACCGCCGTCCGGGGGCCGCCTGGTGATGCCGAACGTCCCGTCCGCGATCGCGTTCAGCAGGCCGCCATCACAGATCCGGCGGAGCAGCGCGACCGCCTCGTCCAGCACCTGATGCGCGCGATCGACGACGAATGGATCCGGCTGGAACGACAGCCCCAGCTTCCCGGCCGCGTCCCGCACGTACCGCACGTTCTCCAGGGCGAGGTCCCGGTCGGACAGGAACGGCGTGTGGATCCCCTCCGTCATCATCCCGACCAGCAGGATCGCCTGGTCCGTCATGAACCCGCACAGGTTGAAGAACGCGTCCAGCAGGTACCCCGCGAACACGTTGCCGGTCATGTGCTTGGTCGGCGGCATGTACTTCAGCGGCGCTCCCGGGAACAGTTCCCGCACCAGTTGCGCGTGCGCCAGCTCCAGCAGGAACGAGTCCGGCACCGCCGGGTTGATCTCGAACGCGTGTCCCAGGCCCAGCTGCCAGGTGTCCAGCCCGGCCTCCCGGCCGAAATACTCGTTCAGCAGCTGCGAGGTGACCACCGTGTGCGCGGCGTCGACCGCGTCGGCGGTGGTGAGGTAGTTGTCCTCGCCGGTGTTGATCACGATCCCGGCGCGGGCATGCACGGCGCGGGAGAACCGCTGGTCGATGAAGGTCCGCACCGGGTTGATGTCACGGAAGATGATGCCGTACATGCAATCGTTCAGCATCATGTCCAGCCGCTCCAGCCCGGCCAGCGTCGCGATCTCCGGCATGCACAGCCCGGACGCGTAGTTCGTGAGCCGCACGTACCGGCCCAGCTCCCGCGACACATCGTCCAGCGCCGCGCGCATCAGCCGGAAGTTCTCCCTGGTGGCGTACGTGCCCGCGTACCCCTCGCGAGTGGCGCCCTCGGGCACGTAGTCCAGCAGCGACTGCCCGGTGGACCGGATCACCGCGATCACGTCCGCGCCCTCGCGGGCCGCGGCCTGGGCCTGCGGGATGTCCTCGTAGATGTCCCCGGTCGCGACGATCAGGTAGATCAACGGCGCGGGAGGATCGGCGAGGTCCGCGACCATGCGGGTGCGCGCCGCCCGCTGCGCGTCGATGGTGGCCAGGCCCTTTTCCGCCGAACGGATCGCGGCGCCTCGCGCCGCTTCCCTTTCTCCCCCGTCGGGCAGGCGGAACTTCACCCGTCCCCCGGCCGCCCGCTCCGCGAGGTCTCGCAGATCCTCGTGCCCGCCGGCCAGCATCGCGTCCCACACGGGCAGCGCGACGCCGCTGGCCAGGCCGACCTGGTCTCGCACCGCGTCCGCGAGCCGGTTGGCCCAGGGCATCCCCTCGGCGTCGGCCCCGTCGAGCCCCGCCATCCGCAGCACCGCGCGCTCGATCGACACCGTGCTGTGCGTCTGGGCGAGCCGGGTAACCGGCTCCCCCGCCCGCCGCGCCAGCTCCCGCGCCAGCGCCACCTTCTCCGCATCGAGCCCGAGCTTCCCTGTCACCGGCCGCTCCCTTCAGCCACTCAGTCAGCCACCTCGGAACCACCCGCCTCTGCCCCGGACCCACCCGCCCCGGAACCACCCCTCTCGGAACGGCCCAAGTGCGTACTTGGGCCGGCAAGAGCCGGCCCAAACGCGCACTCGGCACGCTCGCGATGCCCCTCGCGGGCCTCGCGGGTGCGCCGCTCGAACAGCCGCCGTACCGGCGCGTTTGCCCTGATCAGCTCGAGCGCGTACTCCGCGTGGCCGGGGACGTAGCCGTTGCCCACGACCATGGTGACGTCCGCCGCGACGCCCTCGGCCCCGAGGGCCGCGGCACTGAACGACGTCGCCATCGAGAAGAAGATGACGGTCCCCCCTTGCCGCGTCGCGAGTATCGCCCCGCCCTCGCAACCCGGAGCGTCCACGCACACGACCGTGACATCGGCGGCTCCGCCGCCTCTTGCTGTTATCACCTCGGCAAGCGGCACCGGCTCGCGGGCGTCTGCTACGACCACGTCGGTATAGAGGGGGGACGACGGGCTGTAAAGGCGCGACTGGCTTGGGACAGATTTTCTCCGGCAGTCCTGCGGAACGCCGGAGAGAAATCTGCCCCGGCGCCCGCCGCCTGGGACCGGGTCGGCAGCTGGTACATCATGGAGCGCTGCTACCTCACGGAGCAGGGACGCTTCTTCCTCGTCTCGGACTACGCCTATAACGCTTGCTGCGCCAGCGTCACGGGCGGCTGCGGCGGAGAGGGAGCCGCTTTTTCCGGCTGCTCCCAGGATCGCCACGACGGGTCCCGGGCCGGGGGTGGAGGAGGGGGACGCAGGGGAGATTTCCTGCCGGCGTTCCGGAGGACTGCCGGCAGAAATCTCGCCAAGTCCCGCGACGACTCTTCGCGTCAGGGCGGGGGCGCCGCAGACGTCCATGACCGACAGGGCCAGGGGGACGGGGAGGTCGTCCGGCAGGACGGCGGCGATCGAGCGGGCGAACAGGATGGCGTGGCCGTCGCAGGGGACCTGCTCGGACAGGCCATCCCAGTTCCGCAGGCCGTCGTAGACGCGCAGCGGGGTCAGGGTGAGGGAGACCAGGGTGGCGACGCGGTCGCCGGGCTTGAGGCCGAGGGGGGATTCTGGGTCCGCTTCCTCGACGACGCCGGTGAGCATGCCGCCGGAGCCGGTCACGGGGTTGTGCATCTTGCCACGGCGGCCGATGATCTCGGCCACGGCGGCCCTGATCGCGTCGCCGTCGCCGTGATGCGCGTCGCGGAGCTGGCGGTAGGAGGCGGCGTCGAGGTTGAGGCGATCGACGCGGATCCGGACCTCGCCCGGGCCGGCGTGCGGATCCGGGTC
The DNA here is from genome assembly GCA_017354375.1 of Nocardiopsaceae bacterium. GTDB lineage: Bacteria > Actinomycetota > Actinomycetes > Streptosporangiales > Streptosporangiaceae > Trebonia. The sequence continues at coordinate 2,271 of JAFMRC010000345.1, read as the reverse complement.
GAGGCGGGAGGCGGCCTGGGGGAGCACCCCCGAACGGCGCTCGTCCGGGTCGGCGACCCGGTGCAGGCCCAGCGCACGGGTGAGTGACGAGCGGGCATCAGCGGATCGTGCCATGTGTGCTCATCCTTCCCGTCCGCGACGATTCGCGCTAGCCAGGCGCCAGGATCCGTTATGGAAAATTTCTATCTGTTGCCTCTAACCACCGTAGCTTCTTTCGTGTGATTAGGGTAGTAACGGATTATCGCTTCTTTGCTGGGAGGTAGCGTGGTCGAGCAACCGTACGCGTATCAGCGCCGTGACCTCATCGAACCCGACTGGCGGCGGCTCCCGGGGTGGGCCGGCGTCAGCCGCGAGGAGTGGGAGTCCGCGCAGTGGCAGCGGGCGCACTGCGTGAAGAACATCGCCCAGCTCCGCGCGGTCACCGGACCCGGGCTGGCCGACGCCTTCTACACCGACGCCGAGCGGGATCAGCGGGAGCGGGCGACGATGTCGATGCTGCTCCCGCCGCAGATGATAAACACGATCGCGCCGTCGGTCCCGGCGTCCGACCCCGGGTTCACCGACGCCTGGTACGCCGACCCGGTGCGCCGGTACATGCTTCCGGTCTTCAGCGACCGGCAGCCGGAGTGGCCGTCCCACCCCTGTGCGGAGCGGGACTCCCTGCACGAGGCGGACATGTGGGCCACCGAGGGACTCACCCACCGCTACCCCACCAAGGTGCTCGCCGAACTGCTGCCTACCTGCCCGCAGTACTGCGGGCACTGCACCCGGATGGACCTGGTCGGGAACTCCACGCCGACGGTGCCCAAGCACAAGCTCACGCTCAACCGCGCCGACCGCCTCGACGCGATGCTGAGCTACCTGCGGCGCACCCCCGGCGTGCGGGACGTCGTCGTGTCCGGCGGGGACGTCGCGAACCTGCCGTGGCCGCGGCTGGAGGCGTTCGTGTCCGCGCTGCTGGAGATCTCCTCCATCCGGGACATCCGGCTGGCGTCCAAGGCGCTGATGGGACTGCCGCAGCACTGGCTGTCGGACGAGGTGCGCGCCGGGATGGCGCGGCTGGCGTCGGTGGCGCGGTCGCGGGGCGTGTCGCTGGCCATCCACACCCACGTGAACGCGGCCCAGTCGGTGACGCCGCTGGTCGCGCGGGCCGCGGAGGCGATGTTCGAGGCCGGGGTACGGGACGTCCGCAACCAGGGCGTGCTGCTGCGCGGCGTCAACGACAGCCCGTCGGCCCTGCTCGACCTGTGCTTCGCGCTGCTGGACGAGGCCCGCATCATGCCGTACTACTTCTACATGTGCGACATGATCCCCGGGGCCGAGCACTGGCGGCTGTCCCTGGCCGAGGCTCGCGCATTGCAGGAGGCGATCATGGGATACCTGCCCGGGTTCGCGACACCGCGGCTAGTGTGCGACGTGCCGTACGTCGGCAAGCGGTGGGTGCACCAGGCGACCCGGTACGACACGGTGCGCGGCATCTCGTACTGGACGAAGAACTACCGCACGGCGCTTGAGGACGGCGACGACCTGGCGCTGGCCCGCGAGTACGAGTACTACGACCCGGTCCACCTGCTGCCGGCCGAGGGCAAGGTCTGGTGGCTGGCGCGCAGCACCGGGGTCAGCGCCTCGCCCACCGCCTCGACGAGGAGCGCCATCTCGTAACCGACCAGGTCGGTGTCGCAATCCGTCGCGGCGAGCACGGCCAGGTTCGAGCCGTCGCTGATCGACATGATGATCAGCAGCCCGCCGGCCATCTGCACGAGCGTCTGCACATGGCCCCCGGCGTTCATCACGCGGGACGCGCCCGCGATCATGCCGGACAGGCCCGAGATGAGCGCGGAGACGTGCTCAAGCAGTTCCTGCTGGACGTAGACCGACACCGCGAGCGGCATCCCGTCCGCCGAGACCACGAACGCGTGCGCCACGCCCGGGACTCTGCTGGCGAAATCGGTGACAAGCCAGTTCAGGTTCTGCTGGTACGGCATGTTCAACGCGTTGCTCCCTCTCCCGTCCCGGATCCGCCTCCGGCGGCCCGGGGGTCCGGGGGTGTCCCCCGGGAAACACCGTGGACCGTCCCCGTAGGGGATGACCCCCCAGGGGATGGTTCCTTGGCCCGGCGTGTCCCACGCTGGAATCCGCTTAGCGTGCTCCGCGCCCGGTCCGGCGACAGCGGCGCTTGCGGCTGCATCGCGGCCCCGCCACCGCCGATCTCCGGGGGCCTGGTGGCGCCCGGATCGCGCACCGGGAGCCCGGCGGGCGTCTGGCTCGCGC
>JAFMRC010000344.1 GCA_017354375.1 Nocardiopsaceae bacterium | reverse complement strand
ATCAGGCGCCGGTGACCCGCCAGGCGCCGGTGAACCGTCCGGCGCCGGTGACCGTCAGGCGTCGGTGACCGTGATGCCGAGGTGGTGGGCGAGCAGCGGGGCCAGGGTCATGAGCTGGAGCGAGTCGACGCGGCAGCCGCGCAGCGCGTCGTAGCCGGAGCGGATGCCGGGGGCGTCGCCCCCGGAGGAGTCCGAGCCGCCAAGGGTCGCGCCACGCAGGTCCACGTCGCGGCAGGCCGCGCCGCTGAACTCGGCCCCCGCGAGCTGGCAGCCGGAGAACGTGACGCGGGTCAGCTTCGCGCCCCCGAAGTCAGGCTCGCGCAGCACGCAGTCGGCGAACGTCACGTCCGTCAGCGTCGCGTCCCTGAAGTTCACCGAGTCCAGCTTGCAGTCGCGGAACGTCACCCGGCGCCCCTGCAGGCTGAACGCCTGCACCCCCGCGAGCACGCAATCGTGCAGCCACACGTCGGTCATCGAGGACTCCGCCAGGTCGGGGCCCACCAGCCGGACCCGCCCGAACCACGCGCCCGACATCCGCGCGCGGCGCAGGCGTACGCCGTCGAACGTCAGGTCCGTGAACGCGACCTCGATGAACCGCGTCCCGTCGGCACAGACATCCTCGATCATGCCGCCATCCTCGATCATGCCGCCGCGGTCGCCGTCATGGAATCCGCCGTCGAACCAGGCCCAGTCGTAGTCGCCCTCAGGCTCCAGGCCGTCCGGGGAACATCGCTCCAGGTGCTCGGCGAACGGAAGGTCTTCCAGGCTGCGCGGGGTCTTCACGGAACCAGTCTCCTACACTGAGGACAAGGCGGAGGGGCACCGGAAGATCCCGTTGTCGTCCTCGACCCGGTTGGCTAGATTCATGGCTAACGAAACTTAAGGGAATCCCTCCCCCTGAACGCTCCACCGATGTGGCGGAAGGTGGAACCTCATGGCCCTGGCCGATCCTGAAGTTGCCGTCGGCCCTGGCCGGGTGCGAGGACGCTACGAGAGCGGCGTGTTCGCCTTTCGCGGCATCCCGTACGCCAAGCCGCCGCTGGGCGAGCTGAGGTTCGGGGCACCGGAGCCCCCGGAGGCCTGGGACGGCGTCCGCGACGCGGGAGCGTTCGGCCCGCTGGCGCCGCAGCCGCCCAGCCCGTCCCTCGGGACGCCCTCGGACGAGACCGGGGAATGGCTGACGCTCAACGTGTGGACGCCGGACCTGGGAGCGACGGGGCTACCGGTCATGGTCTGGATCCACGGCGGGGCGTACATGTTCGGCTCGTCGGCCAGTCCCGGCTACGATGGCACCCTCTTCGCCATGGCGGGCGTGGTGCTGGTGACCTGCAACTACCGGCTCGGCGTGGAGGGATTCGGGCAGATCCCCGGCGCCCCGGCCAACCGCGGGCTACTCGACCTGGTGGCGGCCCTGCGGTGGGTGGCCGACGAAATCGAGGCGTTCGGCGGCGACCCGGGGAACGTGACCGTGTTCGGCGAGTCCGCGGGCGCCGGGGCGATCGCCGCCCTGCTCGCCATGGACGGCGCCGACGGGAACGAGAGCGGAAGCAGTGCCCGCGGGCTCTTCGGGCGGGCCATCGCGCAGAGCGTGCCCGGCACGTTCTTCACGCCGTCGCTGGCCGCCGACGTCACGGCGGCGATCGCCGGCGAGGCCGGGCTCCCGGCCACGCGGGAGGCCCTGGCCGCCGCCGACCCGGCGCTGCTGGCGGTCGCATCCGCCAAGGTGACCGCCAGGATGAAGGAGTTCGGCCGGTGGGGGGCGGTGCGGCTCACCGACACGCCGTTCTCGCCGGTCGTGGACGGAGACGTGCTGCCCCGCGCGCCCTGGCGGGCGCTGCTGTCCGGCGCGGCCCGCGACGTTGAGCTGCTCACCGGGCATAACCGAGACGAGTACCGGCTGTTCGTCGCCCTCTCCGAGCGGCTCGGGAAGATCACCGAAGAGGAGGCGGCCATCGTTCTTGACGCGTTCGCGCCAGCGCCGGACGGTCCCGCCGGGTACCGCGACGGGCATCCGGGCGCGAGCCCGGGCCGACTGTTCGAGCTGGTGTTCTCGGACTGGCTGTTCCGGATGCCGACCCTGCACCTGGCGCAGGCGCACGCCGCCTCCGGCGGCACCACGTACCTGTACGAGCTGCGCGCGGAGGCGCCGGGGCTGGACGGGGCGCTCGGCGCGTGCCACGCGCTGGACGTGCCGCTGCTATTCGGTCCCCCGCCCGCGGACACCCCGGGGTTCACCAGCGTCATGCTCGGCGACAGCCCGCCCGCGAGCCTGCTCGCCCTCGGCGACCAGATGCGCGACGACTGGGTGCGGTTCGCGGCCGACGGAGACCCCGGCTGGACGCCCTACGCCACCGAGCATCGCACCACGCGGATCTACGACATGCCCCCGGACGTGCTGTCCTATCCCGAGGAGACGTCCATGCGGCTGTGGCAGCGCCACCGCTTCGACGTCCTCGGCCTAGTCGACGAGGCTTTACCTGAACTTCTGTCTTTACCTGAACGCGTGACGCTTGCAATCGATTGCGGGGGCTATTTAGCGTCAGGAACTCAGGTAAAGACGCTTATCCAGGTAAAGCTAAGCGCCGGCGAGGCGGCGGAGGGCGCCGCGGACTACCTCCGGGTCGGTGGTCTGCCAGAACGGGGGCAGCGACGCGCGCAGGAACTCGCCGTACCGCTTGGTCACCAGCCGCGGGTCGAGGACGGCCACCACGCCCTTGTCGTCCATCGTCCGCAGCAGCCGCCCGGAACCCTGGGCGAGCAGCAGCGCGGCATGCGTGGCGGACACCTCCATGAACCCGTTGCCACCGCGCGCCTCCGTCGCCCTGGTCCGCGCCGAGGAGAGCGGGTCATCCGGCCGCGGGAACGGGATCCGGTCGATCACGACCAGCCTCAGCGACGGGCCCGGCACGTCCACCCCCTGCCACAGCGACAGGGTCCCGAACAGGCAGGTCGGCTCGTCTTCCGCGAACTTCCTCACCAGCAGCCCGGTCGCGTCGTCCCCCTGGCACAGCAGCGGGAACTTCAGCGAGTCGCGCAGCGCCGCGGTCGCCTGCTTGGCCGCCCGCATCGACGAGAACAGGCCGAGCGTCCGGCCGCCCGCCGCCTGGATCAGCTCCCACAGCTCCTCCAGGTACTCGTCCGGCAGCCCGTCCCGGCCCGGCGGCTGCAGCTGCCTGGCGACGTACAGGATTCCGCTCTTGCCGTGGGCGAACGGGGAGCCCACATCCAGGGCTTCCCATTCGGTGCCGATTCCTCCCGGGTCCAGGCCCCACTGCTTGGCCAGCGGCTCGAACGAACCGCCGAGGGTGAGCGTCGCCGAGGTGAGGACCACCGTCCGCTCGGCGAACAGCGACTCGGCCAGCACCTCGCCGACCTCAAGCGGCGCGACCTTCAGCGTGGCGGCGATCGCGGCGCCGGCCTCGACGCGATCGAGCCACACGACCTCGTCCCGTTCCTCCACCGGGAAGTCGAACGAGGCCACGATCCGCTCCGCGGTCGCCGCCAGGTCCTCAAGGGCCACGATCGCGGTCTGCGCGGCGCCCTGCTGCGACGGATCCTCGGCCAGCTCCTTAGCGCGGCGGCGAACCTGCGCGACGCATTCCCGAGCCGCCTCCCCCAGCTCGGACAGGGCACCGCCGAGTTGCAGGTCGAGGACGTCCATCCGGCCCGCGGGCAGGGTGGTTAGCAGCGGCCCGAGGGCCTTGCCCGCATCGTCGAGCCGCCCGTGCTCGGCCGCCTCGGTGAACTTCCCCGCGCGGCGCGCCGCGATGTCGACCGCGGTCGCCGACACCTCGCCGGTCGCGACCGACGTCACCCGGTCCACCAGCTCGTGCGCCTCGTCCACGACCACCACGTGATGCTCGGGCAGCACGCCCTCGCCGAGCGCGTCGATCGCGAGCAGGGCGTGGTTGGTCACGATGACGTCGGCTTCGCCCGCGGCCCGCCGAGCACGCTCGCTGAAGCATTCCGTCCCGAACGGGCAGCGGTGAGACCCCAGGCACTCCCTGGCCGTCACCGATACCTGGCGCCACGCCTGGTCCGGCACGCCGGGCACCAGTTCGTCCCGGTCCCCGCCCTCGGTCTCCGACGCCCACTCGTGCAGCCTCTTGACGTGCTTGCCGAGAGGCGTGGACGGCTCGAACGACTCCTCCGGCAGCAGCGCCTCCTGCCCGTCGTCGACGGCGGCACCGCCGAGCTTGTTCTTGCACGCGTAGTTGCCGCGGCCCTTGAAGATCGCGAACTTCGGGGCGTGGCCGAGCGGTCCGCGCAGCGCCTCGGTAAGCCGGGGCAGGTCCCTCTCCACCAGCTGGCGCTGCAGCGCGATGGTGGCCGTGGACACCACGACGGGTTCCTTCCGGCTGATGGCGAGGTGCAGCGCCGGCACCAGGTAGGCCAGCGACTTGCCGGTACCGGTTCCCGCCTGGACAGCCAGGTGCTGGCCGCCCGACATCGCGGCCCAGGTGGCTTGGGCCATGCGAGATTGCCCGCTCCGTTCGGTACCGCCGATGTCCTTGACCGCGGCGGCGAGCAGCTGCTGCACCGGGGAATCGTCAGGGGAGTCGGCGGGGGATCTGTCGGCCACGTAGCGAGACGTTACCCTATGGAGGTGCCGATCTACGCCCTGGATGAGTTTGAGCCAGTCATCGACGAGACAGCCTACGTACACCCGGACGCCGTCGTGATCGGGCGGGTGACGCTCGGCCCCCAGGCGTCGGCGTGGCCGGCGACGGTCCTGCGCGGAGACCACGGGACGATCACCGTGGGGGCGCGGACGTCCGTGCAGGACGGCACGGTCGTGCACACCACCGCCCTGGCCCCGACGGTGATCGGGGCCGACTGCGTCGTCGGGCACAACGCGCACCTCGAGGGATGCCTGGTCGAAGACGGCTGCCTGATCGGTTCCGGGTCGGTCACGCTGAACCGGGCCGTCATCGGTGCCGGGTCGGTCGTGGCCGCGGGAGCGGTGGTTCCCGAAGACATGGAGGTACCGCCGAAGAGCCTGGTCGCCGGCGTGCCCGCGAAGATCAGGCGGTCGGACATCGACTACCCGTTCACGCGGGTCGCGGTCCAGCACTACATCGAGTCCGGCCGCCAGTACCGCCACGGCCTCCGCCGCATCGGCTAGCTTTTCCGTCGGCATGGAGCTTTTTCGCACTTATAGTGCGAAAAAGCTCCACAACGTGCTCAGCGCTAGCCGGCGGTCGCGCCGGGGTGCTCTTCCCGCCCACCGGGGGATGCGTCGAGCAGCCGGCCGAGCAGCACGACCTCCGCCTGGTTGAGCTCGCCGGACAAGGGCACCTTGCGGGTACGCTCCAGCGCCAGGTCTCGCTGCGCCTGGCTGAGCTGCTCGCGCAGCTTGGCGTTCTCCGCGGTCAGCGTGCCATGCCGGGTCCACGCGGTGGCCAGCTCGCGCTCGAGTCCCGCGACAGTCTCCTGGAGCGCTGCCGTCTTCTCGCGAGCGGCCGCCTCTCGTGTGACGCGCCCGCCACCGCCCTGTTCCCAGGCGGCGTCCTCCGGGTTGCCGCCGCCTTCCGAGCCGTTGCCGCCTCCCGGAACACCGTCATCGGCGGTGTGCTCGGCCAGGGCGCCCGCGGCATCAACGGTGGCCAGGTCCCCGCCGACGGGACCCGACCCGAGCTTGCGCAGCACCTGGACGAGCAGCCGGCGGGCCAGCTCGTCGTAGTCGAGCCCGCCCGTGGCCCCAGGCGCCCCAGGCGCCCCAGGCGCACCGGGCGCACCGGCCGATCCGGACTCCGCGGCGCCCTCGGGAAGCGTCGCGACCCCGGCCCCGG
>JAFMRC010000552.1 GCA_017354375.1 Nocardiopsaceae bacterium | reverse complement strand
GCGCGCAGCTCCGGGCCACCGAAGCCGCCGCCCGCGCCACCGCGACCGTGACCCGCGTGGCCGGGGAAGCCAGCCGGTCCGCCAGCCGGGCACTGGCCGCCGTCCGCGGACGGAGGGACAGGTGACCGCTACTGGGCCGTCGGGACCTTCCAGGCGCCGAGGAGCCAGTACTGGCCGGCGCCATCGCGGTCGAGGATGTGGTAGTCGATGAGGTAGCGGCGGATCGAGACATAGTCGGTGGCGTCTGCGCCCTCACACCAGGCCTTGAGGATCTCGTTGACCTCGCGCTCGGCGTACCAGGCGCCGGGCTGGAAGTCCCGCATCGCCAGATAGCGCAGGATCTCCTTGCGCCGGGTGAACTTGGCGGGCAGCCGGATGAGGCGCCCGTCGCGCAGGAAGGCTCGCAGCAGCGCCTCGAGGTGCTCCCCCTCGGCCGCCGTGTCATCACCCGTTGCCACCTCCGTGCTTGACCCGCTGGATTACCTCACCGCTCGGCATCCCCACTCGTCAAGCGATTTAGCCGGGGAGGCCCCGGCGCGCGTTCCCCTCCTCACCGGCCCCCTCGATTGCGTGATCGATGGGGCTATAGCGGCCTGTTGCATACCCAGCAAGGGTATTTACCTTGCCTAGCTGTGTCGTTAGGGGCGCGTGGAGACCCAAACGACACGGCTAAGCGGCTTGCACGCCTTGAGTCTAAGGGCAAGGTTAAGGCTTAATCGTACATAATGGACAGCAGGCAGCTTGATACCCCGGCTAGTTTCGCAACAGGCCGCTCTCGCCCGCGGCCGGGACGATGGTGATCACCGGGCCGAACACCTCTTCCCTCGCGGTCGCGACCCCGTTCTCGTCCAGCAGCACGTGCGGCGGCAGCGGAATCTCGGTCAGCGTCTCGCCGCTCCACGGGCTGGTGTCGGCGCTGGTCTTGCCAGACTGGCCCGCGCGCTAGGCGCCCGCGACCGGCATGGTGATGAGGGAGCCGAAGTCCGTGACGAGGCGGGTTCCCTGATCTTGTCGTAGTTATCGATGGGCATGAGGCGTTACCTCCCCTTTCACCAAGAGCCGCTACCCGTGACGAGGGCGCCAAACGGGACTCCGGGTGTTTAGCCCGCCGCGCTCCGGGTTAGTCGGAGGGCACGAGAACACCAGGCCCACTGCCCGGAAGGAGGCGCGGTGGAACGCGGGAACACGAAGCACGGACCGGCGCACGACGAGCAGCTGGCGCACGACACCGAGGGCATGGTGCGCGGCAGCGCCCAGCGCGGCCACATCGAGGAATGGCGCGAGCCGGAGCCCGTGGAGGATTCCGTCCCGTCGCCGTCCCGGCGGCGGCCGGGCCAGGACGTGGCGGACGAGGACGTGGCGGACCGCAGCGAGCTGGCCCGGGTCATGACGCGAGACTACTTCCCGGCCACCCGGGAGGATCTGCTGAGCAGGCTCGCCGACAGCGACGCGCCACAAGACCTGGCCGACCGGGTCGCGACGCTGCCGCCGGACCGCGAGTTCGGCAACGTGCACGCGGTCCTGGAAGCACTGGGCATCGCCTCGCCGGAAACCGGCGAGGGAGGCTTAGCGATGCCGGAGAGATCCGTGGTGGTGTTCGGCCAGCTCGCCCGGGACCTGGTGCTGGTCGTGGCGGGCATGCCGGACGCCGGGCACTCCAGCGCCGTGCGGGAACGCCACGAGATGCTCGGCGGGAAGGGCGCCAACCAGGCGGTCGCCCTCGCCCAGCTCGACATGCGGACCGCGCTGGTGGCCGCTGCGGGCGACGACCCCGTCGGCACCGGCCTGCTCCGGCAGGCCGAACGCGACGGCATCGACGTCTCCGGTACGAGCCGCCGGCCCGGCACCAGGACCGGCCTCGTCGTCGACATCGTCGACAGGGACGGTCAGTGGCGGTACCTGGAGGAGCTACCGTCTTCCGTCCTGCTCAACCAGGCCGACGTGGCGGCGGCGGCGCGCCTGCTGACCCGCGCCCGGTGGGCGAGCGTCCAGCTCCAGCAGCCTCCGGCCGTC
>JAFMRC010000343.1 GCA_017354375.1 Nocardiopsaceae bacterium | reverse complement strand
TGCGGGGGTTGCCCTTGCGGCGGCTGTGCCTGCGGGGATGGGGGCAGCGCGCGCTGCCCCGTCGGCGGGGCTTGCGGCGGCTGTGCCTGCGGGGGGAGGGGCTGCGGGGGAGGGGGCGGCAGGTACGGGTTCTGTCCTTGCTGCGGCTGTCCCTGCGGGGGCCGGGGCGGGGAGTAGGGATTCCGTTCCTGCGGGGGCGGGGCCTGAGGTGGCTGTGCTTGAGGCGCGGGTGCCTGCGGGGACGAGGGGAGCGCGGGCTGTCCGCCCGCCGGCGACGTGCCGCGGCCGTTGATCTCGACGGCGCCGGCCGGCTGGCCGCAGACAGCGCAGAACCGCGATCCTTGCGGCACGGGATGCCCGCACGCCGAACCCCAGGAACCACTACTAAAACCAGCCACGGAATCCCTCTCACGACCCTCAGCAGGCTACCGGCTAGACCGCGCCCCTCAACCGGAACAGACGGATTTGATGGGTGACAGGCGGCATGATCCGTTCGGGAAAATTGTCCCGGTAAAAGATACTGCGATGACCGCCCGCGTGCCGGCAGAACACGCGCGCCACTCGCCTCCCGCCGTAACCCGCCACCCGGCTACCCGCCGTAACCCGGGCATCCTGCCGTAACCCGGCGCCCTCCTCCGGCGGCGTAGCGCGCGGGGTGCCGCGCCGGGCCGGGGTGCCCCCGCCGAGGTAGCTGGCGGCCAGCAGGTCGCTGTCGGTGGCCAGGCTCGCGGCGGTGCCACTGGCGGCCAGCTCGCCGTGGGACAGGACGTAGCCGCGGTCGGCGATCCGCAGCGCCAGGTGCACGTGCTGCTCCACCAGCAGCACTCCGGTGCCGTTGGCCGTCGCGAAGTCCCGCACCACCGGGAGCAGGCGGCCCACCACGACCGGCGCGAGGCCGAGGCTCATCTCGTCCAGCATCAGCAGCCGCGGCTCGCGGGCCAGGGCGCGGGCGATCGCCAGCATCTGCTGCTCGCCGCCGGACAGCAGGCCGGCCTTGCGGCCGCGCAGCTCGCGAAGCGCCGGGAAGTGAGCGAACGCGGTGTCGGCGCCGTCGGAGGATCCCGCGCGGTCCAGCCGGAAGTGCTCGGCCACCGTCAGCCCGAAGAAGATCCCGCGGTCGTGCGGCACGTGCGCGATCCCCAGCCGCGCCCGCGCGGTGGGCGACACCCCCGCCAGGTCGGCGCTGTCCAGCCGGACCGTGCCGGCGGCCGGCTTGAGCAGGCCGGAGATCGCTCGCAGCGTGGTCGTCTTCCCGGCGCCGTTGGCGCCGAGCAGCGCGACGACCTCGCTCTGGCCGACGGCCAGCGTCAGGTCGCGCACGACCGGCGCCCCCCGGCCGTAGCCGACGGAGAGCCCGTCGAGGTCCAGGACCGCGTCGGTGCCCGCCATGCATCCAGGGTCTACCGTGGCGCCGCCGGGCGCACTGTCGCGCCGGGCCAAGTCGCCCCGCGGGGATATGTGCCCACCGGACACATGACGCGATTGTGACGCCACGGGCCTACCCGGCCGTTGACGTGCGGCCGGTGCGCAGTTTTTCTTGAGGGAGATTTCTCCGTATCTGGCGATGATAGAGCGACGCGCGGGAGTGTGCGATGCAGCGAATCCCCGTCACGCACGCGGGAAGCCTGATCCGGCCTCCCGAGCTGCTCTCCTTCCAGGCCGCGATCGACAGCGGGCAGCCGTACGACGAGGCGGGCTACGCGACCGCGCTGCGCAAGGCCGTGACCGGGGTGGTGCGCGGGCAGGCGGATGCCGGCATCGACGTCCTCGACGACGGCGAGATGGGCAAGTCGAGCTGGATCAGCTACCTGTACCAGCGGACCACCGGCCTCGAGGCCAGGCCCATCGAAGGGGACGTCACGAAGTTCATGCCGGCCAGCAGGGACCGTCAGCACTTCCCCGGCGCCTACGCGGAGCAAGACGCCCGCGACGCGGCCGCGACCCGGGCCGCGGGCGGCGGCGGGGGCGGCATCGCCGACTGGGTGTGCACCGGCCCGATGCGCTACGACCGCACGGCGATCGACCGGGACATCGCCAACTTCAAGGCCTGCCTCGACGACGCGGGCATCGGCCTGGAGACGGGCGGCGAGGGCGCCGTCGGCGAGGACGGCGGCGGGGTCCAGGCGTTCCTGCCGGTGGTCGCCCCGGCCAGCGCGTACTGGCTGCGCAACGAGCACTACGGGTCGGAGGAGGAGTTCGTCTACGCCCTCGCGGACGTGCTGCACGAGGAGTACAAGGCCATCACCGACTCCGGGCTGCTGCTGCAGGTCGACGACGCGGTGCTGATGCACGAGGCGGACACGATGCTGTCCCGGGGCCAGTCCTGGGCGGATTACCGTGCCTGGGCCGAGCTGCGGGTGGACGCGCTCAACCACGCATTGGCCGGCCTGCCCGAAGACCGGATCCGGTACCACGTCTGCTTCGGCTCCTGGCACGGGCCGCACGCCTACGACCCGCCTCTGCGCGACAGCATCGACCTGGTGCTCAGGGTGAACGCGAAGTACTACCTGATGGAGCAGGCTAACCCGCGGCACGAGCACGAGTGGGCGATCTGGCGGGACGTGAAGCTGCCCGACGGCAAGGTCCTGGTCCCCGGCGTCGTCACGCACCACACGAACGTGGTGGAGCACCCCGAGCTGGTCGCCCAGCGCCTGACCAGGCTGGCGAACGTGGTCGGGCGCGAGAACGTGATGGGCGGCACCGACTGCGGCTTCGCGCAGGGCGCTTTCGTGCACCGGGTGCACGAGGAAATCCAGTGGGCCAAGCTCGCGTCCCTCGCCGAGGGAGCGCGGCTCGCCTCCCGCCAGCTGTGGGGCGCGACAGGAGACTAGGGGAGGACGCCGTGAAGGTGCCGGGAAGCAGGAGAAACAGGGGAAGCAGACGGCTGAGATCCGGGGCCTACGCCCTGGCCGCCGTGGTCGCGGCGGCCACCCTCGCGGCGGGCTGCGGCTCGGGCTCCGGAAGCTCCGGCGCGGGCGGCGGCGCGTCGGGCGCCCCGTCGGGAGTGCCCACCGGGGCCGGGTCCGGGGGCCTGGGCTCGAAGGCGGTCACCAACTACCTGTCCTACACCGGTGGCAAGGCCGGCCCGGCGAACAAGTCGCTGCCGCCGGTCACCATCGGCTACGTCAACCAGCAGGGCGGCCCGACCGTGGTCGGGGCGCTGGCCACGGTCGGCGCGCAGATGGCGGTGAACTACGTCAACGCCCAGCTCGACGGCGTGGACGGCCACCCGGTCAAGCTCGACACCTGCTTCATCGCCTCCGCCGAGGAGGAGGGCACCACGTGCGCCCAGAAGTTCCTCGCGGACAAGAAGGTCGACGTGATCGACATGGGCGGGGTGGCGATCGGCGTCCAGCCGTTCTTCAACACGCTCGGCGGGGCCAAGCCGGTGATCGACGGGGTGGCGGCGACCACGACCGACGCCGTGCAGAAGAACGCCGTGATCCTGTTCGGCGACGTCACCCACGTGCTGGGGCCGTTCGGTACCTACGCGACGAAGGTGCTGCACGCCAAGACCGCGGCGCTGGTCTACCCATCGGACAACGCGGGCATCGTCGCGGGCGCGGTGGCGATCAAGGCGGCGCTGGAGAAGGCGGGGGTGACCGTCAAGTCCGTCGGTTACTCCGAGAGCCAGACCGACCTGACCTCGGTGCTCACCGCGGCGAACGCGCAGACGGCCGACATGGTGATCCCGTACAGCGACGCCTCCGGCTGCGTGAACCTCGCCAAGAGCCTGACCCAGCTGGGCATCACCGACCCCAGGAAGATCGTCTCCGCGCCGCTGTGCCTGAACGGCCAGGTCGCGGCGGGCCTCGGCGGCCAGTTCCCGAAGTGGACATACGCGATCGCCAGCTCGCTGTTCGGCGACAAGACCGACCCGGGGATGCCGGCCTACGAGGCGGTGGCGAAGAAGTACTCCACCCCGGCCGACGAGTCGGATCCGTGGAACATCGTCGATTTCGGGCAGCTGCTGACGACCGTCAAGGTCCTCGACGAGGTCGGCTACTCCCACCTGTCCCCGTCGGCGATCGAGGCGAAGGCGAAGGCGTTCAAGGGGCCGCAGGCGCTCGGCGCCCCCGCGCTGGACTGCGGCAAGTACCCCAGCGCGCCGGCGGTCTGCAACGACCGGGCCCAGTTCTTCCAGTTCACGGGCATGACCGGCGGCCATCCGAACTTCACGAAGATGGCCGGCTGGCTCCAGCCACCGTCGTGAAGTCCCGTGAAGTACCGTGAAGTCCCGTTACCAGGTGCCCGGCCGCTAGGAAGGACCCGTGCAAGAGATCCTGCTCTTCGTCCTGCTCGGGCTCGGCTCGGGTGCGCTGATCGCGGGCATCGCGCTCGGCGTCGTGCTGATGTACCGGGGGTCGGGGGTCATCAACCTGTCCACCGGCGCTATCGCGATGCTCGGCGGCTACGCCTACTGGGCGCTGACCAGCGGGAAGGTCGCCTCCCTGCCGGTGGGCGCCGCGCTGCCGCTGGCGCTGGCGTTCGTGGTCGCCGTCGGCGCGGTCACCGAGTTCGCCGTCTACCGGCCGCTGCGCAACGCCGCGCCGCTGGCCAAGCTCGTCGCCTCGCTCGGGGTGCTGCTCGTCGCCCAGTCGGCGATGATCCTGGCGTTCGGCGTCACCTCCCAGCCCGAGCCCGGCATCCTGCCGACGACCCTGGTCCCGATGCTCGGCGCCGGGGTCACCGAGGACCGGTTCATCCTCACCGGCCTGGTGATCGTGGCCGCGGCGGTGCTCGCCGGGCTGTACAAGTGGACGCGGTTCGGGCTCGCCACCCGCGCGGCGGCGGAGAACGAGTCCGCCGCGATGCTGTCCGGGCTGTCGCCGAACGTCATCTCGCTGGCCAACACGCTGCTGGCTTCCCTGCTGGCCGGCGCGCTCGGCATCCTGGCCGCGTCGATCACCCAGCTCGACCCGCAGACCCTGCCGTTGCAGGTCATACCGGCGCTGGCCGCCGCGCTGATCGCCTCGTTCACCTCCTTCGGCCTGGCCTGCGGGGCGTCCATCGGCATCGGCGTGCTGTACTCGCTGCTCCAGTACGCCTCCGCGCAGGCCTGGTTCCCGCAGTCCGGCGGGGTCGCGCTGCCGGGCGTCACCGACCTGCTGGCCTTCGTGATCATCATCGTGGTGCTGTTCTGGCGCGGGGCGCGGATCCCCGGCCGCGGCGAGCTGGTCGAACGCCGGCTGCCCGAGGCGCCGCGGCCGCGGAACCTGTGGCGGACGGCGCTGATCGCGGCCGTGGCGGGCGCCGTGGCGCTGGCCGTCTTCCCGTTCGACTTCCGCGAGGCGCTGATCAACACGATGATCGGCGTGATCCTGGCGCTGTCGCTGGTGGTGATCACCGGCTTCGTCGGCCAGATCTCGGTCGTGCAGCTCGCGCTGGCCGGGGCCGCCGGGTTCACGATCTCGCACATGGCGTCCAACTTCGGCATCACGTTCCCGGTCGCGGCGCTGGCGGGCATCGCGGTCGCGGTGGTGATCGGCCTGGCCTCGGCGGTCTCCGCGGTCCGGGTGCGCGGCGTAAGCCTGGCCGTCGTCACGCTGGCCGGGGCCGTCGCCCTGGAGAACTTCGGCTTCGTGAACACCACCTGGGGCGGCGGCCTGTCCGGCTCGCCGGTGCCCGAGCCCCGGTGGTTCGGCCTCGACCTGGGGCCGAACGCCCCGTTCCGCGGCATCGACGGCAACCAGCCCAGCCCCGTGTTCGGCTGGGTCGCGCTGGCCTGCTGCGTGCTGCTGTGCGTGGCGGTGGGGCTCATCCGCCGCGGCGCGCCCGGCCGGCGGATGCTCG